>JBILUV010000300.1:0-4130 GCA_044370825.1 Burkholderiales bacterium | reverse complement strand
CCGCGGAGGCCTCCAGCGCGAGGCTGGCACCGGTCTCCTCGTCCACCAGCACCGCCTCGTCCGGCAGTTGCGGTTCCATCTCCTCCGGCGAGAGGACCTGGAAGGCCACCACCTCGTGGCGGAACTGGCGCAGCCAGTGGGCGGCGGCATCGAAGGCCCCGCGATCAAGGAAGTCGCTCAGCAGGATCACCAGCCCGCGGGTGCGACTGGCGCCGAAAAATCCGCGCAGGGTGGCACCGAGATCGGTGCCGTCGGCAGGCTCGATGCCCTCCAGGAAGCGGAACAGCGGCCAGACCTGGGTGCGGCCACGCCGCATCGGCAGTTCGGCGGCGACGCCATCGGACCACGCCACGACGCTGACCCGGTCGTAGTTCAGCAACGACAGGTAGGCCAATGCGGCCCCGATCTGCCGGGCGAAATCGAACTTGCGCGGCTGACCGTGAGCCATGGAGGCGCTGGCGTCGACCAGCAGATAGACCGGCAGGTCCGCCTCCTCCTCGAACAGGCGCAGGATCAGCCGGTCCAGGCGCATGAAGATGCCCCAGTCCAGGTGATGCGTGTCGTCGCCCGAGGCGTACTGACGGTAATCGGCAAACACCATTCCCGAACCCGTGCGACGCGAGCGGTGTCCGCCCCGCAGATGCCCCGCCACCGGCCGGCGCGTCACTAGCCGAAGGTGCTCCAGACGGCGCAGGAAGTTTTCGGAGAACAGGGATCGGGTGGTCGACATCGGGAAACGTCGGGGGTCAGGGGGGCGGCGGCGCGTGGCCGGCGGTCGTCCTGCGGGCTGGCCCGGGAGCCGACGGCCGCGCGACGCGCCGACCGGCCCGCGGGCTGGTCCGGGTCAGGCCGTCAGGCCGGGCCCGCCACGTCCGCGAGGATCCGCTGCAGGATGGTGTCGGTGTCGATGCGGTCGGCCTCGGCCTCGAAGTTCACGAGCAGGCGGTGCCGCAGCGCCGGCAGGGCCACCGCCCGGATATCCTCGCCGGAGACGTGCAGCCGGTCGTGCATGAGCGCGTGCACCTTGGCGCCGAGGATCAGCGCCTGCGTGCCGCGAGGGCTGGCGCCGAAACGCACGTACCGGCGCGCCATCTCGTGTCCCAGTTCAGATTCCGGGTGGGTGGCAAGCGTGAGCCGGATGGCGTAGTCCTGCACGGGGCGGGCCACGGGCACCTCACGCGCCGTCTCCCGCATCTCCAGGATCTCGCCCTGCGCGAGCGTCCGCTCCACGCGCGGCTCGGCCGCCAGGGTGGTGCGGTCGAGCACGGTATGCAACTCGTCCACCCCCGGGAAACCCATGCGCAGCTTGAAGAAGAACCGGTCCAGCTGGGCCTCCGGCAGGGGGTAGGTACCCTCCATCTCCAGCGGGTTCATGGTGGCCAGCACGAAAAACGGCTGCTCCAGCGGCCGGGTCGCATTGCCCGCCGAGACGCTGTTGTCCTGCATCGCCTCGAGCAGCGCGGACTGGGTCTTGGGCGTGGCGCGGTTCACCTCATCGGCCAGCACGAGGTTCGCGAAAATGGGCCCCGGCTGAAACTCGAAATACTTCCGCCCCGCTTCGTCCTCGCGCACGATGGACGTGCCGACGAAGTCACCGGGCATGAGGTCGGGCGTGAACTGGATGCGCGAGAACTTCAACCGCAGGGCGTCCGCCAGGGTCTGCACCAGCTTGGTCTTGCCGACCCCGGGAATGCCCTCGAGCAGGACGTGCCCGCGCGCCAGCAGGCAGGTCAGGACGCCGTCGATCACGGCGTCGTTGCCCACGATCACCCGCCCCACTTCCTCGCGCACCAGCCGGACATTGCTCCGAAACTGCTCGAGTCTCTGCTCCACGTTCACGTCACTCACCTGGCGCTCTCCGCGTTCTCCAAGAAAAACTGCCTGACCTGCGTCCGATGCCGCAACGCGATGCGTTCCGGGCTCAGCGCGGTCTCGCCGACATGGCGGTAGCGCGACTCGACCGCCTGGAGCTCGACCGTCGCCTCAGCGCGGCGGCTGGCGGCATAGAACTCCGTATCCGTGCCGTCATTGCCGTCGGCCTCCTGGCCGCGCACGGTCTCGCGCTTGTACTTCGCCTTGATGCGGCTCGTTTCGTCACCGACCACGGGATCACCCGGGGCGTTCCCGGTGTTGTCGCCGGCGCGGTTGGATTCCTGGCCGCCGTCACGCCGCTCCTTCGCCAGGGCGCCCAGACGGTACATCGCGCCTCCCTGGAGATCCGCGTCCCCGGTATCCGGGGAATCACCCGGGTTGCCCTGCCCCTGCTGCCGCCCGAACTGGGCCGCGCGCAGCGTGGTCTCGCGCTTCAGGGCCGTGGAGACCGCCGCCAGCTTGCGGCCAGCCCGGCTGAGCGCCGCCGAGGCGTCCAGCCGCCGCGACAATTCCTCGAGGTTCTGCACGGCCTTGGACAGGCGCCCCTCGGTCTCGCCGGGGGTGCCCAGTCCGGAACTGGCGTTCTGCAGCGAGTCCTTGAGGGCATCCATCACCTGGCCGGTCGCGGCGGATTCCTGGGGCTGGCTGGTGCCCGCGGCGTTCCCGCCCTGGTCTCCGCCTTCCTGGCGGGGCAGCCGCTCCCGCAGCGCATCCGCCGCAGCGCGGGCGTCGCCCTCGCGCAGGGCCTTGGAGACTTCCTCGAATCCCTCGCGGCCGGCCAGGCTGTCGGCAAGGGCGCGCATCTGCTCGCGACTGGCGGCTGCCTCCAACGCACTCTGCCCGGCGATCTCTCTCGCCGACTCGATGGCGCGGCGCTTTTCTTCGGCGCTGCGACCGGGATCCCGGACCGCGGCCATCAGCTTCTCGAGCCTGGCGCGCGAGGCCTCGTCTGCCGCCTGCATCGCCTCTTCCAGGGCTGCCTGGGCGGGCATCGCAGCGCCGCCGCGCGCCGGCGCCGTCTCCGCGACCGGTACCGCCCCGGCATCGTCGTGGACGCCATGTGGACTCATGCGCGGACTCAAGGGCACGACGATGGCAAGCAGGGTTGCGCTGCCGAGCGCGACCCAGCCAGCTCCGGGCATGGCCAGCGGAACCAGATCGCGCGGGACCAGACGGGCCGCGCGGCCGGCGGCGTTTTGCATCATGGCCGTTACGTAGGCATTCGGCGCCGGCTGGCGCGAAAACCAGAGCGCCGATTTGAGTTCATCCTCCAGGCCGGCGCGTTCGTCGGCGACGCGCGCCGCCTCTTCCGGACCGACGCGCTGGCGCCAGCGGCCAAGCAGCCACAGGGCGGTGAGCAGCAGCAGGATTGCCGCCCCCGCCCAGGGCCAGTGCGCAATGGACGTGCGGGCGAGGATGGCGGACAGGGTGGCAGCCACCAGCACGCTCGGCACGGCCACGGCGAGGGCAAGGGCCAGGGCCTCGACGCGCTGGCGCGTCCGCAGCCGGTCCGCAATGGAGCCCAGCGCTTGCAGGACGGTGCGGGATGTGTCTGTCATCCGATCGATGGTAGCACAGCGCCCCCCTGCGGCCCCCGGCCCCGTGACCCGCATCCGACCGTGGCCGGATCGGGCGCCTGCGGTAACATCTGCGCGTCATGAAAGCTCACGCATCGCTTCGCTTCAGCGCATCGACCGGGATCCTCGGGTGGCTTGCCTGCCTCGTCATGTGCGCCGCCGTGGTCGTTCAGGCAGACGCCGCCGACCGCCCGCACATCGTGTATCTGATGCCGGACGACCTCGGCTGGCACGACGTCGGTTTCCTGGGCAAGGAGATCGCCACGCCGAACATCGACCGCATCGCGGACGGCGCGGTGCGCCTCAACCAGTTCTATGTCCAGCCCCACTCGAGCCAGACCCGGGCGGCGCTGATGACCGGTCGATACCCGTTTCGCTACGGTCTGCAGACCCAGTCGGTACTCGCGCAAAGCAGCTATGGACTGCCCCCGGAGGAGCGCACCCTGGCGCAGGCGCTGCGCGAAGCCGGCTACCGCACCGCTCTGGTCGGCAAGTGGCAGCTCGGGCACGCCCGCCCCGAGTTCTGGCCCACCCGGCGCGGCTTCGACCACTTCTACGGCACCCTGGCTGGCGGGATCGATCACTTCACGCGCATCGGGGAGGCTGGGCCCGATTGGCGCCGCAACGACAAGCCGCTGAAGGAGACCGGCTACGACACGCAGCTCATCGGCCGCGAGGCGG
>JBILUV010000203.1:0-6687 GCA_044370825.1 Burkholderiales bacterium | reverse complement strand
GGCGGCAACCCTGATCGGCGCCCACGATCCCTCCAGGCCGCTGTTCCTCTGGGTGTCGTTCAACGCGCCAGCCGCGCCGCTGCAGGCGCCCAAGGAACTGCTGGAGCGCAACGCCCGCATCCGCGACCCGCTGCGCCGCACCTATGCCGCCATGGTGTCGGCCGTGGACGACGCCGTCGGCCAGGTGCTCGCAGCGCTGGAGAAAAAGGGCATGCTGGAGGACACCATCATCGTGTTCCACAGCGACAACGGTGGCGCCGTCGCCCACAAGGTGCCGACCGGGGACGGCGACGTCCCCCAGGGTGCGGCGGACAACAGCCCCTACCGCGATGGCAAGGGCAGCCTGTACGAGGGCGGCGTACGGGTGCCGGCGCTGGTGCGCTGGCCGCGTGCCCTGGAGGGCGGGGTCTGCAATGCGCTGATGCACGTGACGGACCTCTACCCGACCCTGCTCGCCCGCGCCGGTGCGAATCGCGACCAGCGCAAGCCCGTGGACGGCATCGACCAGTGGAGCGCCATCAAGGACGGCCGCCTGGGCGAGCGCAAGGACGTTCCCCTCAGCGTGGAGGACCTGCGCGGCGCCATCCGCGTCGGCGACTGGAAACTGATATTCCACGCCGCCCTGCCACCGCGCGTCGAGCTCTACGACATCCCGCACGACCCGGGCGAGGAGGACAACGCCGCGGAGCGCAATCCGGCCCTGGTCCAGGACCTCACGCGACGTCTGGCTGACTACGCCTGGGAGATGGCGCCGGCGCGACATCTCGAAGATCTCGCTCGTGCCCGCAAGCGCGACCTGCCGATGGTCTGGGGGCCCAATCCCCTGCGTCACGGCGCGATGGCGGAGACGGACTCTCGCACCGCCCCCTCCCTGACGGTGGAGCGGGCGGACCAGCCGAGGTGAGGGCCTTGCCGCCACCGGCATCGATGGCCCCACAGGTGCGAAACGCCGATGCGTCGTCATGCCCGGACCGGGGCCACGCCGCACGAGGCAGCCCCCGCGGTCAACGCCCGCCACGCGCCGGAAAGGCAGCCATGAAAAACCGCCGCCGGGCGGCCGGGCGTTGGCCGTGGGCGTGACCCGGCACGGGCCTGGCTTCGCGACACTGCACCTGCGAGATGCCAGGGCGGAAACCGCTCCCGACGGCTCCGAGGTCCTGCCATTGCTCAGGCTCCCCGGCGGCTCCATGGCGCGCTTCCGGTTGCCTCCGGGGACGTGCTCGCGGGCCGTGGTTCACCGCAGTGTCGAGGAGCTGTGGCTGTTCGTCGCCGGGCACGGCGAGATCTGGCGCCGGAGCACCTCCGCCGAGGAGATCACCGTCGTGGAAGCGGGCACCTGCATCTCGCTGCCGTGCGGGACCTGCTTCCAGTTCCGCTGCACAGGCGAGGCAAGCCTCGAGGCCGTCGGCGTCACCATGCCACCCTGGCCTGGCGACGACGAGGCTGAACTGGTGCAAGGCCCCTGGTCGGGGCAAGTTTGAGGCGGCCGAGCGGCCGGATGGGTTGCCTGTGGCGCGCCCAGCCCCTGGATGACGGTCTCAGCCCAGCGGCCGGACTCCGATGAGGCTCGCGTGCAGGTGTAAGGCGAAGGCTGCCCAGGCGACCAGACCAACCACCACCGCCACGAGGGTTCGGCCCATGGTGGCCCCAGGCCGTGGCGAGCGCCCGGCCCGGTCGCGGCGCCGCGCCGCCGCGAAATCCGCCACCGCCCAAGCCAGCAGGGTGCCAAACAGGATCACGTCCGCGAGCCGCCCGTTGCTCAGCAAGTGCGCCAGCGCCCACAGCTTCACGCCCGCCACCATCGGGTGGCCGATGGCCGCCTTGAGGTGGTTCCCCGGCACATAGGCCGCCGCCAGAAGCACAAAGGCCGGGACCGTCAGCAGGGCCGTGAGGTGTCCCAGGCCGCGCGGCGGATGCCAGAGATCGACCGGTGCCTCCCGCGCCAGCCCGTAGCCCCAGACGATGAGCGCCAGCCCGACACCCGAAACCAGGGAGTACAGCCCCTTCCAGGCCCCCTCGCCCATGGCGGCGATGCGGGCGCTGCGCCAGTCGTCCGCGAAGATGCGCACCGAATGGGCGCCGAGAAACAGCACGAGACCGATGATCAGGTAAACCATTGGACCTCCGAGGCGGCAGGGCCGCCGGCATGCACGAACAGGGCGCAACCGGACAGACCGGTGCAGTTGCGCCGGATGATAGCCGCAGGAGGCTCCAGGTCGCACGTCCGCTGCATCCGCACGATGGGTGCGACGGGGACACCGATACAATGCGTCCGTCGTGCGCGCACCCTCTCCTCAGGGTCCGCGCCCTTGCCCATCCAGGAGAGCCTCTGATGAACGCCCTGCCCGCCGACATGCCCGTGGTCGAGATCGCCCAGCCGGGCGGCCCCGAAGTGCTGCGTCCCGGACGCCGCCCCCCACCTTCCCCGCGCGCGGGTGAGGTGCTGATCCGGGTCGCTGCGGCGGGCGTCAACCGGCCGGACGTGCTGCAACGCCAGGGCCTGTATCCGCTGCCACCCGGGGTGTCCGACCTTCCCGGCCTCGAAGTGGCGGGTACCGTGGCCGCGCTCGGCGACGGTGTGAGCGGCTGGCGTGTGGGCGACGCGGTGTGTGCCCTGACGCCGGGTGGCGGCTACGCCGGCTATTGCACCACGCCCGCCGGCCAGTGCCTGCCCGTGCCCCACGGCCTGAGCATGATCGAGGCGGCCTCCCTGCCGGAGACCTGCTTCACGGTCTGGATCAACGTATTTGACCGTGCACGCCTCGCGCCCGGGGAGACGCTGCTGGTGCAGGGCGGTTCCAGCGGCATCGGCGTGACCGCCATCCAGATGGCGCGTGCCTTCGGGCACCGCGTCTTCGCCACCGCCGGTACGCGCGACAAATGCCGCGCCTGCGAGGTCCTGGGGGCGGAGCGCGGCATCGACTACCGCGAAGAGGATTTCGTCGTGGTGGTGAAGGAACTGACTGGCGGCAAGGGCGTGGACGTCATCCTCGACATGGTGGGCGGCGATTACGTCCCGCGGGAGCTCAAGTGCCTCGCCGCCGACGGGCGGCTGTCGCTCATCGCTTTCCTCGGCGGCAGCAACACTACCCTCGACATGAGCGACATCCTCTTCCGACGTCTCACCATCACCGGCTCGACGCTGCGCCCGCGCTCGGTCGAATACAAGACCGCCGTGGCGAACGCCTTGCGCCAGCACGTGTGGCCCAAGATCGAGGCCGGTACCATCAAGCCGGTGATCCACTCGGTGTTCCCGCTCGATCAGGCCGCCGAGGCGCACCGCCTCATGGAATCCAGCACCCACGTCGGCAAGATCGTGCTGTCGGTCGGGGACTGACCCCGCGGTCGCTCGCGCGCCGCACCCGCTGCGATCGCGGTGGTTGCGGCGGTCGCGGAGGACTGGCTATTCTCCTTCCACGGTACGCCTCGGCGTACCCGCCAACCCTGCCAATGCGGCGCGCGCCCCGGCGCCAGGAGGTCGAGCATGAGCCGTTCCGTCGACGACGATGCGCTGGCCCTGCAGCGCCTGTTCCACTGGGAGAGCACCGCGCCCGACCGTGTGGCTTTCACCCAGCCCATGGGCGGCGGCGTGGTGCGCGACTTCACCTGGCGCGAGGTGGCTGATCAGGCGCGCCGCATGGCGGCACACCTGCAGGCTCTCGGCGTGCGGCACGGTGACCGTGTGGCGATCCTGTCGAAGAACACGGCCCACTGGCTGATGAGCGACTACGCCATCTGGCTCGCCGGCGCTGTCTCGGTACCGCTCTACCCCACGCTGGCGGCCTCGAGCATCCGCCAGATCCTCGAGCACTCCGGAGCCCGGATTCTGTTCGTCGGCAAGCTCGATGGCTGGGACGCCATGCGGGCCGGCGTTCCGGAAGGCATGGCCTGCATCAGCCACCCGCTGTCCCCCGAGGACGCCCGCCAGCGTTACCCGATGTGGGAGGACGTCACCGCTGGCGTCGCCCCGCTGCCGGGGCGACCGGTGCGAGATGGGGACGAACTCGCGACCATCATGTACACCTCGGGCACCACGGGCATGCCCAAGGGCGTGATGCACAGCTTCGAGACCTTCGCCTGGAGCGTGCAGTCCGGGCTGCGGCGCATCACCGCGGTGGCGGGCGGGTCGCGCATGTTGTCCTACCTGCCGCTCGCGCATGTCGCCGAGCGCACCCTGGTCGAGCACGGCCAGCTGGCGGTCGGTTTCCGCGTTTTCTTTGCCGAGAGCCTGGACACCTTCACCGCGGATCTCCAGCGCGCGCGTCCGACCGTCTTCTTCAGCGTGCCGCGGCTGTGGGTCAAGTTCCAGCAGGGGGTGCTTGCGAAGCTGCCCCAGAGGAAGCTCGACCTGCTGCTGTCGCTGCCCATCATCGGTGGCATCGTCCGCCGGAAGATCCTTGGTGCGCTGGGCCTGGATGCCTGCGCCTTCGCCGGGGGCGGCGCCGCCCCCGTGCCGACGGACCTGCTGCGCTGGTATGCGCGGCTGGGCCTGGAGATCGTCGAGATCTACGGCATGACCGAGAACTGTGCCGTCAGCCACTGCACCCTGCCGGGCCGGCAGCGCCCCGGCACCGTCGGCCTGCCCTTCGACGGGGTCGAGTCGCGTCTGGACCCGGCCAGCGGCGAGATCCAGATGCGAAGCCCCGGGCTAATGCTCGGCTACTACCGCGAGGACGAACTGACCCGCCAGGCCTTCACGGATGACGGCTGGCTGCATACCGGGGACAAGGGGGCGCTCGACGCAGAGGGTAACCTGCGCATCACCGGTCGTGTGAAGGACCTGTTCAAGACCAGCAAGGGCAAGTACGTGGCGCCGGCCCCGATCGAAGATCGTCTGGCCACGCATTCGGCGATCGAGGCCTGCTGCGTCACCGGCGCGAATCTGGCCCAACCGCTGGCGCTGGCGATGCTCAACGCCGTGGCCGTGCAGCAGGCCGCCAGCCCTGAGGGACGCCGCGCGCTGACGGACTCGCTGGCCGGGCATCTGAAGACCGTGAACGAAACGCTCGACCGCCACGAGCAGATGGACTGTCTGGTCCTGACCACGGAGCCCTGGACCGTGGACAACGAACTCATCACCCCCACCTTCAAGGTCAGGAGGAACAGCGTCGAGGCCGCGTTCGGCACGCACTTCGAGCGCTGGACGGCAAGCGGCGAGACCGTGGTATGGCACCAGGGCTGACCGGGAATCACGTCGCGGTGCGCCGGCTGGCGCACCCGACCTCGGGCCCGGACCCGACGGCACCCTGGCCCTGAGCGCGGCGACTGTATGGGTGTTCTGACACGGGCGCTGCTCGCCTGCCTGATTTTGCTCCTGGCGCCGTTCGCAGCTGCCGACGACTGGCGCACTCCCCTGGCCCAGCCGCCCGCAACGGTGCGCCTGGAAGCCCTTCCTCCCGAAGCCCGTGTCACCCTCGAGCTGATCCGCCGCGGCGGTCCCTTCCCTTACTGGCGCGACGGCGCTGTGTTCTCGAATCGCGAGCGCCGCCTTCCACCTCGACCGCGCGGCTGGTATCGCGAATACACCGTTCCGACGCCCGGCAGCCACGATCGGGGCGCGCGGCGCATCGTGGCCGGTGGCGATGAGACGTTCTATTGGACGGCCGACCACTACACCAGTTTCAGACGCATCGAGGACGCGGTCCGATGATGCGCCGCTGCGAGTGCGGCAAAGGAGGCAAGCCTTGACCCGGACCGACATCGCCGAGGTGTTGCGCACCCGCGCCTGCGGTGTGTATCAGTGCCCTGACCCGCTGCCGTCTGACTGGCCGGCAGGACCCGGTCCCCGACTGGTGCGCATCGCCGGCATCACCGGCCGCGAGGCGCTGATGCGCGGATTCGCCCAGGCCTTCGGGTTCCCGCCCTGGTTCGGTGGCAACTGGGATGCGCTGGAGGAGAGCCTGACCGATCTGCGCCCGGACCCGGCCGGTGTCGTACTGAGCCTCTCGGGCGTGGACGCCCTCGCGGCGGAGGATCCGGCAGCGCCGGGTCTGTTGGTGGACCTGCTGTCGGACGTTGCGGCAGCCTGGGGCGTCAGGGGTGACCTGCTCGTGGTGCTCGTGGACAACGCGGCGCACAACGCGCCGTCTCTGCCGCAGATCGCGGCAGACTGAATGACTTCGCCACGTCGCTCAGGCCTGCATCAGCGGGCTCCCGGACATGCCCGACAGCCAGCCCGGATCCGGTCGAAGCGACAGGTGGCAGCTCAGTTCGGAAAGGGCCTGCGAGTAGACCTCGCGCTTGAACTCGACCACGGCGTCCAGCGGGACCCAGTAGTCGGTCCATCGCCAGGCGTCGAACTCGGGCTTCTCGGAGCGCCTCAAGCAGACATCGGAATCGCGCCCGGTCAGGCGCAGCAGAAACCAGATCTGCTTCTGGCCGCGGTAATGCGCCCGTGATTCGCGACGCACCCAGTGCCGCGGCACGTCGTAGCGCAGCCACTCCCGTGTACGCCCGAGCACCTGGACATGGAACGGGTCGAGGCCTACTTCCTCGTGGAGTTCGCGGTACATCGCGACCTCTGGCGTCTCGCCCTGCTTGATGCCGCCCTGAGGGAACTGCCAGGCGTGCTCGCGCACGCGCTTGGCCCAGAAAACCTCGTTCCTGGGGTTGACGAGCACGATGCCGACGTTGGGACGGTAGCCGTCACGATCGATCATGGATCGTTCTCGAGGATCGCGTTGTGAT
>JBILUV010000082.1:0-13451 GCA_044370825.1 Burkholderiales bacterium | reverse complement strand
GGTCC
The DNA here is from genome assembly GCA_044370825.1 of Burkholderiales bacterium. Classification (GTDB taxonomy): domain Bacteria; phylum Pseudomonadota; class Gammaproteobacteria; order Burkholderiales. Next base: position 13,446 of record JBILUV010000082.1, on the reverse strand, counting down.
ACCTCGGCGCCTGGGAATGGAGCCCAGCCGGCGGGCAATTCGGCCCGGACTCTCGCGAGGAAGCTGTGGCCGTGCAGCCTGCGGGCGCGGTGTCCGACCGGCAGTGAGGGGACGTCGCAGGCGGCCTCGAAGCCGGTTGCGGCAGAGAACCAGAGATGTTCGGGCATGGGTTGAGCGGGGCCTGCCGGGGCGCAGGCGGACTTATGGAATCCAAATTACGAAGGCCCCGAGTCTAACGCAGGGTCAGCGCTGCTGAAGCTGTACTCGAGGCGGGCGACGAGTAGCGCGAGCCGCGACCGAACACCACGAAACGGGCGATTACGGGCCCAATTCGGGGCCCGAAAATCACCGTCCTAGGATCGAAATGATACTGCAGGAAGGGGGATTTAGCTTTGTTTTCATGAGGGTTTTGAGGTCCGACCCCAGAGCATGGTGGTACCGTCGGGAAATCTGGCAGCGGAACATTGAACTGAAACAAAGCGGGGCGCTAAAACCAATCAAATCAAAGCCGGGACGTGGGCGGGATGAGTGGTGGCCCGAGGCTTGCAGAGCAGGGGTGGATAGCGAAAGCGCCGTTCCATGACGGCGTTGGCGTCAGGGTTCACGCCGCGGATGTGGCGGAATCAAAAACAAACCCCAGAGGGGAGACCATGAAATTCAAGATCGGCGACCTGGCCATCACCTGCAACACCAAGGCTTCGATACTCAACGAGAACCTGCTGGTCACCGTCTCGGCCATCCAGGCCGGATTCGACCAGCGGGTGCCGCATTACTGGATCCGTCGTCTCGACGGCCAGCCGTTTCCGAGCAGCAAGGTGCTGCGCACCGGCGAGGTCAGGTTCTTCGCCGAGCGCGAGGTGCTGGCCCCGGAGTGGAAACTGCGCCCGGTGGCGCAGGACGTGTTCGCCGACGAGGACGTGCTGCTCTCCACGCTCGAGTGACCGGCCTGCGGGTGGGTGGCCTCATCGCTCGTCGATCATCGGGCCGAAGTAGTTCCAGCGCTTGCCGTCGAAGCGCAGCAGCCGCAGCTGGGTGATGGGCCGGAAGTCGTCCGGCCCGGTGCTGATGAGGATGCCCGGCAATGTCAGTGGCAGACGGACATCCTTGAGGTTGGCGGCCTGGCGCATGATGTTCTCCCGCGTCAGGTCGTTGCCGCAGCGCTTCAGCACCTCCAGCAGCAGGTGGCCGTGCATCCATGCGTAGCCGTAGGCGCCGTCCACCGGATCGGCGTCCTTGTTGTAGTTCCGCATCCACTCCACGAATTCCTTTACCTCCGGGTCGTTGGCGTACTCAGGATCCATCGGGTCCTTGCCGAAGAACGCCGTGATCAGGCCCACCGATTTTTCCAGACCAGCCGGCGCCAGGGTCATGCCGATCGAGGCTGCCGGGTAGCCGGTGAAGTGCAGCGGCTTCCACCCGAGGTCGTGCACGCGGCGGATGGTCTGGGTGGCGAACTTCGGAATGGTGAACATGAACAGAGTGTCGGCACCCGAGGACTTGAGCTGGATGATCTGCGAGTCCACCGAGGCATCGAACAGTTCGTGGGTGGCTTCGGCCACCACCATCTTCCCGGCCCTGTCACCCAGCCCGAGTTTGAGGCCCTTGACGTACTCCTTGCCCAGGTCGTCGTTCATGTAGAGGATCGCGATCTTCGCGTCCGGCTTGTTCTTCAGCAGGTAGTCCGCGTAGACCCGCCCCTCGAACTCGAAGCTCGGCACCCAGCCCATGGTCCAGGGCGATTTCTTCGGTTCGTGGAACCGGCGCCCGGCGACCGCCGGGAACAGGTGCGGCACCTTCTTCTGGTTGAGATACATCTGCACGGCCATGTTGCTCAGGCCGAGGATGCCGAAGGTGAAGGCGACCTGCTCCTGCTCGACCAGCTTGCGCACCTGTTCCAGCGCTCGCGGCGGCACCATGGAATCGTCGAGGCTGATGAGCCTGAGCTTGCGGCCGTTCACGCCGCCCTTGGCGTTGACCATCTCGAAGAAGGCGGCGTGCGCCTTGCCCACGGTGGAGTAGGCAGACGCGGGACCGCTGTAGGCCATGGTCTGGCCGATCTTGATTTCGGTGTCGGTGACGCCTGGACCGTACTTCTTCTCATCCGCGTGCGCGAGGCACGCCGTCACCGCCAAAGCCACCGTTAGCAGCCACTTGCGCATGATGTCCCCATCTCCTGTGTCGACCGCCCGAAGGTATCACCCGCAGCGCACCGGCGAAAGCCAGCCCCACGGGGTCAGCCCCACGGGGTCGGACCTCGAAAATCAGCCCCACGGGGTCGGACCTCGAAAACTATCTGATTCAAAAGGAAAAACAGGCCAAAAACAGGCCTTTTCGGGCTTGGACGGGGCTTTTCGGGGGCGAAATGAGCGAGCTCTGCCCCGGAGCGTTGCAGCAGCGCGCTCAGCGCCTGCCAAGCACGGCGCCGGGCGGGCGGAGGCTCAAGCCGGCGTCCCGGCCACACGCGGCCGGTGGCTCGGGGCTTGGAATCGCGGCATCACTGCGTGCCGATGTCGCGCACCCGTTGCTGCAGGGCGAGGCGGTCGAGGCTCGCCAGCGGCAGCGACAGCAGCAGCTCGATGCGCCTGCGCAGTGTCATGAAGGTAGTGAAGAAGGCCTTCGCCCGGGCCAGGTCGTCGCCCTGCACGGCCGCCGGGTCGGGCACCCCCCAGTGGGCTGTGACCGGCTGGCCGGGCCAGATCGGGCAGGCCTCACCCGCAGCCTGGTCGCAGACGGTGAAGACGAAGTCCATCGCCGGAGCGCCGGGCAGGGTGAACTCCTCCCAGCTCTTGCTGCGGAAGCCCTCCACCGAGATGCCCTGCTCCTGCAGTGTGCGCAGCGCGAACGGGTTCACCGTTCCGCCGGGGTGACTGCCGGCCGACCACGCGCGGAAGCCGCGAAGCCCGCCGAGCGCATTGAGCAGGCCCTCGGCCAGGATGGAGCGGGCGGAATTGGCGGTGCAGATGAACAGCACGTTGTGAGTGACGGAGCTCATGTCCGGCCTCAGCAGCAGGAGCCTGCCGACTTGATCGGAATGGACAGCGGACGGCCGCTGCCTGCGGTCGGTGCGCAGCACGCGGATGCCGGCGCAGTGGCGGGTTCCTTTTCGCGGAACACGGGGATGTCGGCAAGGGTATGGAACTGCTCCCAGGCGATGCCCTGCGGGTCGGTGATCCAGTGCTTCTCGCTGCGGGCATAGCAGCAGGTGGTGTCGCCCTCGTCCAGCAGGGCCATGTCGGCAGCCTGGGCGCGGGCTTTCAGTTCCTCCAATTCCTCTTCGGTGTCGGTCTGGATGCCGAGGTGGTCGACGCCGGGGGCGGCACCGCGCGTCGAGATGGCGAAATTCACGCGCGGGTCGTCCAGCATCCACTTGGCGTAGTCCGCCTCGATGCGCGTGGGCGGAGTGCCGAACAGCCGGGTGTAGAAGGCGATGCTGGCCAGGAGGTCGGTGACGTGGGCGTGGACGTGGAAGCGCTTCATGCGGGTCTCCTCGATGCGGGTGTGTGATCAGCAGACGCAGGCCGGTGCCTGTTGCACGACGCCACAATCCACACCCTCGCAGCAGTGGGCGGTCAGATAGGCGATCAGGCCGTTCATGCGGTCGTAAGCGGCGCGGTAGATCAGGTGACGACTCGAGCGCTCCACCGTCGTCAGCCCGGAGCGCGTGAGGTCCTTGAGGTGAAAGGACAGGGTGGTCGCAGGTATCCCAAGCGAGGCCTGCAGCGTCGCCGGCGTGAGCCCCGCTTGTCCCGCCACCACCAGCGCTCGAAACACCCGCAGTCTCACCGGATGCGCCAGCGCCCCCAAGCCGTCGACCACCTGTTCTTCCGTCATGGTTTAATCCTACCAGAAACGTCGAAATATAGCATTCTGGGGTCGGACCTCGAACACTCTCTGATTCAAATGGAAAAACAGGCCGAAAACGGCCCGGATTCGTCCTTAGACAGCCCTTTTCGGGGTCAAAATGCTCGAGCTCTGCCCCGAATCGCCACGCAGAGCCATCGCGAGGGCGGGATGAACTCTGCCGGAGAAAGATGCCTCACGCAGGGTGCGCCGAGGCCCCGTTGGCGGCTGCCAATTGCGACCGGAACACCGCCTCCGGCAGCAGTGCCCCACCTGTGGTCCACAGCACGTGAGTGGCCGCGGGTGGCAGGGCGACGGAGGCGTCGGCCAGCAGGCGTGCACAGCCGGCGAATGCCGCCGCGGCCGAGGGTTCGAGGCGCAGACCCTCCCGGGTCCAGGCCAGTCGCATCCAGGCCAGCATCTCATGATCCGTCACGGTGACCACGGCGTCGATCAGCGATCCGACGGTCCGGGCGGCGAGCTCCGAGGCCGCGGCGCAGGCCAGGCCATCGGCGACCGTGTGGTTGTCGAGGCCAACATCGTAGACCGACATGGCACGCCCGAGACCCGTCGCGAGTCGCACCAGCATGCTGGGAGCCTGCACCGGCTCGACGAAGATGCAACGGACCGCGTCGCCCCACAGGTGCTTGAGCCCGAGCGTGACCCCGCCCGGTGCACCGCCCACCCCGCAGGGGAGATACGCGTTGAGCGGTCGGTCCGCGTCGACGACGATGTCCAGGGCGGCAAGCTGGGCCGCCAGGTCCGCCGCAGCCGTCGCGTAGCCCATGAACAGGTGGCGCGAGGCTTCGTCATCGACGAAGTGGCTGCCGGGCGTCGCGGCCGCCACGGCGCGAGCGGCGGCAACCGCCGTGGTGTAGTCGCCATCATGCTCGACCACGCGTACGCCCAGCGCGCGCAGCCGGTCCTTCTTCCAGGCCTTGGCGTCCGCGGACATGTGGACCTCGGCCTCGAAGCCCAGGGCGCGCGCCGCGACGCCGACGCTGAAGCCGAGGTTGCCGGTGCTCCCGACGAGCACCTTGTGGCCTGAGAAACGGGCACGCCACGCCGGCTCGGCCAGCTCCGCGCAATCGCGGCCGTCGTGACCCAGGCGCCGTGCGAGGTCGAGCGCGAACCACAGCACTTCATACACGCCGCCCCGGGCCTTGATGCAGCCGGTCACCGGCAGGGCGTGGTCGGCCTTGACCAGTGCGCGCGCGTCCGCGGGCAGGCCCAGTTGCGCCAGGGTGTCGGGGCCGAGTGTCAGCAGGGGCGAATCGATGCGGCCGGCGGCAGCAGCCAGCTCGGGAAACAGGCGTTGCAGCAATGGCGCGGCGCGCTGCCACAGCTGCCGCGCCGCCTCGATGTCGGCCTGCGTGAACTCGAGCTGATCGAGCACCTGGGCGGACGGACGCCAGGCCGGGTTGCGCCAGAAGAAGGGGAGAGCGGCCCCGAGGGCCACCGGCAGGTCGTGAGCGTCTATGGTTGCAGCCATGGGGTTGGTCAGAGTTCGAACGCGGCCCGCAAGTGCGGCTTCACCGCACGGTGGTCGGTCATCACGCGACCTCGTTGATCTCGGCGTCGGCGTTCTTCGCGAGCAGCAACGAGCGCCCGGCTGCGCTGTTGGCGAGGGCGACGAAGGCGTCACACATGCGCAGCTTCCTCATCGGAAGCGGGGGACCGCGTGACCAGGTGACAGGCCACGACCTGGGTGGTCGACAGTGCAACCTGGCGGGGTGCGCTTCGGTGGCAGAGCTCGGTGGCGGATGGGCAGCGCGGCGCGAATGCACAGCCTCCCGGGGGCTGCGCCAGATCCGTTGCCGGCTGCACCTGACGATGCCGTCGGCCACCGCCAACGCGAGGCACCGCCGCCAGCAGCGCACGGGTGTAGGGGTGGGCCGGGCGGCGGAAGATCTCGTCGCGCGTGCCCTGTTCGACGATGCTGCCGCGATACATGACCGCGACGCGGTCTGAGATGTGGCGCACCACCGACAGATCGTGCGCCACGAACAGCATGGCCACCCCCAGCTCCTGACGCAGATCGGCGAGCAGGTTGAGGATCTGCGCCTGGATCGAGACGTCCAGTGCCGCCACCGGCTCGTCCAGCACCAGCAGTTCCGGGCGCACCGCCAGGGCGCGGGCGAGGCCGACGCGCTGGCGCTGGCCGCCGCTCAGGCCCCGTGGCAGGCGCTCGGCGAGAGACGGCGGCAGGCCGACCAGCCGCATCAGCCGCGCCACCTCGGACGGCAGGTCCGCGCTGGCTTCGACGTGGTGGAATCGCAGCACCTCGCCGAGGGTCTGCGCCACCGTCATGCGCGGATTGAGGGATGAGTAGGGGTCCTGGAACACCATCTGGATGCCGCGGCGCAGGCTGCGCTGCCAGTCGGCGTCGCGCTCCCGGAGGTCGCGTCCGCGGAACCGCATGTCACCGGAGGCGACTGGTACCACCTGCAGGATGGCTCGGCCGAGCGTCGTCTTGCCGCTGCCGCTCTCGCCCACGAGGCCGACTGTCTCTCCGGGTGCGATGACCAGCGAGGCGGCGCGCACGGCCGCTACCGCGGGGGCGGCACGGCGCGCGAGCACGTCCGCGAGGCTGCGCGGACGCATGAAGCTCACGCCGACGTCGCGCAATTCCAGCAGGGGTGTGGCAGCGCTCACGACGAGCGCTCCGGGAACAGACAGGCGCTGTGGTGGCCGGGCGCGACCTCCCGCAGGCGCACCGCCTCGTGGTGGCACTCGGCGCTTGCGAGGCTGCAGCGCTCAGCGAACGGGCACCCGGGGACAGGGTTCAGCAGGTCCGGGGGCTGCCCCGGGATGGGCTCCAGCCGCAGCGCCTCGTCGTCGAGGTCGGGACTGGAGCGCAACAGCCCGGCGGTGTAGGGATGACGTGGTGCCGACAGCACCTCGGAGGCCCCGCCGGTCTCGACCAACATGCCCGCGTACATCACAGCGATGCGATCGCAGGTCTCGGCGATGACGCCGATGTCGTGCGAGACGAGCACCATGGTCATATGCTTTTCGGCCTGCAACTGCGACAGGAGCGCCAGGATCTGTTCCTGGATGGTGACGTCCAGGGCGGTGGTGGGTTCGTCGGCGAGCAGCAGGCGCGGGGAGCAGGCCATGGCCATGGCGATGACGGCCCGCTGCAGCATGCCACCGGACCACTGCCATGGGTAGTCGTCGTAGCGGCGCGACGGGTCGGGAATACCCGTGGCGCGCATCAGCTCGATGCCCGCCTCGCGGGCTTCCGACCGCGCGAGGCCGCGATGAATGCGCAGGCCCTCGGTGACCTGTTCGCCCACGGGCCATACCGGGCTCAGGCTGGTCATGGCGTTCTGGAACACCATGGCGATGTCGGTGCCGCGGATGCTGCGCAGGCGCGACTCGGGCAGGCGCAGCAGATCCTGTCCATCGAACAGGATGCTGCCGGCGCTGACGCGCGCGGCGGGCTGCGGCAACAGGCCCAGCACGGCGCGGCACAGCACGCTCTTGCCGCTGCCGGACTCGCCCACCAGGCCCAGGGTCTCGCCAGGGACCACGTCAAGACACACGCCGCGGCTGGCGACGACCGTTCCGGCTGGTCCGCGGAAGCGCACCTCGAGATCGCGGATGCTGAGCAGGGCGCCAGCCTCAGTGCCCGCCGACATGGCCGCCTCCGAGGCGCTGGGTGAGTCCGTCGCCGATCAGGGCCAGCGCCACACCGGTGACCACTATCATCAGCCCTGGCAGGGTGCTGATCCACCAGGCCTGCTCCATGAAGTCCTTGCCTTCGGCCACCATGGCACCCCATTCCGGCGTGGGTGCGGGCACACCCAGACCGAGAAAGCTCAGCCCGGACACCAGCAGGATGTTGAGCACGAAATCCGACATCGAGAACACGATGGACGAATTCATGATGTTCGGCAGGACGTGTCGCCACAGGATGCGCCAGCCCGGATAGCCCAGGGTGCGCGCTGCAAGCACGTAGTCCTTGCCGGCCTCGACCAGGGTTTCGGCCCGGGCGAGCCTCGCGTACATGGTCCAGCCCACCAGGAACACCGCGATGTAGATGTTGTGTGTACCGGGCCCGAGGATGGACAGGATGACGATGATGAGCACCAGGAAGGGGAAGGCGAGCGCCGTGTCGATGACACGCATGAGCACGGTGTCAAACAGCCCGCGGCGCAGGCCGGCCCACGCGCCCAGCAGCACGCCGAACACCATGGGCACGTAGGTGGTCCAGAAGCCGATCACCAGATCGGTGCGGATCGCGTAAAGAGCGCGCGTGAACAGATCGCGTCCGAGGGAATCGGTGCCGAACCAGTGCACCCGTCCGGGGGGCTGCAGGGCCGCGCCATAGTCCTGTCTGAGCGGATCGTAGGGCGTGAGCCAGGGCGCGAGGATGCCGGCAGCGATGAGCAGCGCGAGCAGCAGGAGGCCGATGCGCAGCGACGGCGACCAGCGCGACAGCTCTGCCGTGAGCCGCAGCCCACCGCCCGCCTGCGCGCTGCTGGCGGAGGGTGCACTCACGCGCGCACTCGCTTGTCGACCAGGGCGTAGGCGATGTCGGCCAGCAGGCTCACGCCGAGCACCAGCAGGGCAAACACCACGGTGAGGCCCTGGATGACCGGATAGTCCCGCGTGGACACGGCGTGTACCAGCAGCATGCCCAGACCCGACACCGAGAACACCGATTCCACCACCACGCTGCCGCTGATGAGCCAGCCGATATTGACCGCCAGGATGGTGATCACCGGTATCGCGGCCGCCCGCAAAACATAACGGAACAGGATGCGTCCCTCGGACAGGCCCTTGGCGCGGGCCACCTCGACGTGGTCGGCTGTCATCGCCTCGAGCATGGCGGCCCGCAGGGACTGCATCAGCAGCGGCGCCAGGAACAGCGCGATGGTCATCGCCGGCAGGAACAGGTGGTGCAGATGCCCGACGAAGCCGCGGCCGAAGCCCGCGATCGGGAACCACTTCAGCGTCAGCCCGAAGCTCAGGATCAGGATGAGGCCGATCCAGAACGACGGCATGGAGAAGCACAGCGTGCCCGTGAGCCGGATGATGTGGTCGGCCAGGCGTTCACGGCGCGCCGCCGCCCAGACCGCCAGGGGAACCGCGAGCAGCACGGCGAGCACGGTCGAGTAGACCAGCAGGAACACCGAGGGCACGAGTCGTTCCCAGATGATCGCCGACACAGGAGCCCGCTGGATGATGGAGGTGCCGAGATCGCCCGTGACGGCGTTGCCCACGAAGCTGAGGTATTGCAGCAGCACGGGCCGGTCGAGCCCGAGGCGAGCCTGCAGCTCCGCCACGGCGGCTTCGCTGGCGCGGCCCTGCATCATGATGCGCACCGGGTCGCCAGGCACCAGCTGGATGGCCAGGAACGCGATCAGCGTCACACCGAGCAGGACCGGTAAGGCCTGCAGCAGCCGGGCGCCCACGAATCGGAAGATCCACATGCGGCGGTCAGGCGGGCACCGTCGCCGGCACCCGCCCCAGGTGACATCACTTGTTGCGGATCACGTCCTTAAGCCACCACCAGCCGTTCTTGGCGGTCTGCCATCCCTCGATCTGGGCGTGGTGGGCGTTGAGCATGGGCGAGAAGTTCAGCGGGATGCTGTAGCCGTCGTGGTAGACGGTGTCCTGAACCTTGGCGTAGAGCTCCGCCCGTTTGGCCGGATCGGCCTCTTCACGGGCCTGATCGAGCATCTTGCCGACCGTGTCGTTACGGTAGTTCGAGAAAAACGACTTCGTGCCGCCGCGGCCGTCGGCCTGCAGCGTCGCGAGCTCGTCGGTGTCGTTGATGTCGCTGGTGATGTAGCTGACGTAGAGCATGTAGTCGCCCTTGCTGCTCATGTCGAAGGCGGTGCCCACGTCGTACTCGACGATCTCGACCTTCAGCCCGGCCTCGGTCCAGCCCTGCTGCAGAATGGTGGCGATCTGCTTGGAAGGCGCGTTGCCGGTGTCCACCATCAGCTTGATCGTCTGGCCCTTGTAGCCAGAGGATTTCACCAGCGCCTTGGCCTTCTCGAGGTCGTAGGGAATGCGCTCGACGCCGTCCGCATGGAAGTTGACCTTCGGCATGTAGGAATTGGGGATTTCGCCATAGCCGAAGTACACCACCTTCATGATGGCCTCGCGGTCGGCCGCGTGGTTCAGGGCGAGACGCAGGTCCTTGCTGTCGAGCGGTTTCGCCTTGTGGTTGGCGAACACGTAGTCGAGGCGGAAGATCGGCACCTGCTCGAGCTTCAGGTCGGCAGCGCCCTTGAGGGACTCAGCCTGGTTGAAGGGAACGCTGGCGATGGCGTCGAAGTCGCCGTTGCGCAGGCCGAGCACGCGGGCATTGCTGTCGGGCACATAGCGCATCTCGACCTTGTCGACGTAGGGCAGAGGCTGGCCGTCCTTTCCCTTCTCCCAGTAGTCGGGGTTCTTCGCCAGTACCAGGCGCGAGCCGCGGGCGTACTCCTCCACCACGAACGGACCGGAACATACCGGCTTCTGGCCGAATGCATCGGCACCCGCCTCGTAGGCTTCCTTGGAGACGATGGCCGCGTTGTAGGCCGAAAGCGCCGAGAGCACCGGCGTGTAGGGCCGCTTCAGGGTGATGCGGACCGTCCTGTCGTCCACTGCCTCGGTGGACTTGATGGGCTCGTAGAGCATTGCGAGGGGAGAGGATTCCGCCCCGGCCTTGCCGAGCGAGAACACGACATCGGCCGCGGTGACCGGCTTGCCGTTGCTGAACTTCGTCTCGCGCAGCTTGAACGTGTACGTGAGCTTGTCCTCCGACACCTCCCAGGACTCGGCCAGTCCGGGGCGCAGCCCGTTGCCGGTGGCGTCGGGTTCCACCAGGGAGTCGCAGACCTGCTCGATGGCGTAGATCGACCCATTGTCACCCGGGACGTAGGGGTTCATGGTCTGCGGCTCCTCGGGCCGGGCGAAGATCAGAGTCCCGCCGCGCTTGGGGCCGGCCGCCGCCGCCGGCTTCTCGGGGGCTGGGGGGGGGGATTCCTCCTTCGAGCAGGCCGAGAGCAGGGTCGCGAGGGCAGCGATGCCGACAGCGACGAGGCGTGGGGTCACGAATCTGGGGAGGGTCTGCATTACGTCGGGCTCCGGAAGTTGAGAGAAGAGACTGCGCGTGCTCGGTGAATCCCTGGTGGATCGTGCATGGCCTCGCGGCCGGGCCGGGCTTGCCATCGCGCTCGGCGGTGCGCCTTGGTCATGGGGACGACGATAGTGTCAGCCCGATCGGGAGGATAGCAGCGGTTCGGGAAGCCTGAGCAGCGGCACCAGGGTAATGTGAAGCCGTCTTTCCTCAATGTATCTCCAGACAAGCCACCACACCCGGGGCACTCAAGCGCTGCGGCGACGAGGCGCCGGTGACGCGCTGTTCGCGCCACCGGCGTCTGGCCATCAACGGTACGGATAACCCGCCTTCTCCATCACCTGGTTGTAGCGCTTGAAGATGTCGATGACTTTCTTCACGCGCGGGCTGGTTTTGGCGGTCTCGTCCCAGAACTTCTCGGAGTCCTTGAGCACCTGCGCCCACTCGTTGGCCGGCAGGGCGGTGAGCTGCATCTTCTCGCCCCGCACGCGCAGCTCGGCCTCGCCGCCCCAATACCAGACCTGGCGGTAGTAGTGCGACTGGTCGATGGTGCTGCGGAACAGCTGCTGCAGATGCGGTGGCACCTTGGCCCAGCTCTTGGAGTTGACGAAGTACGAGCCGCACCAGGCGCCGGTGATGCTGTTGGACAGGGCGTACTTGCAGAGGCCGGCCCAGCCCACCTCGTAGGCCTCGGTGAATCCGCACCAGGCCACGCCGTCGAGCTCGCCGGTCTGCAGCGCCACCTCGACGTTGTCCCAGGGCACCGTCACCGGGATGAGTCCGTAACGGGAGAGGAACTTGCCCGCGGTGGGAACCCCGAAGACGCGCTTGCCCTTCATGTCGGAGAGCTTGCGGATCGGCTCCCGGGTGAAGATGTGCAGCGGATCCCACGCGCCGGCGCTGAGCCACTCGATGTTCTTGATCTTGCTGTAGGCCTCCTTCCAGATGTCGTTGAGACCGTACTGCGTGAACAGGACAGGGAGATCGAGGCTGTAACGTGTGGCAAAAGGGAAGTAGCCGCCGAACACCGCGATGTCCACCGGCGAGGCCATGGTGGCGTCGTCGGACTGGACCGCGTCGATGGTGCCGTTCTGCAGGGCGCGGAACAGCTCCGAGGTGGGCACCAGCTGGTCGGCGTAGAAGAGCTCGATCACCATCTCGCCATTGGCGGCCTTGTTGAAGGCGTCGATCTGCGGCTTGATGACGTGGGCTCCGAGCGGCGCGCCGGAGTAGGTCTGCAGGCGCCAGCGGATCGGCGGCTTCTGCGCCAGCACCGCCGGAGACGCCACGGTCGTGGCTGCCGCCGCGCCCCCAAAGCCTACCTGCTTCATGAAGCGGCGGCGGCGCGAGAGGATCTCCTCGCTCGGGGTCATCGCGGGCGTCGTGGGGTCCGCGGCAATGGGCGCCGGGGGATCTCGGTCTTCGGTCATGGTCTTGTCCTCGGGAAGGGTGGGCGGAAGGTGAGGCTCAACGCAGCGTCATGTGGGCCGGAAGCCAGAGGGCGATCTGCGGGAACACGGTGATCAGCAACGCGGCCGCGATCATGATCAGCACGAAGGGCGTCACCGAGCGGTATATGTCGCCGAGCTGGATCTCCTTGGGCGCCAGACCGCGCATCAGGAACAGGTTGTAGCCGAACGGCGGCGTCAGGTAGGCAATCTGGCAGGTGATGGTGTAGAGCACACCGTACCAGATGAGCACGTTGTCGATGCCCAGGTCCAGAGACTTCACCAGGGGGACGTACAGGGGGGCCACGATCACCAGCATCGCGGTGTCGTCGAGGAACATGCCCATGATGAGGAATGACAGCTGCATCATCAGCAGCACCTCCCAGGGCGACAGCTCCCATGTGGTGATGAACAGGCTCTCGATGGCGCGCACCGCACCGATGCCGTCGAAGATGGCGCCGAAGGCCAGGGCCGCCAGGATGATCCACAGGAACATGCACGACACCAGCAGCGTGTTGCGCACGGCGCCGTGCAGCACGGCCCGGGTCAGACGCCGTTTCCATAGCGCTGCCGCCGTCGCTGCGGCCGCGCCCACCGCCGAGCTCTCCACCAGGCTGGTGATGCCCATCAGAAAGAGCCCGGTCATGAAAAAGAAAATCAGGAAGGGGATGAGCCCGGCGCGCAGCAGCCGGAGCTTGTCCGCCAGCGGCATGTTCAGTTCTTCGTCGGACACGGTCGGGGCGAGATGCGGCTGCAGGTGGCAGCGCACCGCGATGTAGACGATGAACATGAGCGCCATGAGCAGGCCGGGGATGGCCCCGGCGAGCCACAGCTGGCTTACCGGCTGGCGCGCGATCATGCCGTAGAGCACCAGCACCACCGAGGGCGGAACCAGGATGCCGAGCGTCGAACCGCCCTGGATCACGCCCGTGACCATGATCTTGTCGTAGCCGCGGCGCAGCATCTCGGGCAGGGCGATGGACGCGCCGATGGCCATGCCGGCGACGCTCAGGCCATTCATGGCAGAGATCAGCACCATGAGCACGATGGTGCCGATGGCCAGTCCGCCCCGCA
>JBILUV010000324.1:0-3777 GCA_044370825.1 Burkholderiales bacterium | reverse complement strand
TGTTGACGAACAGCAACGTCGCTCCGTCCGGTCGCGCCCGGGCCACCGCCAGCGCTCCGACGGTCCCGCCGGCACCGGGACGGTTCTCGACCAGAACGCGGCGCTGCAACCGGCGGCCGAGGCCCTCGGCCATCATGCGGGCCCGGGCATCGAGGCTGCTGCCGGGTGCCAGGGGGACCACCACCCGGATGAGTTCGGGCAGGTCGTCCGCCCCTGCGGCGCCTCCGGACAGGCCCGTGAGCGCGGTGCCGGCCGCCAGAATCAGACGGCGCCGGGAAGGCCGCGCAAGGGCAGCACCCTCTGGAACCCGACGCGCTCTCACCGATGGGCTCCCTGCGGCGCCGGCGGCACACCGAACTCACGCCGGCACACCTCGGCGAGCAGTCCCACGCCCTCGCGAATCACCTCGGGGGACGGATGAGCGAAGCACAGGCGCAGTCGACGCCGTCCACCGACGGCATCGGTCATCCACTCCGCTCCGGGGTTGATGGCAATCCCGGCCTTGAGGGCGAGTTGCTCGAGACGCGAGGTGTCGACCCCTTCCGCCAGCTTGAGCCACAGGAAGATGCCGCCGGGCGGAATATCGAACTCGATATCGGCCGTGGCACCGAAATGTGCGTGCACCGACTCGACCATGACGTCGAGCTTGCCCTTGAGCACCGCGCGCAGCTTGCGGACATGGTCGTCGAAGTGTTCCGGGCAGTACTCGGCCAGGACCATCTGTTCCACGGCGCCGGACCCGCCGTCGTTTTTGACGGCCAGGATGCGGCTCATGACCTGCCAGTCCGCCAGCAGGTAACCGATGCGCAGGGCGGGGGCGACCGTCTTGGAGAAGGACCCGATGTGGATTACCCGGCCGTCGGTGCTCATGGCGCGCATGGCGCGGGGACGCTGTCCGTCCCACACCAGATCGGCATAGCACTCGTCCTCGAACACCGGCACGCCGAAGCGTTCCGACAGGGCCAGGATCTGTGCGCGCCGCTCCTCACTCATGATGCTTGCCGTGGGGTTCTGCACCGTGGGAATGGTGTAGATGTACTTCGGCCTGATGCCGCGGCCGGACAGGTCTTCAAGCGCACCTTCCAGGGCCGTGGCACTGAGCCCCTCGTGATCGACCGGGGCACCGACGACGTTCACACCCAGGCGACGCAGCCGCGAGATCGCTCCGCCATACGTCATCTCCTCGACGATCACGGTGTCGCCGGGCGCCAGCAAGACGGCGTTGACCAGGTCGAGGCCCTGCAGCGAACCGGAGGTGATGAGGATGTCCTCGGCGCTGCATCGGATGCCGGTGTCGCGGGCCAGCTTGCCGGCGATGAATTCACGCAACGGTCGGTAGCCCAGCGGTCCGCTCTTCAGCCCGTACAGGGCGAGGGTGTGGCCTTCTCGGCGCAGCACCGCCTCGGCCGCGGCGGCGAGGTCGGCCACGGGAACGCTGGCCTCGTCATTGTTTCCGCCCACGAAATGATGCCTCGGCAGGCCGTTCCACCTGGCGCTCGCCGGTGGCAGATCGGCTCGCAGCAGGGCTGAATAATCGAATGCGCTTGCTGACACCTGCACTCCCCCCTGTGGATTATAGTGACGGCGCGGGACAGCCCGGCCAGCGTGGCGCTAGACTACTCCGGATCGGCTGGCCCGAGGCAGACGCGCTCAGCCGGGTCGCCACCACAACACCAAGAAACCGAGACACCGGTGGTCCATGCCCCGGAGGACCGGCGGGAGGAGTGAATGTCGGTCATCGACCGGGTGTCGCTTTATTTCGTGCAGGCGCCGCTGCCGGCGCCGTTCTCGCCGGCCTGGGTCCCGGGCCCGCCGCGCAGCACGCTCCAGTTCTACCTGGTCCGGTTCACCACCGACGACGGTGTCTCGGGCCTGAGCGCCTTTCCGGCCGTCGGGCGCGAGCGCGCCGGCATGGGCGACTGGATCGCCAACCTGTTCCTCGGCATCGACCCGACCGACATCGATCTGGTGCGCGAGCGCATCGGCGTGATGGCGGTCCAGGGTGTGCACAACGGCTGGCTGGAAGCGGCCTGCTGGGACATCGCCGGCCGTCTTGCCGGCCGTCCCGTGTGCGAACTGCTCGGCGGACACGTCGAGCCGGTCACGCTCTACGCATCCTCCGGCGAGGTGAAGTCACCCGCGGCCCGCATCGACGAGGCGTGGCAGCGTCACGAGGAGGGCTTCCGCACCCTCAAGATCCGCGTGCACGATTTCGACGAGGCGGTGGACATCGCCCAGGTCCAGGCGGTGGCGCGCGCCCTGGAGGGTCGCATGCGCATCGCCGTGGACTGCAACCAGGCGTTCCGGCTGACCCACCTGGGCCCGGCGCCGCGCTGGGATCTGGCCCGGGCGCGGCGTTTCGCCGATGCCTGCGCCGAGGTCGGCGTGGCCTGGATCGAGGAACCGCTGCACATGAGCCGCTTCGACGACATGGCAGCCCTTACGGCCCACTCCACCCGGGTGCCGATCGCCGGGGGGGAATTGCACTGCGCCGGCCTGCCTGAACTCCGCCACATGGTGGAGCGGGGTTGCTACCACATCTTCCAGCCCGATGCCGTCTGGACCGGCGGGATTGCCGACACGGTCGAGGTCGGGCGCCTGTGCCGCGCCCACGGCCGTGGGTTCACGCCCCACACCTGGAGCAACGGTTTCGGCTTCGGCATCAACCTCCAGGTGCTGCTGGCCTCGGGCTTCGCCAACGAACATCCGTTCGAGTATCCGCTCAGTCCGCCCGGCTGGACCGGCGCCGTCCGCGACGTGGTGCTCGCCACGCCCTGGCGGCACGAGAGTGGCGTGCTGCATCCGCCGACCACGCCCGGGCTGGGGATGGAGATCGACGAGGCCGCGCTGGCGCGCTTCGGCCGCTGTTTCTTCCGTGCCGATCGCGTGTCGCGGCACTGGGTGCCCGAAGTGCTCATGGATTGAGGGAGGAGAAGGATGAAGCGCAAGGATCGGGGCGTGGCTGGGTCGCGGGACGCTTTCAGTGCGGCCCGGCGGGACGTGCTGCGGGCAGGTGCCGGATCGCTGGCCGCGACGATGTTCGGGGCAGGCCGCGACGCGAGCGCGGAAGCGACCTACCCGGACCGCCCGGTACGGATCATCGTGCCCTGGCCCGCGGGCGGCGTCTCCGACAGCGGGACGCGGCGCATCGCCGCCGTCATGGAGAAGTTCCTGGGTGGCCGCATCCTCGTGGAGAACCGACCGGGCGCCAGCGGCCAACTCGCGACCGAGGTCGTGGCCCGCGCCGCCCCGGACGGCTACACACTGCTGTCCGGCGACATCGCCACCCACGGCATCAACCCCTGCATCTACCCGAAGATGCGGGTCGACGTGTTCAAGGACTTCCAGCCGGTGTCGCTCCGTGCCCGTGGCGGCATGGTGCTGGTCGTGCACGCGAGCAGCCCGGTACGCACCTTCGCGGATCTCGTGACGGTCACCCGCAGCGCCTCCGAGCCCATGCCCTACGCCTCGCCCGGACTGGGCACGCTGCAGCATCTCGAGATGGAGCGCCTGATCGACGTCACCGGCGCCCGGCTGCGGCCGGTACCGTACAAGGGGGAGGCGCCGGCACTCACCGACGTCGCCGCCGGGCAGGTGCCGGTGATGATCGCCTTTCCCCTCGTGGCGGTGCCGCACATCCAGTCCGGGCGGCTGCGGGCGCTGGCAGTAACCTCCCGTTCACGCCTCGCCAGCCTGCCCGACACGCCCACCTTCGCCGAGCTGGGCCGACCTGAACTCGAGTCCTACTCCTGGGGCGCGTTCTTTGCGCCGAAGGGT
>JBILUV010000081.1:0-13525 GCA_044370825.1 Burkholderiales bacterium | reverse complement strand
GGTGGTCGCTGGCCTCGGCCTTCGTGTTCATGTTCGTGCTGGTGCTGGCGGCCAACATGTTCGCAGACGCCGTGCGTGACGCGCTCGATCCGAGACAGCGCGCCCGTCCCGCGAGTCCGTCGACAGAGGGGAACTCGGCATGAGCGCCCCGGTGCTCTCGGTCGAGGGATTGGTCACGACGGTGGCCTCGGGCGCCGGCGAGTGGCCCGCCGTCGACGGCATCTCGTTCCAGGTGGGACGCGGCGAGACCTTCGCCCTGGTGGGTGAGTCCGGGTGCGGCAAGTCGCTCACCGCCTTGTCGATCGCGCGCCTGCTGCCTGCCGCTGCGGCCACGGTGGCGGGGCGGGTGGTGTTCGATGGCCGCGATCTGCTGGCGCTGCCGGAGCGGGCCATGCGCGACGTGCGGGGCCGGCGCCTCGCGATGGTGTTCCAGGAGCCGGCCACCAGCCTGAATCCGGTGATGACCGTGGGTGACCAGGTGCGGGAGGTGCTCGCACGCCACCTCGGTTGCCGGGGCCCTGAGTCAACGCAGCGTGTGGTTTCGCTGTTCGAGGCAGTCGGGATTCCTGATCCGGTGCGTCGCCTCGCCGAGTTCCCGTTCCAGTTGTCGGGCGGGCTGCGCCAGCGCGTGATGATCGCCATGGCGATCGCCTGCGAACCCGATCTGCTGATCGCGGACGAACCCACCACTGCGCTCGACGTGACCCTACAGGCGCAGGTGCTCGAACTGCTCGCGGAGCGCCAGCGCCGCACCGGCATGGCGGTGCTCCTCATCACCCACGATCTCGCCGTGGTCGCCCAGGTCGCGCACCGCGTGGGGGTGATGTATGCGGGGCAACTGGTCGAGACGGCGCCCGCGGTGCGCTTCTTCGAGGGTCCGCGCCACCCCTACGCGCGCCAGCTGCTCGCGGCCCTGCCAGGTGCTGGCGGCAGGGACCGGCCGCTGGCCAGCATTCCGGGCGCCGTGCCGGCTCCCGGGCAGATGCCGGCGGGCTGCCGTTTCGAGCCGCGTTGCCACCTTGCCGATACCGATTGCGCCCTGCGGCCGCCGCGCCTGGTGACGGATGGGGACGGGGCGGTACGCTGCCTGTTTCCCCTTGAACCCGGTCCGGCGTCGTTGCCTGCCCCGGACAGCGCCTCGGCGCCGAGCGAGGCGCGTGCGACTGCCGATGCCCTGCTCGAGGTCAGCGACCTCCAGGTCCGCTTTCCCGTCCGTGGCGGGTTGTTCCGGGGGGTGGTGGGGGTGGTGAGGGCGGTCGACGGGGTCACGCTCTGTCTCGCGCCGGGCCGCACCCTGGCAATCGTGGGGGAATCCGGGTGCGGCAAGACCACGCTCGGCCGCGCCCTGGTGATGCTGCAGCCGGTGCAGGGCGGGCGGGTGGTGTTCGAGGGTGAGGATCTCGCTGCGTTGTCGCCCGGCCGCCTGCGCGCCAGACGGTCACGCTTCCAGATGGTGTTCCAGGATCCCTTCTCGTCGCTCGACCCCCGTCTGCAGGTGCAGGAGATCCTGCAGGAGGGAATGCTGGAGCTGGATCCCCCGCCCGCCCCCGCGCTGCGAGCGGCCCGGACCGCCTCCCTGCTGGAGCAGGTGGGACTGGATGCCGACTGCGCCAACCGTTATCCGCACGAGTTCTCCGGCGGGCAGCGCCAGCGCATCGCCATCGCCCGCGCACTCGCCGTCGAACCGAAGCTGCTGGTGTGCGACGAGCCCACCTCGGCGCTGGACGTCTCGGTGCAGGCGCAGATCCTCAACCTGCTGCGCGATCTCCAGCAGCGGCTGGACCTGGCCTACGTGTTCATCACGCACAACCTTGCGGTCGTGGAGCACATCGCGCACGAGGTGGCGGTCATGTACCTCGGCCGGGTGGTGGAGCAGGGCAGCGTGCAGGACGTGCTGGGCCGGCCCGCCCACCCCTACACGCGGGCCTTGCTGGCTTCGATGCCGGTGATCGGGGCACGGTCGCCGGTACCAGCCCTGGCTGGGGAGCTTCCCTCACCCGTGACGCCACCGACGGGTTGCCATTTCCATCCGCGCTGTCCCCAGGCCCTGCCCGAGTGTGCGAGCCGTTATCCGGAGGTGACTTCGCTGCCTGGGGGACATCGTGTGAGGTGTCACTTGCACGGGTGACGCGCCTACCGAGGTCAGCGCCCGGCGATGCGGTGTTGTTCCTTGCGCGGCGGACGCTGTTTCGCCGCCAGGTTGCCGGACGCGGTGTCGCGGCCCTTCGCGGCCCGGTGACGGTCCGTGCGTTTCGCATTGGCATGCGCACCGGTCTGGGCCTTGCCGGGTGCATTGCGGGTGTCGTGCGGACGGTGGTGAGAACCCCTGCCGCCGCTGGCGGGGCGCTGCAGCCGCAGGACCGCGCCAGGCCGCGCCACGGGTCGCGACAGCCGGTTCCAGGCCGCGAGATCCCCCACTTCGACCTCGTAGCGCGCGGCGATGCCCGCCAGCGTCTCGCCCTTGCGGACCCTGTGGATGCGCTGCTCGGCAAGCACCTGGGGCGGCGTGAAGCCGCTGGTGTCGATGCCAGGACCTTCGTTCGTCCTGCCGACACCCCGTGCCGCAACGGCCGGAACCAGGAGCGTCGAGCCTGCCTTCAGGCGGGTTCCGGGACGGATGTCGTTGACCTGGGCGAGGAGAGAGGCGCTGGTGTGGAAACGTGCCGCGATGGCCTCGAGGCGTTCCGCCGCCGTAAGCCTGTAGGTGCGCCACGAGGTGAGGGGACCCTCCAGCGCCCGGAGGTTCTGCTCGAACACGTCGGCCTTGTCAGCGGGGATGAGCAGCACCTGGTCGGTGGCGATGACCGGGCGGTTGTGGCCTGGATTGAGCGAATGCAGCTCCTCGAGTGGCACCTCGGCCAGCTGTGCGGCGCGCTTGAAGTCGATGTGACCGGGCGCTGCCACACGGATGAAATAAGGCTCGTTTGGCACCTCGTCCAGCGCCATGCCGAACCGCTCCGGCTCGGAGACGATGTTCTTCACCGCCTGAAGCTTGGGCAGGTAGTTGCGCGTCTCCGCTGGCATGCTCAGGTTGCTGTAGTCGGTGGGCAGGCCGCGCCGCTGGTTGCGCTCGATCGCACGGGCCACCGCCCCTTCGCCCCAGTTGTAGGCGGCCAGCGCAAGCTGCCAGTCGCCGAAATCGGCGTGCAGCTTCTGCAGGTAGTCCAGGGCGGCGCGCGTCGCCGCGAGCACATCCCGGCGACCGTCATACCACCAGTTCTGTTCCAGACCATAGTTCTTGCCGGTCGAGGGGATGAACTGCCACATGCCGGAGGCGTGTGCCTTGGAGTAGGCCTTGGGGTTGTAGGCGCTCTCGATCATGGGCAGCAGCGCGATCTCCAGAGGCATGCCGCGCTTCTCGACTTCCTCGACGATGAAGTGCAGGTAGCGCTTGCCGCGCTCGACGATGCGCTGGAGGTATTGCGGACGGTTGGCGTAGAAGGCCTCGTGGCGATCCACCAGCGGCGATTGAAGGTCCGGCACCCCGAAGCCGGACCGCACCCGGGTCCAGAGGCTGTCCACTTTCTCCGCCTGGGTCATGACGTCCTCCGCGGGTGCGGTGGCGAAGGGCGTGGCCTGCGGGGACGCGAGGGACATGGTCACCGCAGCCTGTGCAACCGCGACCGAGGTCGGGTCGGCAGGCGCGCCAGCCATCCGCGGCGTCACGCCAGCGCCCGCCTGGCGGGTGGGGGCGATCGGGCGTGGCGCCGTTGTCGCCACGGCGGCTGGCGGGGGCACCGGCGGTACGACCCGCGGCGCTGCGGGTGGGGCCGGTCGTGCACTCCTGGCAGCCGGGATCGCGGGTGGCTGGGCGAGCGCCACCGTGTGGCTTGCAAGTGAAGGCTCGGCCAGCGGATCGGGTTTTGTCCGGACGCGTGCCTCGGGATCCTGCGTCACGCCAGGCAGGGATGTCGCGCTCACGCTCTCCATGCGGCGCGGCACGGTTGCCTCGGGTACGGAGGGCGGGACGATGGCCGCCGGCTCGGTGCTCAGGCGGAGCTGGATGCCGCGCGCCGCAGTCTGGGGCGGCGCTGCCGCAGGCTTCGGCGTCGTCGCGGGTCTGGCGGTCTGGGCAGGGCGGGTCTGGGATAGCGGCTGGCGGTTGGCGCCATTGACGGCGCAGGCCTGATTCATCCCGCCCAGAACGATGGCAGCGACCAAAACGCGAACCGGATGGATGACGTGACCGATGTGGCCGATGCGCAATGTGATGGCGCGGAACGGATCCGGTCGGCCACGGAAACGCTTGAACAAATCGAGCCTCCTGAGGATCGCGTCCGTGCCCGGTGGCAGGGTGGGCCGGCGCGTGCTTCAACCACTGCGACATGCGGTCGGTATACTCGCGGCCGGACGAGTCGCGCAGGGGCCGGCAGAGAGTCCAAACTTTACATGCTTTCCGCCGTCGACGGCGGCCCATAACCATGACATCGTTGCCATCGGATTGGTTCGGCACGCCGCTCGGTCGATACCTGCAGGCGCGCGAGCAGGAGATTTTTGACGCCGAGGTGGTGGACGCCTTCGGTTTTCAGGCGCTGCAGTTCGGTTTGCCAGTCCTGGACTGCCTGCGTGCCAACCGCATCGCCGAGCGCAGGGTGCTGGCGCTGGAAGGCGGGGTCGACGTTGTCGGAGATGCCTGCGAACTGCCCATCGCCACGGCCAGCATCGACCTCGTGGTGCTGCCTCACACGCTGGAGTTCTCCGCAAGCCCGCACCAGGTCCTGCGGGAGGTTCAGCGTGTCCTGATGCCCGAGGGGCATCTGGTGCTGTCGGGCTTCAATCCGTGGAGCCTGTGGGGTGCGGCGCGCTGGCTGCCGGGAGGACGCGATGAGTTTCCCTGGCGCGGCCAGTTCATCAGCCTGCCGCGCATCAAGGACTGGATGGCGCTGCTCGGATTCGAGATTACCTCGGGCCGGATGGCGGCCTACGTCCCGCCCTGCAGGGGCGAGCAATGGCTGTCGCGCTGGGAATTCATGGAGCGGGCGGGAGACCGCTGGTGGCCGATCGCCGGCGGGGTGTATTTCCTGCATTGCATCAAGCGCGTCAAGGGCGCGCGTTTGATCACGCCGAGGTGGCGCATGGCGTCGGCGCGGCGCCGCATGCTGGCGGCAATACCCCAGAAACTGCTGCATCCGCAGCCTGCGCGGCGCGGCGAACACGGAGACCGGCCAGGCCGGGGGCGGCGATGAGTGATCTGGTCGACATCTATACCGATGGTGCCTGCAAGGGCAACCCGGGGGTTGGCGGCTGGGGTGCGCTGCTGCGCTTCGGCGACACGGAGAAGGAGATCTGCGGCGGGGAGCGCGACACCACCAACAACCGCATGGAGCTGCTGGCGGTGATCGAGGCCCTGTCGCTGCTCAGGCGTCCGGTGCGGGCCCGCATCCACACCGACTCGCAATACGTCCAGAAGGGCATCAGCGAGTGGATCGCGTCCTGGAAGCGGCGTGGCTGGCGCACGGCGGACAACAAGCCGGTCAAGAACATCGACCTGTGGCAACGCCTGGACGCGCTCGCCGCCGGCCACCAGATCGAGTGGCTGTGGGTGCGCGGCCACGCGGGGCATGACGGCAATGAACGGGCCGATGCGCTGGCGAACCAGGGCGTGCGCGACGCGGGCGTCGGACGGTTGCGATGAACCCATCGGAGCGGGCGGTGCGCCAGATCGTGCTCGATACCGAGACCACCGGCCTCGATCCCGGGCTGGGGCATCGCATCGTGGAACTCGCCTGCGTCGAGATCGTAAACCGCCGGATCACGGAGCGAAGCTTCCACCAGTACCTCAATCCCGGACGCGCCAGCGATCCGGGCGCCCTCGATGTGCACGGACTCACCGAAGAGTTCCTGCAGGACAAGCCCAGGTTCGTAGAGGTGTCGCGGGACTTCCTGGATTTCGTGCGTGATGCCCAGTTGATCATCCACAACGCCGCATTCGACCTGTCCTTTCTGAACATGGAACTTGGCCGTATCGACCTGAGACCGGTCGATACCGTGGCGAACTCGGTGCTCGATACCCTGAGGCTCGCGCGCGAGTTGCATCCAGGCAAACGGAACAGCCTGGATTCCCTGTGCGAGCGCTATGGCGTCGACAACTCGGCCCGTACCGTGCACGGCGCGCTGCTCGACGCGCGGCTGCTGGCCGAGGTCTACCTTGCCATGACCCGGGGTCAGGACACCCTGGTCATCGACGCGGTGGATGCCGGAACCGCATCGGGTGCGGCGGTGCACGATCTCAGCGGACTGGAATTCGTTGTGCTGAGCGCAACGTCCGAGGAGGGTGCCGCCCATGAGGCCTACCTGGACCAGCTCGACAAGGCAGTGAAGGGCGTCTCGGCGTGGCGACGGCTTGCGCTGCCCCCGGGCGCCTGAGCGACCGCCCGCGGGCGGTTCCGGTCGCCCTGGCGCGGCTGCTGGCGCTGCTGGCCTGCCTCGGATGCGGCGAGGCGCTGGCGCGCGGACCGGAGGACCTGAGGGCGGCCTGTGAGCGTCGCCTGCCGCCCGGGCGCGTCCAGGTGCGCACCGACCCGGTCGAGCCGGTGGTGGAGAGCCGTCTGTCCTACGCCGAACTGACGCGTCTCGCCGGCCGGGAAGGAGACGGGCGCTGGGTCCTGGGGCTGACCCGTCCAGCGTTGCAGGTGGAGGCGCAATGGGGCTTCAGTTCGCTTTCGGATCCGCGTTCCGGGCTGACCTGTCTGCGTCCCTCGCTCACCATGACTCTGCGCTACCGACCGGTGCAGGTGTACGTCGCCAGCGAGTTCATCGAGGACAGCTGTGCCTACGACTTCGTCCTCCGGCACGAGATGCGGCACGTCGACGTGCACGTCAGGCGGCTGCGCGAGGTCGCGCTGCAGCTGCAGGCGGAGTTGCAGGATAGGCTCGCCGGCGTCGTCCACGTCGGGAAACGCGACGATCTGCAGGGAAGGCTCCAGTCCGAGGTCACCGGTCGATGGCTGCCGAGAGCCGAGCGGGACCTGCAGGACGTCCGTCGCGAGCATCAGATCATCGACAGTCCTGAGGAGTACGAGCGGGCCCAGACGGTTTGCGAGGGCCGCATCGCGCGGCATCTGCGCCGTGCGGGACGGTCCTGGTGAGCGCTCCCGTGCGGCGGCGCGTGCCTCAGAACACCTGACGCTGCAACTGCGCCTGGTGCAGGATGGTGGTGGCCAGTTCCTCGATGGAGCGGTTGGTGGCGTCGATGAAGGGAATGCCTTCCTGGCGCATGAGCAGTTCCGCGCGGTCGATCTCGTACTGGCAGTTGTCGATCTGCGCGTAGGTGCTGTTGGGGCGGCGCTCGTTGCGGATCTGCGCCAGCCGATCGGCCTGAATGGTGAGGCCGAACAGCTTGCGACGAAATTTCTGCAGCCGCGACGGCAGCACCATGTCGCGGAAGTCCTCCGGGATGAGCGGATAGTTGGCGGCGCGGATGCCGTACTGGAGCCCGAGATACAGGCAGGTGGGTGTCTTGCCGCAGCGCGACACGCCCACCAGGATGATGTCGGCCTGGGTCAGTTCCTTGGTGGACACGCCGTCGTCGTGAGACAGCACGAAATTCACCGCCTCGATGCGGGTCTGGTATTCGCCCTGATCGCGCACACGGTGGGCGCGTCCGATCTCGCGCGTGTGTTGCACACCCAGTTCGTCCTCCATCGGCTGGATGAAGCGCTGGAAACAGTCCAGGTAAAGCGCTTCGGCGGTGGCGATGATCGAACTGAGCGCGGGGTCCACCAGCGTGCTGAACACCAGGGGCCGCAAACCGTCCTCGGTCTGGGCCCGGTTGATCTCCTGCACCGCCTGACGCGCCCTCTCGGTCGAGTCGACGAAGGGCAGTGTGACCTCGCGGAAGGGCACGTCGTCGAACTGTGACAGCAGACTGTGCCCCAGCATCTCCGCCGTGATGCCGGTCCGGTCCGACACGAAGAACGCCCGCCTGCCCGGTTGCTTGTCCATGTTCCGACCCGATGCTGTGCCGCAATAAACGATCCGGTAACATAGCACTTTTTTCGAGCACGGCCTGTGTCGCCGTCACGGGAGATCACCCTCATGTCGTCTCAGTTTCCCTACGTCCTGGACTTCGACGAACTGCGCATGTCCGATGTGGAGCGCGTCGGCGGCAAGAATGCCTCGCTGGGGGAGATGATCAGCCAGTTGTCCAAGGCGGGGGTGCGGGTGCCGGGGGGCTTCGCGACCACGGCCGACGCCTTCCGCGATTTCCTCGCCGAGGCGGGGCTCGAGGACCGTATCCGTGCCGAGCTGGCCGGCCTGGACGTGGACGACGTCACGGCGCTCGCGGCCACCGGCCGGCACATCCGCACGATGATCGCCGAGGCGCCGCTCCCCGCCAGGCTGCGCGCGGACATCGAGGCGCACTACCGGCGTCTGTCCGGGGCCGGAGATGCCACCGTGGCGGTACGTTCCTCCGCCACGGCAGAGGATCTGCCGGATGCCTCCTTCGCCGGTCAGCAGGAGACCTTCCTCAACATCCGTGGTCTGGACAACGTGCTGGCCGCGGTGCGCCACACCTTTGCTTCGCTATACAACGACCGCGCCATCGCCTATCGCGTGCACAAGGGCTTCGAGCACGCAGGCGTCGCCCTGTCGTGCGGCATCCAGCGGATGGTGCGCAGCGATCTCGGCGCCAGCGGGGTGATGTTCACCATCGACACCGAGTCCGGCTTCGACCAGGTGGTGTTCATCACCGCGTCCTATGGTCTGGGCGAGACGGTGGTGCAGGGGGCGGTGAATCCCGATGAATTCTACGTCTGGAAGCCGGGCCTGAAGGCCGGGCGGCACGCGGTGCTGCGCCGCGGTCTCGGGGCCAAGGCCATCAAGATGGTGTTCGGCGAGGCTTCGGAGGCCGGCAAGTCGGTGAGTACCGTCCCCGTGCCCGAGGCTGACCGCCGGCGCTTCGCGATCTCCGATGAGCAGGTGCACGAGCTCGCGCGCTACGCCACCATCATCGAGGAGCACTACTCGCGCCCCATGGACATCGAATGGGGGCTGGACGGGGAGGACGGGCGCATCTACATCCTGCAGGCGCGCCCCGAGACGGTGAAGTCCAATGCTGGCCACGAGTCGCAGCAGAGCTTCCGTCTCAAGACCCGCTCCGAGATCCTCGTCTCCGGGCGGGCCATCGGCAACCGTGCCGGCATCGGCCAGGTGCGCCTGATCCGCGACCCCGAGGAGATGCACCGTGTCCAGCCGGGTGACGTGCTGGTCAGCGACATGACCGACCCCGACTGGGAACCGGTCATGAAGCGTGCCGCCGCCATCGTCACGAACCGGGGGGGACGCACCTGCCACGCTGCCATCATCGCGCGAGAACTCGGCATCCCCGCGGTGGTGGGCTGCAACGACGCCACCCAGGTGTTGAAGGACGGCATGGAAGTCACCGTGTCCTGCACCGAGGGAGACACCGGCTTCGTCTACCGGGGACGTCTGGAGGTGGAGGTCACCGACCTGTCGATCCAGGCACTGCCCGACCCGCCGGTGAAGATCTACATGAACGTCGGCAACCCGGAACTGGCGTTCGAGTTTTCCCGCCTGCCCAACAGTGGGGTGGGGCTGGCCCGGCTCGAATTCATCATCGCCCGCATGATCGGGGTACATCCGAAGGCGGTCCTGGCCTATCCGGACGTGCCCCTGGACGTGCGTGGCGTGATCGAGTCCCACGCCAGCGCCTATGGCGACCCGGTGTCGTTCTATGTCGAGAAGCTGACCGAGGGCATCGCCACGCTTGCCGCGGCCTTCCATCCGAAGCCGGTGATCGTGCGCATGTCGGACTTCAAGTCCAACGAGTATTCCAGTCTGGTGGGCGGCAAGCGCTACGAGCCGGAAGAGGAAAACCCGATGCTTGGCTTCCGAGGCGCCTCGCGCTACATCTCCTCGAGCTTTCGGGACTGCTTCGAACTGGAATGCCGCGCCCTGCGCAAGGTGCGCGACGAGATGGGCCTGACCAACGTCGAGGTCATGGTGCCCTTCGTGCGCAACGTAGAGGAGGCGCGTCGCGTCGTGGCTCTGCTGGCCGACAACGGTCTGCGCCGCGGCGTCAACGGCCTGAAGATCATCATGATGTGCGAGATTCCCTCGAACGCGCTGTTGGCCGAGCAGTTTCTGCAGCACTTCGACGGGTTCTCCATCGGGTCCAACGACCTCACGCAGCTCACGCTTGGGCTGGACCGCGACTCGGGCATCGTGGCCGACGCCTTCGACGAGCGTGACCCGGCCGTCAAGCTGCTGCTTGCGATGGCCATCCAGGCCTGCAAGCGCCAGGGAAAGTACGTGGGCATCTGCGGCCAGGGGCCGTCGGACCATCCCGATCTGGCAAGCTGGCTCGTGGAGCAGGGCATCGACACCATTTCACTGAACCCGGACACCGTGGTCGACACCTGGCTCTTCCTTGCCAACGCGGCGGCCGCGCCAGCACCGGCGGCGGGCTGAGCACGCGAAGCCTTCGCCCTGCCCGCAGGGCGATTCCTTGCCGGGCGCCCCACCTGCGGCGGGCGAGCATGCTCGCGACGGGGTCTTTCTGGATTATCATGCACATGCACTTTTTTGCGATCGGCGAATGACAAAGTACATCTTTGTGACTGGCGGTGTGGTGTCCTCCCTTGGGAAGGGGATCGCTGCTGCCTCCCTCGCCGCAATCCTCGAGTCCCGGGGCCTCCGGCTCACGATGCTCAAGCTGGATCCCTACATCAACGTCGACCCGGGCACCATGAGCCCGTTCCAGCACGGCGAGGTGTTCGTCACTCATGACGGCGCCGAGACCGACCTCGATCTGGGGCACTACGAGCGGTTCGTGCGAACGCGCATGAGCAGGCGCAACAATTTCACCACCGGCCAGATCTACGAGAGCGTCATCAAGAAGGAGCGGCGCGGCGACTACCTCGGCGGCACGGTGCAGGTGATCCCGCACATCACCGACGAGATCAAGCATTTCATCCGGCTCGGGGCCGGCGACGCCGACGTCGCCATCGTCGAAGTGGGGGGTACGGTGGGCGACATCGAGTCGCTGCCCTTCCTCGAGGCCATCCGCCAGATGAGCCTGCAACTGGGCCGCAACAACACCTGCTTCATCCACCTCACCCTTGTGCCCTACATCGCCTCGGCTGGCGAGATCAAGACCAAGCCGACGCAGCACTCGGTGAAGGAATTGCGCGAGATCGGCATCCAGCCCGACATCCTGCTGTGCCGGGCCGACCGGCAATTGCCGGAGGACGAGCGACGCAAGATCGCGCTGTTCACCAACGTCGAGGACCGCGCGGTGATCACCGCGATCGACGTCGACCGGATCTACAAGATTCCCGGTGTCCTGCACGCACAGGGCCTGGACGATATCGTCTGTCGCAAGTTGGAGCTCGAGCTTCCGCCGGCCGACCTGTCGGAGTGGGACCACCTCGTGCACGTGCTGGAGCATCCGGACCACGAGGTCGACATCGCCCTGGTCGGCAAATACGTCGATCTGACCGAGTCCTACAAGTCGCTGTCCGAGGCGCTGACCCACGCCGGTATCCACACCGGTGCGCGCATCAACATCCATTACATCGACTCCGAAAAGCTCGAGGCGCAGGGCACCGGCCTTCTGGAGGGCATGGATGCCATTCTCGTGCCGGGGGGGTTCGGCAAGCGCGGCGTCGAGGGCAAGATCCGGGCGATCCGCTTCGCGCGCGAACGCGGCGTGCCCTATCTCGGCATCTGTCTGGGCATGCAACTGGCGGTGATCGAATACGCCCGCGACGTGGCGGGAATGGCCGACGCGCACTCCACCGAGTTCGAGCCGGCACCCGCCTATCCGGTGGTGGCGCTCATCGACGAGTGGCTCGACCGCGAAGGGCGGGTCGAGATGCGTACCGAGCAGTCCAACCTTGGCGGCACCATGCGCCTTGGCGGTCAGGACGCGGAACTGGCCGAGGGCTCGCTGGCCAGCCAGGTCTACGGCAGCGCGCGCATCTGCGAACGTCACCGGCATCGTTACGAGGTCAACAACAGCCTGCTCGACCGTCTCACGGCGGCAGGCCTGCGGGTCAGCGGCTGGTCCGTGGGGCGCGAGCGGCTGGTCGAGATGATCGAACTGCCCAGCCATCCCTGGTTCGTCGGCTGCCAGTTCCATCCCGAGTTCACGTCCACGCCGCGTGCCGGCCATCCGTTGTTCAAGGCCTACATCGAGGCGGCCATCCGACACCGTGCCGAAGCTGCACCACCCGGGGCCGCTCGGGAGGCGGTGGTCTGATGCAGCGTTCGCAGACGGCGGTGGATTCCCGCGCGGGGCAGGCATGAAGCTCTGCGGCTTCGAGGCCGGCCTGAACCACCCGCTGTTCCTGATCGCCGGCCCCTGCGTGGTCGAGTCACGGCAACTGGTGCTGGACACGGCCGGCAGACTCAAGGAGATCTGCATCGGCCTCGGCGTGCCCTTCATCTTCAAGGCCTCCTATGACAAGGCCAATCGCAGTTCCTCCCGCTCCTACCGCGGTCCGGGCCGGGAGGAGGGGCTGGAGATCCTCGCCGAGGTCAGAAGCAGCCTCGGCCTCCCCGTGCTCACTGACGTGCACACCGCGGAGCAGGTGGCCGAGGTCGCGGCCGCGGTGGACGTGCTGCAGACGCCGGCCTTCCTGTGCCGCCAGACCGACTTCATCCGCGCCGCGGCTTCCGCCGGCAAGCCGGTGAACATCAAGAAGGGGCAGTTCCTGTCGCCCTGGGAGATGCGCAACGTGGTCGACAAGGCGCGCGAGGCCAGCGGTCAGGACAACGTGATGGTGTGCGAGCGTGGCTTCAGTTTCGGCTACAACAACCTGGTGTCCGACATGCGCAGCCTGATGGTGATGCGCGAGACTGGCTGCCCGGTGGTGTTCGACGCCACTCATTCCGTGCAGCTGCCGGGCGGTCAGGGCAGCGCCAGCGGCGGCCAGCGGGAGTTCGTGCCGGTGCTGGCGCGGGCGGCCGTGGCGGCGGGTATTTCCGGCCTGTTCATGGAGACGCATCCGGACCCGGCCCGGGCCCTGTCCGATGGACCGAACGCCTGGCCGCTGCGCCACATGGAGGGGCTGCTTGCGACCCTCAGGGAACTGGATGAGCTGGCGAAGCAGCGTGGCTTCGCAGAGGACTGGATCACCCAGCCGGAGACCGCGCCCTGAGGGCGCGCGCGGCACAACACAGGAAGCCTGCAGATCATGAGTTCGATCGTAGATGTCGTGGCGCGTGAGATCCTCGATTCGCGCGGCAACCCGACGGTGGAGGCCGACGTGCTCCTCGAGTCCGGCATCAGCGGCCGGGCCGCGGTGCCCTCGGGCGCGTCGACCGGCACCCGCGAGGCCATCGAACTGCGCGACGGCGACGCGTCGCGCTTCGGCGGCAAGGGCGTGCTGCAGGCGGTGGAGAACGTCAATACCGAGATCTGCGAGTCCATCATTGGTCTGGACGCCACCGAACAGGCCTTCATCGACAAGACGATGATCGACCTCGACGGCACCGAGAACAAGTCACGGCTCGGCGCCAACGCGCTGCTCGCCGTGTCCCTGGCGGTGGCCAAGGC
>JBILUV010000080.1:0-13547 GCA_044370825.1 Burkholderiales bacterium | reverse complement strand
TGTCAACGCAGGTGGTGGTGAACAAGCTCGAACTGCCCTGGGACATGGCGTTCCTCAAGGACGGCACCATGTTCTTCACCGAGAAGTGCAAGGGCCTGTCGGTCCGCCTGCCTTCCGGCGCCATCAACAAGCTCCACGGCCTTGGCGACTCCACCGGTTATGCCTCCTCCAGCGCCGACCTGTTCTGTGACGGCCAGGCCGGCATGATGGGTGTGGCGGTCGATCCGGACTTCGCCAGCAACCGTTACATCTACGTTTACTCGAGCTCGAACCTCGACGGCAAACTGGTCAACCGCGTCATGCGGCTCAAGGTGGACGCATCCTTCAGCGACGTGTCCGACCGTACCGACATCGTTGCCGACATCGGCTACAAGCCCAAGGCCACCAAGCATCCCTTCGGCGGCCCTGGCGCGCACAACGGCGGCCGCGTCCGCTTCAACCCTGCCGACGGCTTCCTCTACGTCACCACCGGGGACAACCACCTCGGCATCGCCCCGCAGAGCCCCACCTACATCGGCGGCAAGGTGCTGCGCATCGACCGCGACGGCAAGGCCGCCGCAGGCAACAACCCGCCCGCCGGCTTCGACCGCCGCGTCTACACCTACGGCCACCGCAACCCGCAGGGCATCACCTTCCGCCCGACCGACGGCCGCCCCTTCACTTCGGAGAACGGCCCCTGGCATACCGACGAGGTCACCGCGCTGGTCAACGGCGGCAACGCCGGCTGGGATCCGCGCCCGAACGTGGCGGGCCGCAAGGACTGCCCGGATGACTACTGCGGCTACTCGCCCAACCAGATGGGCGCCATGGATCCGAAGGAGCGCGCCGCCTTCATGCCCATGACCGACCTCAAGACCTACCCCAACGCCATGAAACCGGCGTGGAACAACAACGGCCTGTCGCAGGGCATGTTCGGTTCCACCTTCATCACCGGTGCGAAGTGGAAGGACTGGGATGGCGCGATGATCGTCGGCTACACCGGCATCGGCATTCACGGAACCCCGGTGGGCAACCGCCTGGACGTGCTGAAGATCAATGCCGACGGGCTGTCATCCAAGGTCACGCAGGTGTCCTGGCCCACTGCCACCGGGCGCTTCCGCTCCGTGGTGCAGGGTCCTGATGGCGACCTGTACGTTGCCTTGGAAGATCAGGGCAACATCATTCGCGTGATGCCTGAGTAATTGGCTCTGGAGAACGCGCTGCCGTATCGGCAGCGCGTTCTTTTTTCCGGCCCTTGCCGAGTGGGCGACGCGGAGTCCGTCATCTGACGGGCGGCAGTCTAGGGACTGGAGTCCGACTGGCGGCTGCCACTGTGTTTACGCGTATTTATTGCAACCCTGGATGTCCACCCGGAGGTGAAGGTGAGATCTCTGTTGGCTATGTCTCTTGCTGCATGTTGGTTCGCAAACGCGAATCTCGCGTTCGCGGACAAGGAGTTGTTGCAGAAAAACAATTGCTTCGCGTGCCATAGCATCGACAAAAGAAAGTACGGTCCCAAGCTGATCGAGATCGCTGCGAAGTATTCGGGGGAGGCCTCCGCCGCGCAGATGCTCGCCAAGAAGATTCAGGCGGGTGGTACGGGCGTGTGGGGCGAAGACATCATGCCGCCGCAGCCACAGGTATCCGACGCGGAAGCGCTGGAACTGGCCAACTACATTCTGTCCCTGAAAAAGTAAGTTCCTGGCGGCGCGGTCAGCTGCGCCTCAGGCGACCAACGTCCGGATAGCATCTCGTATCGGGGACCGTTCGCAGGATGATCGTGCTGCCCTGCCGCCTTGTCGGGCGGAAGTCTGTCAGCGGCAGCCGGCACGCCGTTGGGTGATCGTCGCGAGCGCTTCTCGCGAGAGAAGGCTCCTGCTTAGTTGCTGCAGAGCGCTCCTTCCGGGCGGACGAAACGGACCTCGCTGAAGCACTGCATGCCAACAACCGGAACCGCGGCAACCGAGCCCGGTCCACATAACACCCGCAGATCATCGGTACCGACGCCGGGCTTTCATCAGAGCGCAGGACGGAATTCGCACCGCCAGGATTGACGCGAGGCCCGCGTGTTGTTGACCGCGGAATACAACCAACGTCCCTTTCGTTGCAGCATCGCAGCCCGGTTCGCCTGCTGCCGGCCTGACACCGGCCTGACCGACTTGTGCGCGACTGTTAGCCGGCGGGGGCGCGATCCTGAGCAATATCCAATGACACCCATTCGCTCCAGACTCCTGCGCCAGCTGCGCGAGGCCACGAAGGCCGCCAGCGGCGAACTCCCGATATCCTCGGACTCCCGCGTCACGTCTTCTTCCGCCAGCCGGCGGCGCCTCCTGCAAGCCGGCGCGTCGCTCGCGGTCGCCCCTTTGTCCAGCGCCTTGGCGGCCACCGGCGCCCGAGAGGCTGCGCCGGTGGCCGTCATCGGCGGCGGGCTTGCTGGCTTGTCGGCGGCGCATGCGCTCGCGCGCGCCGGCATCCATGCCGATGTCTACGAAGCGGGTTCCCGTCTCGGCGGGCGCTGCTGGTCCGATCGCGGTACCTTCGACCAGGGGCAGGTGGTGGAGCGTGGCGGTGAGCTGATCGACACGAGCCACGTGCACCTGCTGCGGCTGGCGCGGGGGCTCGGGCTTGCGGTCGACGACGTGGTCGCGGCCGAAGCACCCGGCACGGCCAACCTGATCATTTTCGATGGCAAGCCCTACACCCTCGAGGAGGCCGTGCGCGACTTCGCCCCGGTGCTGCCCGTGCTGCGTCGTCAGCTCAAGGCCGTTGGTACACCCGGATACCGCCGCCCGAACGCCACGGCGCGGCAACTCGATGCACTCAGTTCGGCGGAGTGGATTGGCAGCCACGTCCCCGGCGGGCTGAGCTCGCCGCTGAGGCGCTTCCTGCGCTGCGCCCTCGAAGAGAACTTCGCCGTCGAGGCCGACAAGCTCTCCGCAATGGTGGCCCTGGGTGCGTTGGCGGGGTCCGGTCCAGACGAACTGGATGCCTATGGTGGCTCGGATCAGCGCTTCCACATTCGTGGCGGCAACGACGCCGTGGTCAGCGCGATCGCCAAGTCATTGCCGCGCCCCGCTCAGTTGGACACCCCGCTGCTCGCCCTGGCACTGCGTAAAGACGGGCGTTGCGATGTCACCATCGGCCGGGGGTCTGGCAGCGTCACCCGGCGCTACCACCACGTTGTTCTCGCGATGCCGTTCACCAACCTGCGCGACGTCGACCTCAGCCGCGCCGGCTTCCGTGCGCTCAAGATGCGCGCCATCGGCGAGCTCCCGATGGCCGCCGCCACGAAGCTCCAGCTGCAGTTCACCCGGCGCCTGTGGCGGGATCAGGGCAACACCGGCTACGTCATGCTCGACGGGCACTTCCTCAGTACCTGGGAGGTCACGCGCGGACAGGACGGCGCCGGCGGCATCCTCAACTTCTGGAGCAGCGGGCAGCGCGCCGGTACCGTCGGCGCCGGCAGCGACGCAGACCAGGCGCGCGAAGCACTCGCCGCGCTCGAACGCCTGATGCCCGGCATCTCCGACGCCTGGAACGGCCGCGTCAGCCGCACCGTGTGGGACACCAATGCCCCGCCCCGCGGTTGCTACGCCTACTACCCGCCCGGCTACATCACCAGCCTGCTCGGCATCGAAGCCGAACCCGAAGGCCCCGTGCACTTCGCCGGCGAGCACACCTCCCGCGACTGGCAAGGCTTCCTCAACGGCGCCGTCGAAACCGGCCAGCGCGCCGCCCGAGAGATCCGGGGTCGGACCTCGAAGGGTCTCTGATTCAAAAGGAAAATTCGCCGAAAAAAGGGCCTTTTTCGGCGTTAGGGCCCTGTTTTTGGGGGTGTTTTCAAGGTCGGTGCTACCGCGCCTGCCCCAGGTAGCAAATCGTCGCGAAAACATCCCCAAAAATGCCCGTCTAAGCTCTAAAACCCCCTATTTTCGAGGGTTTGTTCTCTACAAATCAGACTATTACCTTGGTCCGACCCCAGGTGTGTCCCCAGCCCTGGGCTAAGCCAGCGTCTGCGACAGCGGGACCGCCCGCCCGCTTGGGCTCCGCACCATGATGTGATCAGCCGTCATCTGGCTGGGGTGGGTGAGTCCAGCAGCGCCGAGCAACTCTGCGAGATTGTGCAGGGTGTTCTTGTGAAAGGCATAAACGCGCTCGGACTTGTCGGTCACCACCAGCGCTTTCTGACGGTTGGCATCCTGTGTGGCCACGCCGGTGGGGCAATGATCGGTGTGGCAGCTGCGACTCTGAATGCAGCCCAGGGCAAACATGAAACCCCGTGCTGAGTTGCACCAGTCCGCCCCCAGCGCCAGGCAGCGGGCAATGTCGAAAGCACTCACCACTTTGCCCGAGGCCCCAATCTTCATGCGATCGCGCAGACCTGCCTCCACCAGGCTCCTGTGGACAAAGTGCAGCGCATCTCGCAGGGGCATGCCCACGTGGTCGGCGAACTCCACCGGCGCCGCGCCGGTGCCGCCCTCTGCACCGTCCACCACGATGAAGTCCGGGGTCACATCAAGCCGCTTCATGGCATCAACTACGTCCAGCCATTCCTGAGGCTGACCCACACACAGCTTGATGCCAACCGGCTTGCCGTCAGAGAGTTCGCGCAGTCGCTGCACAAAGCCCAGCAGACCCTCGGGCCCCTCGAAGGCTGAATGACAGGCCGGCGAGACGCAGTCCTGCCCCATCGGGACACCCCGCGCAGCCGCGATTTCGGGGGAGACCTTGGCCGCGGGTAACACACCGCCATGACCAGGCTTGGCACCCTGGGATAGCTTGACTTCGATCATCTTGACCTGGGGGTCGGTGGCCTGGGCCGCGAATTTGTCAGGGTCGAACAGACCATCCGGCTTGCGGCAGCCGAAGTACCCAGAGCCAATCTGCCAGACGATGTCCCCGCCACCCTCCCGGTGGTACTCGGAGATCGAGCCCTCGCCCGTGTCGTGGGCGAAGCCCCCCTTGGCCGCCCCCTTGTTCAACGCTCGAATGGCATTGGGCGATAGCGCGCCGAAGCTCATGCCCGAGATATTGAAGACCGACATGGAATACGGCTGCCCGCAGCCAGGTCCACCCACCTGCGTGCGAAAACTCGCAGGGTCGGCATGAACAGGCCGCATCGAGTGGCCGATCCACATGGCATCGCCGGCGTACATATCCTCCAGGCTGCCAAATCCGCGCTTGTCGTTCTGAATTTTGCTGCGCGCATAGACCAGAGCCCGCTGGCTTCTGGAAAACGGCAGCTTGTCGTTGTCGCTCTCGATGAAGTACTGACGAATCTCGGGCCGGATGTACTCCAGCATGTAGCGCAGCCGACCCGTCAGTGGGTAGTTTCGGCGAACCGCCTGGGCGGTCTGCATGACGTCCTGCACGCCCATCAAGAAAAGCACCCCGAACAGAAGCCCCAACAGTGGGCTGACAAACGCAGCCGCCACCGCCAGGGGAAGTGTCGAAAGCCAGGGCCAGTATCGAATCTCACGCAACATCACTGCCCGTCTCCGTTGTTCCGCTAGATCCGGGGTCGGACCTCGCGCAGATGTTGATTCAAAAAGAAAATCCGCCAAAAATTGAGTTTTTTTCGGCCTTGGAGCCCTGTTTTCGGGGCTGTTTTCAACGTCCCTGCTACCGCGCCCGCCGCAGGTAGCATATCGCCCCGAACACACCCCCCAAAATGCCCGTCTAAGCGCGAAAAACCCCTGTTTTTGAGGGTGCTTTTTACGATAAATCAGAGTGTTACCTTGGTCCGGCCCCGCATGTGGGGAAGTGCCGCTTGACCAGAGCCATAATCCGCTCTAATTTGAGTTAGAAATCAGCTCTGAGAATTGACCAAATGGATGCCATCTACGCCGACTACTCTGTCAGCATGTCCGAGTTCAAAAAAAACCCCGCGCAGGTTCTGCGCGCAGCGGGCGAAAAGCCCGTGGCCGTGCTCACCCATAACCGTCCAGCCTTCTACATGGTCACGCCGAAGCTCTTCGAAGCGTTGATCGAGGAGATGGCCGACCGCGACTTGCACGAGCTCGTCCGCCAGCGCCTGTTGCGCAAGGACACCGCCATCGAGGTCGACATCGACAAGATCTGACGCGCCATGGCCGCGCCGTACCGCCTGAAATTCCTCCCTGAGGCACTGGAGGAGTGGAATGCACTCGACGGCAGCGTCAAGACGGTGCTGCGCAACCTCCTCAGGAAGCGCCTCGAGCGCCCGCGCCTGCCCGGTGCCGAATTGCACGGATCGCTGAAGGACTGCTACAAGATCAAGCTGCGCAAACAGGGATATCGGCTCGTCTACCATGTCGAGGACAACAGCCTCGTCGTGCTGGTTCTGTCCATCGACAGGCGCGAGGATCTCGCCGCTTACCGATCAGCGATCGAGCGCCTCCTGTCACGGCAGTGAACGCCCATTCTGCTGAGAGCGCGGTTTTCCGTGCGCCCAGCTCCGGCCGGTGTCCAGGGATACATCCTTTTTCTTCGCGAACGCCGCCCGTCTGAACCCGAGGCGCCTACGGACCCGGCGCGCGAACCGGGACGTCCTGCAAGGCATCTGCGCCATCCTACGCCTCGTGGTTTGCGATGTCGTCTTCAGGCGCGGCGTCGATTTTCTCGGAATCGATCCGCCCCATGGGCTTTGCTTCGGGCCTCGAGAGGTCAATCGCCATCCGGACGGCCGTCCTGAGCTCTGGCCTCGCGCCGAAATGTTCTGCGCCGCACCCGTTTTCGGGGTGAAGACGACAACAAATACATGCTCTTCGATGCGGTCGACCCACTGGCGCTGTTTGGTGTCTGGTGAGGGGGGGGCAGCCATCGAGGCGAGGCAGCGAGACGCCGAAGCCGGACATCGATTTGATCCGCGAACGTTTGGAGGCCGCGCAAGCGCATGCCTAAGGAGCTTGAGATGACCGATGTGGAAGTGGGGTCAACCAATGTCTATGCAGACCTTGGCCTGCCCGCGGCCGAGGAGATGCAGGTCAAGGCGATCCTGGCCGCCAAGATCGCTGAAATCATCAAACATCGTCATCTCACCCAGGTCCAGGCCGCGCAGATTCTGGGCATGCCCCAGCCAAAGCTCTCGGGAATGCTGCGTGGCAAGTTCCGGGGGATCAGCGAAGCCAAGATGCTGGACTGCATGAATCGTCTCGGCAGAGATGTCGAGATCGTCGTCCGGAAGTCTTCGCGATCTCGCGCCACTGGGCGCATCAGCGTGGTGTTTGCCTGACCGGAAGATCGCGGCGCCGGCCCCTCACCTCGGTCCGACCCCCGCGCGCACGCCAAGCAGCACCTTCAGCATCCGCGCGGCCAGGTTAGCCCGGTCGTAGCGCCGGGCTGCGGCGGGGCCGTTGGCGCGCAGGCGCTGATAGAGGGCATCGTCGTCGGCCAGGCGGCGAAGGCCCGCGAGCAGGGCGTCGACGTTTTCCGGCTCGAAGACCACGCCGACATCCTCCGCCTCGACAATCCCGGCCGACTCGCCCGCCACCCCGTGCAGCACGGGGATGGCCATGCCCATGCACTCGAACAGCTTCGACGGGATCACCGTGGTGAAGAGCTCGGTCTTCTTGAGGTGGATGATGGACGCATCCAGCAGCGACCAGTAGCGCACCACCTCGTCCTTGGGCACCGAGTCGACGAAGATCACGTTGTCCAGCCCCTCGGCCGCCGCGCGCGCCACCAGTGCGGTCTTGCTGGCGCCATCGCCGAGCAGCAGGAAGCGGAAGCGATCGCCATCCGGCGCGCCCTTCAGCGCCCGCGCCGCATCCAGCACCGAATCCAGCGCGTGCGCCATGCCGTGGGTGCCGATGTAGCCGGCGACGAACTTTCCCTCCAAGCCGTGGCGGGCCATCAGCGAGGCGTCCTTGTCGCGCGGGCTGAAACGGCTCGTGTCGACCCCGTTGGTCACCACGTGGATCTTCGCGCCGTTCACCCCACGGCGGATCAGGGTGTCGCGGAAGGCGTTCGTCACCGAGACGATCGCGCTCGCCCTGCGATAGAGAAACATCTCCAGCCGCTCCAGCGCATCCAGCAGCCGCGAGGACTTCATCGCACCCACCGCGCGGATCGACTCCGGCCAGATGTCGCGTAGCTCGAACACCCACGGCCGGCGCCTGAACATCCCCGTCATGAACGCCGCGCACACCGTGAAGAACTG
Source organism: Burkholderiales bacterium (assembly GCA_044370825.1). Taxonomy (GTDB): domain Bacteria; phylum Pseudomonadota; class Gammaproteobacteria; order Burkholderiales. Next base: position 5,428 of record JBILUV010000080.1, on the reverse strand, counting down.
CGGCGACGTCCCCACCACCACATCCACCCCGCGCACGAACAGGCTCGCCACGAAGCCGCTCACCATGAAGCTCATGTAATCCAGCGTGCGCTTGAGGAAACCCTCGTTCGCCGTGATGTACGTCCCGACCCGGATCACCCGGATGCCCGCCATCTCCTCACGCTGCCACAGCGCATTGCGGTAGCCCTCGTACACCCGGCCCTTGGGGAAGTTCGGCGCGCAGGTGATCACCGTCACTTCGTGGCCGGCGCGCACCCACTCCCGGCAGTGCTCGAAGGTTCGGCTTGCCGGCGCGTTCACCTCCGGCGGGAAGTTGTCGGTCAGGAAGAGGATGTGCATCGCCTGCTCGTCGCCCCGGTCACCACACCAGGCGTAGCCGCGCCTTGCCATCTTTCAGGCGCAGCACCAGACACTGGTTGCGCTCGGTGGACCCGAAGCGGGGGTGATAAGTGGATGGCTCCAGCCGCGCCTCGCCGGCTTCGAGCTTCCAGGCCGCCCGGCCAGTGCGCAGGATGAACGCCCCTTCCTCGCCGTTACGCTCGATCGTCGCCTGCACCCGCGAATTGATGTGAAACCTCGCCTCCGCCAACGCGTGGGCGCCGGTGACCGTGTCTTCCACCACCAGCGTGTTCTCGCCCAGCCGCCAACGGCGGGTATGCACCACCTGCCCGGGCAGCCGCCGGTAGCCGTCGTGAGAGCACATTACCTCGACGGCGCCGCTTGCGGGGCAATCCACGAACAGGTCGAACGGATACGCCCGGCGTGCCACCCGAAAGCCGCCCCACACCTCGGAGGAGTCCTGCCCGTCCACCGTCACCGTGTTGTGCGCCGCGGTACCGCGCTGCCTCAGCCGCTCCTCGCTCACCCCGTAACGGGACGTCCCCGAGTTCACGAACAGCCGCTGCCCAAAGAGCGAGAACTCGAAGCTCAGCGTATCGGCATGCGCATGCCCCGGCAGGTAGTCCGGGCCCACCGGCGCCACGTCCAGCAGGGCCACGGCCTCCCGCGCCTCGAGACGCACATAGCCGCTGTCGCGGAAAGGCGTTGCCCGCCTCAACGCATCGGCGCTCGGCAGTGGCGTGGGTGAAGTCTGCCCCAATCCGAGCCTGTCGGCGTAGGCGTTGAGCTCGGCCACCGATGGCGCCACACCGAAGGCTGCGTCATTGAACAGGGCGATCTCCCCGTCCGGGTGGCACATGCCCCGCAGCCAGCCCAGCATCGCGGACACCCGCTCGCGCCACGCAGCCAGCTGTCTGCGCCCCGGTTCGCCCAGGGTCTCCGCGCCCCAGGTCCACAGGTTGCACAGGTCCAGCATGTCTTCCACTGCGAGCGCGTGGTACATCGTGCTGCGCTCGAAATGCCCGCCATCGGGGAGGATCTGCTCCGGTACCTCGCGCTCCAGCAGCCGAAGCCCGGTGCGCAGCCACGCATCCGCCTCCCTGCCTTGGAAAAACAGCCCGGCAAAACACAGCGCCTTGGCATTGGCGAACAGGTGGTTGCCCAGCAGATGAAACTCCAGCCGCCTGCGCAGCCAACGCGCCTGCACCGCCAGGCTCTGCACGCAGGCCTCAGGCAGCGCGTTGCCGGCAAGATGCCACTTCACCCAATTCACGATGCGCAGCGAAGTCGGGTAGGGCTCCCAGCCACTACCCACGCCCGGCGGATTCTTGCGCACCCAGTCCTGCAGCAGGCCCGGGTGCCAGTGGACGCGATTCTCGGCACCGACCGCGTTCAGGTCATCGAAATAATGCTGGTTGTAGCGCCAGAGCTTCTCGCGCTGAGGGCCGTCCCAGCCCACCTCTTCCAGGGTGCCCTCCACACGCAGGAAGATGAATTCCTCCGGCCCCAGCATGCTGGGTGCCCGCGCCGCGCACTTCTGCCAGAGGTCGGTGGACGTGCGCAGTGGCGGGGCCTTCTGTACCGACGGACGCGGCCTCACCACGCGGAACCAGAGCCGCCCGTAGAACTGCGCAGGGCGTAGGTGCTTGAGGGTGTGCCAGTACCTGCCGGCAGTGGAGGTCAGGCCCAGGGCAGGTCCCCCGGCCGCATGTCAGCCATCACCGCTGCGCCGACCAGCGCAGCGGGGTGCAGCCCGTCGCTCTCATGCAGGCCGACCCGCGCTAGCCAGTTCGATGGTGACTCGGCTCACCTCAAGCAACTCATCGAAGGGCACCGGCGCCGAGCCCCGTCCCTCAACCGCATCGACGAACGCCTTCGCGCAGGCCCGTTGCCCCTTGTCCTGCCGCCACAGCTTCATCGTGCCGAAGCCCGGCCAGCCGAAACCCGTGAGGCGGCGGAAGTTGTCCAGCTGCAGCACCCGCCCGCCTGCGAACACTTCGACTCGTTCCTTCGGAAATGCCTTGCTGCCGTTGGCGAAGTAATGCACGGTCCCGATGGAGCCATCGGCAAACCCGAGCTGCAGTGTCACCGTGTCCTGCGTGGCCGAGTCCATCGCCATCCGCTGCCAAGCGCTGATCGGCGCGCCAGCGAGAAAGCGCAGCAGGTCGATGAAGTGACAGGCCTCGCCGATGATGCGGCCGCCCCCCGCTTCAGGGTCCTGCGTCCAGTGTTCTGCCGGGATGGCGCCCGCGTTCACCGTCGCGATGAAGGACTTCGGCCCCGACACCCCAGCCAGCAACTGCTTCATCTTCTGAATGTGGGGCGCGAAGCGGCGGTTGAAGCCCACCATCACCAGCGGCGCCGCCCCCAGTCGCGCAGCACACGCTGCCCGCGCCTGCTCGATATCGCCCAGCTCAGACAGCGTCAGGCACAGCGGCTTCTCGACGAACACGTGCTTGCCCGCCTCCAGCGCCCGCATCACGAAGCGCGCATGGCTGTCGTGCTGCGTTGTGATCACCACCGCACGCGTGCCCGGGTTCGTGAAAACCGTCTCGGCATCGGTAGTCGTCTGCTCGAAGCCGAACTTCCGCCCCGCGTGCAGTCCACTCACGCCCGCGCCTGAGGCCACACTCCTGAGCTGCGCCCCCGCGTCCTTGAAGGCCGGGATCAGCACCGCAGTGGCGTAATTGCCGGAGCCGACAAAGCTCACCGCGGCCTGGCCGTCGATCGGGGCACCGGGCGCGCGGTCGGCTGGTGCCAGCTGCACCGTCCGGGTTGCCGGCGTGATCTCCAGGCCCGGGTAAGTCAGCAGGATGCCCAATGAAGGTGCCGAGCCACCTACCAGCTCATAGGCCTGGATGGCATCGTCTATGCCGAAGCGGTGCGAGATCAGCGGCCGCACGTCCAGACGACGGTCCGCCATCATGTCCAGCACCGCCTCGAAATTGCGCTGCTCCGTCCACCGCACGAAGCCGAAGGGGTAGTCCTGCCCCTTCTCCTCGTAGTTCGGGTCGTAGCGCCCCGGCCCGTAGGAGGCCGACACCTGGAAGGTGAGCTCTTTCTTGAAGAAGTCGTCACGCGACAACTCCAGCCCTGTCACCCCCACCAGCACGATACGGCCACGCTTGCGGCACATCAGCGCTGCCTGATGCATCGGCTCGCTGCTGCGCGTGGCGGCCGTCACGATCACGGCGTCCACCCCGCGCCCGCGCGAGTAAGCCTCGGCCACGCGGACCGGGTCCTGGCCAGCGCCGAGGTCGACCACTTCCGCGCCGAGCTGTCGCGCCAGGGCGAGCTTGGCCGGGTCGAAGTCCGAGCCCATCACCCGGCAGCCGTGGGCCCGCAGCAGTTGCACCGTCAGCAGGCCGACCAGCCCGAGCCCGGTCACCATCACTGTTTCGCCCAGGGTGGGCTGCACAAGGCGGATGCCCTGCAAGGCGATGGCCGCCAGCACAGTGAAGGCGGCCTCCTCGTCCGACACTTCATCCGGCACGCGCGCGCAGAGGTTCACCGGCACCGCCACCACCTCGGCGTGCTTGCCGTTGCTCACCACCCGGTCGCCCATGGCGAAGCCTGTCACGCCCGCACCCAGCTCGGCGACCCGACCCACGTTGCAGTAGCCCAGGGGCAGAGGCTGGTCGAGCTTGTTGAATACCGCCTCGATCGTGGGCTGCAGACCGTCGGTGCGGATCTTGTCCAGCACCATGCGCACCTTGTCCGGCTGCTGGCGCGCCTTTTCGATCCAGCCCGCCTTGCCGAACTCCACCAGCATCCGCTCCGTGCCCGCAGACACCAGCGTGTGGCTGGTGCTTATGAGCAACTGACCGCGCTTCACGCCGGGCACCGGCACCTCGGCCACCTCTGTGGCGCCGGTCTTGAGGCTCTGCAGGATCTGCCTCATGCGCCGGCCCCCATGCCAGGAAGCAGCTGTTCTTTCTCTGCCCGGTTGGGGTAGTTGATCAACACCGCGCGGTACTTGCCCTTGAACACGAAAAGACTGCCCGCTGCCGCGCCGACGATGCCTTGCTGGACGATGAGTGACTTCACATCGGCGAGAGACCCGGCCCCGCCAAGCACGGTCAGCGGCAGGTGCACCGCCTCCCGGACGGCCTGCACGAGCTCGAGGTCGTAGCCCTTCATCCCGCCATCCCGATCAACCGAGTTGATCACGATCTCGCCGGCCCCCTTGTCCGCTGCGGCCCGCGCAAAATCCACCGGGTTGAGGCCGGTGCGCCGCGTGGCATTGTGTGTCACCACTTCATGCCGGCGCAGCAGGCCGGATTTCTTCACGTCGATGACCACCACCACGCTCTGGCTACCCACGCGGGCTGCCGCGTCGGCGATGAGAGAGGGCTTGTCCACCGCAGCAGCACTGATCGCCACCTTCTCCACGCCGAGGCTGATGATCTTCTCGATCTGCTCGACCGTGTGCACCCCGCCGCCGTAGCACAGCGGCATCCGGCACTCCGAAGCCAGGTGGGAGATCATCCGGTAGTCCGGCTCGGCGCCCTTGACGGTGGCGTCGATGTCCAGCACCACCAACTCGTCCACCTCCTTCTCGTTGAAGATGCGCACCGCGTTGATGGGGTCGCCAACGTACTTCGCGTCTCGAAAGGCCACTGTCTTGACGAGCCCCCCGTCGTGCACCAAAAGACAGGGTATGAGCCGTGGCCGCAGCATCAGCTGAGCTCCGCGAAGTTCTGCAGCAGGCGGATGCCCCACTGGTGGCTCTTCTCGGGGTGAAACTGCGTCCCGTAGACGTTGCCCGAGCGAACCGCCGAGGTGAAGGTCACGCCGTAGGTCGACTCGGCAAGCGTATCTTCGTGTCGAGCCGGCTTCATGTAATAGGAGTGCAGGAAGTAATACCGAGGGCTCTCGATGCCGGCAAACAAGGTATCCGTCGCCAGCGGGTGTACGTCATTCCAGCCCATGTGGGGCAGGTGGGTGCGGCCCTGCAGCAGCCGGGTGTCGAACCTGACCACCGTCGCGTCGATCCACCCCAGGCCGGGCAGCCCGCCTTCCTCGCTGGAGCGGGCCATCATTTGCATGCCAACGCAGATGCCCAGCACGGGCTTTTTCGCACCCAGCA
>JBILUV010000322.1:0-3801 GCA_044370825.1 Burkholderiales bacterium | reverse complement strand
GCGCTCATGCTCCTTGAGGTGGCGCTTGCGAATGCGGATCGACTTGGGCGTGATCTCGACGATCTCGTCGTCGCCGATGAACTCGATGGCCGACTCGAGACTGAGCTGGATGGGCGGCGTGAGGTTTATCGCCTCATCCTTGCCGGAGGCACGGACGTTGGTGAGCTGCTTGGTGCGCACAGGGTTGACCACCAGGTCGTTCTCGCGCGAGTGGATGCCGATGACCATGCCCTCGTAGAGCGGTTCACCGGGGGATACGAACATGCGGCCGCGCTCCTGCAGCTTCCACAGCGCATAGGCCACGGCGTCGCCATCGTCCTGCGAGATGAGCACGCCGTTGCGGCGCTCGGCGATCTCGCCCTTCATGGGGGCGTATTCGTCGAACACATGGCTCATGATGCCGGTGCCGCGCGTCATGGTCAGGAACTCGCCCTGGAATCCGATGAGTCCGCGCGCCGGAATGCGGTACTCCAGGCGCACCCGTCCCTTGCCGTCGGGCTGCATGTCGATCATCTCGCCTCGGCGCCGGCCGAGCTCCTCCATGACCCCCCCCTGATGGACCTCCTCGACGTCCACCGTGAGCATCTCGAAGGGCTCGCAGCGCACGCCGTCGATGTCGCGGGTGACCACACGCGGCCGACCGACCGAGACCTCGTAGCCTTCGCGGCGCATGTTCTCCAGCAGGATGGTGAGGTGGAGTTCGCCGCGTCCCGACACCACGAAGGTGTCCGAGTCGGCGGTGAACTCGACGCGCAGCGCGACGTTGCGCTGCAACTCGCGCTCCAGACGCTCGCGGATCTGGCGCGAGGTGACGTACTTGCCTTCGCGGCCGGCCATGGGCGAGGTGTTGACCATGAAGTTCATGGTCAGGGTGGGCTCGTCCACCGTGAGCAGCGGCAGTGCGTCCGGCTGGCCGGGCTCGCACAGGGTGACGCCGATGCCGACGTCCTCGATGCCGTTGACCAGCACGATGTCCCCGGCCTCGGCCTGGTCCACCACAGTGCGCTCCAGGCCCTTGAACAGCAGCACCTGGTTGACCTTGGTCGGGCGCGGCTCGGCCTCCGGCCCGTTCATCAGCAGCACCTGCTGGCCGGAGCGGATGCGGCCGCGCTGGATGCGGCCGATGCCGATGCGGCCGACGAAGCTGGAGTAGTCGAGCGAGCAGATCTGCAGCTGCAGCGGCCCCTCGGGGTCGGCGTCGCGCACCGGCACGTACTCGAGGATGGCGTCGAACAGCGGCCGCATGTTGGCGCCCGGAGTGCCGGCGTCGCGGCTGGCCCAGCCCTGCAGGGCCGAAGCGTAGACGACGGGGAAGTCGAGCTGCTCCTCGGTGGCTCCGAGCTTGTCGAACAGATCGAAGGTCTGGTTCACCACCCACTGGGCGCGCGCGCCGGGCCGGTCGACCTTGTTGACCACGACGATGGGCTTGAGGCCCTGGGCGAGCGCCTTGCGCGTGACGAAGCGCGTCTGCGGCATGGGGCCTTCCACCGCGTCGACCAGCAGCAGCACGCTGTCCACCATGGACAGCACGCGCTCGACCTCGCCACCGAAGTCGGCGTGGCCCGGGGTGTCGACGATGTTGATGTGCGTGCCTTCGTAGTCGACCGCGCAGTTCTTGGCCAGGATGGTGATGCCGCGCTCCTTTTCGAGGTCGTTGGAGTCCATCACCCGCTCGGCCACCTGCTGGTGGGCGGCGAAGGTGCCGGACTGGCGCAGGAGCTGGTCGACCAGGGTGGTCTTGCCGTGGTCGACGTGGGCGATGATGGCGATGTTGCGGATCGGACGGGTCACGATGGGGGGCCTTGCGCGGGCGCGCGGTGGGGAAACGATTCAGAGTAACCCGGCATTTTGACGCCGGTATGAACGGATGTCCATGAAAATCTTCGTCAATTGGCACACTCGCCCGACATCCGGCAGCGCACCTGTGCCCCGCCGGAGGCCGGGTCGGGCCGCCCGGCGAGGCCGGCGCGTCAGGCGCGACGCAGCGACTCCATGGGCGCGGCGGCCAGCACGCCGCGCGTTCCTGCCAGCCCGGCGAGGCACACGCCGACACCGCCGGCACCCAGGCCCGCGAGCCACAGCAGCGCGCTCGGTGTGTAGGGCACGTCCAGCACCTGCCGGGCGAGAACCTGACCCAGACCGGAGGCACCGAGCGCCGCGAACAGCCCTGCCAGGGCTCCGATGGCGCCGAACTCCACCGCCTGCACGCGCAGGATGCGCCCGCCCGAAGCGCCCAGGGTGCGCAGCAGCGCGGCCTCGTGGCGCCGCTCGTCCTGGGTGGTCTGGATGGCGGCGAACAGCACGAGCATCCCGGCGACCAGCGAAAACAGGAACAGGAACTCCACCGCCCGCACCACCTGCCCCATCATGGTCTGCACCTGGGCGAGGATGGCGGCGACGTCGATGACCAGCAGGTTCGGGAAGCGCGCCACCAGCCGGTCCATGACCGCGCCCTGCTCCGCCGGCAGGTGGAAGCTGGTGACCTGGGTGGCGGGGAAACGGTCCAGCACCCCGGGCGGGGCGAGCACGAAGAAGTTCACGCGGAAGCTGTCCCAGGACACGGTGCGCAGGCTGGTGACCGGCGTTTCCAGACGCTGCCCCTCGATCTGCCAGACCAGCCGGTCGCCGGCGCCGATGCCGAGACTGCGCGCAACGCCGAGTTCCAGCGAGACCTGGGGTGCTGCCGCCCCCGTCCCCCACCAGCGGCCCGCGACCACGCGGTTGTCCACCTGGGGCTGCACCGCCCAGGAGAGGTTGAACTCCCGGTCCACCAGCCGCCGCGCGCGATCCTCCTGGAAGCTGGCCGCGCTGACCGGCCGGCCGTTGATCTCCACCAGGCGCGCCCTGACCATGGGGTGGAACAGCGGCGCTGCACCGCGTTCGCGCGACAGGAATCCGGCCACCTCGGCCACCTGATCGGTCTGGACGTTGACCAGGAAGCGGTTCGGCGCGTCCGGCGGCAGCGAGGCGCGCCAGCTCTCCAGCAGATCGGCACGGGTGATGGACAACAACAGCAGGGCGAGCAGACCGGCGCCGAGCGCCACCACCTGGACCGTGGTGGCGAGGGTGCGTCGACCGAGATTGGACAGCCCGAAACGCCACACGAACCCTCGGCCGCGCCCGGCGGCGGCGGCGACGCGCACCAGCACCGCGGCGGCCAGCGCGGCCGCGAGTCCCGCCACCAGCAGACCACCGAGCACGATGCCGGCGAGCTTCAGGTCGCGCGCGTGCCACAGCACCAGCGCCGCCACGGCCGCCAGCCCGGCCGCGTGGCCCAGCAGGTCCAGGCCACGGGGCGCGCCGACATCGCGCCGCAGCACCCGCAGCGCCGGCACCCGGCCCAGCGCCGCCAGCGGCGGAAGGGCGAAACCGCACAGCATCACCAGCCCGGCCGCGATGCCCTGCACCGCCGGCAGGACGCCGGGTGCCGGCAATGGCACGCTCACCATGGGCGCCAGCAGCGTCGCCAGCACCTGCTGGGCCGCGAAGCCGGCGGCGCAGCCCGCCACCCCGGCAACCAGGCCGACGCCGGCAACCTGCAGCGCGTGCAGCCAAACGGTGGCGGCACGGCTGGCCCCGAGGCAGCGCAGCATCGCGACGTGGTCCTGATGACGGCTGGCGTAGCGCCGCGCCGCCAGTGCAACCGCCACCGCGGTGAGGACGATGGACAGCACCGAGGCCAGCCCGAGGAACTGCTCGGCCCGCTCCAGCGCCGAGCGGATCTCCGGGCGGGCATCGCGCACGTCCTCGAGGCGCTGGCCGGGCAGCAGACGCGGCCAGACCGCCTCGCGGAAGGCGGCG
>JBILUV010000320.1:0-3812 GCA_044370825.1 Burkholderiales bacterium | reverse complement strand
TTCCATGCGGCGTGCCATGACGTCAGCCACCACATCGACGAATTTGCGCTGCTCAGTCTTGCCGGAAAAAGTGCTTGCCTCTTCCGCACGAAGGCCCCGCATCTCGCTCAAGTCTCCGCGGACGCCCACGTCACAAAAATCCGGGCTAGGCCAAAGTTCGGGGCGAATGCGTCGCTTGGTTTTCGTGCCCAAAGGGTCAGCCTCCAGCACCTGTGCGCAGGCCCGGTTCATGGCCTCTTTGGCGCGAGCACGCAGTGCGTCCACGTTGTCCACGGTCAGCAGGTCGAGTGCTTGCATCTTGTCGGCGAGCAGCGCGAGTGGATCGCGTTCACGCCACGCCTGCTCTTCGGCCTTGGTGCGGTAGCCGAAGGCGCTGCCCGGGAACGGCCCGTTCTGGTGGAAGAAGCGGTACACCTCAGCCTCAATCAAGGTCGGTCCTCCGCCTAATCGCATGCGGGCCAGCGCCTCTTGCATTGCCAGATACACCGCCAGAGGGTCCATGCCGTCAACCTTCCAGCTTGGAATATTGAATGCCGAGCCCCTGGCGGACAAGCGCGCCTCCGCCGTGGATTCCTCCACTGTCGTCGACACTGCATATCGGTTGTTTTCGATGAAGAAGCACAGGGGCAGCTTCCAAGCTGCAGCCAGGTTCATGGTTTCCAGCACCGAGCCGATGTTGACGGCACCGTCGCCGAAGTAAGTGACTGTGACTGCATCGGTGCCTGCGTGCTTGTGCGCCCACGCCGCGCCCGCAGCCAGTGGAACGCCACCGCCCACGATGGCGTTGGTTCCGAGAGCACCGGCCTCGACCCACTGCAAATGCATCGATCCGCCACGCCCATGGCAAAAGCCTTGATCGAGCCCCAGAATCTCGGCCAAGGTACGTTGCAGCAGGCTCTGGACGTCGGCACTGATGGATGCCCGCGGATCAAGGCCCATGGGTGCGAGATGGCCCAAGGCCTTCGAGAGGAATTGATGATGCCCCCTGTGGGAGCCATTGATCTGGTCGGTCGTCCGCAAGCCGACGATGGAGCCCGCAGCACCCCCTTCCTGTCCAATGCTGGAGTGGGCAGGTCCATGGACGAGACCCTCGGCAGCCAGATCGAGAACGCATTCCTCGAAGCTGCGGATCAGCTGCGCGTGCGTCAGCAGCGTGCCAAGCAAGACCGGATCTGCCTGCTTCCAGTCCTCTTCGGTAGTGCGCAGTTCCACCCAGGTCGACGCGGGAGAGAGTGCAAGATGTTCGGGCATTGGGGTCGTCTCAAGGGTTTAGAGATAGCCATAGGCGGTCCAGCCGCCGTCGACGACCATGGCCTGGCCATTGATGAATGAAGCGGCGTCGGACGCGAGGAAAAGCGCTACGGCCGCGATCTCCTCGGGTTGTGCCAGGCGGCCGGAAGGCGTGCGTGCAGTGATTGCATCGAGGGCCAGACGCCCGTCGCGAACCAGTTGATCGACCAGGGCTGTTTGCACGTATCCAGGCGCAATGGCATTGACTCGCACATTCGCCTTCGCCCATTCAATCGCGAGTACCTTGGTCAGCATCACGATGGCGGCCTTGCTGCCGCAATAGGCGGCGCGCTCGGGGGCAGCGGTCAATCCGTACATCGACGCCATGTTGAGGATCACCCCGCTGCCCTGGGCCACCATGCGCCGCCCCACCGCCTGCGAGCAGTAGAAGGTGCCATTCAGGTTAACGTCGATCGCGCGTCGCCAGTCCTCCGCGCTGAGCTCGAGCGTCGGTGTGTTCATTGCGACCCCGGCATTGTTGAGCAGCACATCGATGTGCCCAAAGTGTCGCTCCGCATGCGCTACGGCCGCCTCAACGACCCCCTCATCCGTCACCGAACCGGGAATCGACTCCACTTGAATGTCCGCGTGTGCCGCCTCCAGTTCCCGCCGCGCCCCCGCAAGCGCCGCGACATCGATATCGAAAAGCACGAGATGAGAACCCTGTGCGGCAAATGCACGCGCCATGCACAATCCGATACCGTTGCCGGCACCGGTGAGGAAAACGACCTTGCCCGCCAATTCGGGAAAGTGTCTCGATGCGGCGAATGCGGCTGGTGGCGTGGAGATCGCTGGTGTCATATGGCTAGCCAATCCTTCAGGACTTTTGGGGCGTCTTTAAGATCTTGTGGCGATCCCTCAAACACAATGCGGCCGTGACCAAGGACGCAAACGGTGGTGGAGATCTGCAGAGCGATGGTGAGCTTCTGCTCCACCAGCACCACCGAAACGCCGCGCCGATGGATGTCCTGGATCGCTTCGGCGACCACCGTGACGATCTTGGGCGCGAGCCCCTCGGTCGGCTCATCGATAAGAATCAGTTTCGGATTGCCCAGCAAAGAACGGCACACGGTCAACATCTGCTGCTCGCCGCCGGAAAGATGACCGGCGCGGGTGCTGCGCCTTTGCCTGAGGAGCGGGAAGTAGTCGAACATCTGCTCAATGGTCCACGTGGGGGACCCTGCATGTCCCGGTTGTTCGCCCATGCGAAGGTTCTCGTCGACCGTCAGATTGGCGAACACCTCACGCTCTTCGGGCACGAAGGCAATACCCGACCGGCATATGGTGTAGGGCCGTTCACCCGTGAGGTCTTCGCCCTCCAGCAATATCGCGCCCGACGTGGGAGTCAACAGTCCCATGACGGCCTTCATCGTCGTTGAGCGACCCGAGCCGTTGCGCCCGAGCAGGCTGACTACCTCGCCCTTGCCGACCTTGAGATCGACGCCCTGCAAAATGTGGCTCTTGCCGTAATGCGCGTGCAGCTTGCGCACTTCGAGAAGCGGCGACGATGTTGTGCCGCTCATGCGCTTGCCGCCTCGCCGAGATAGGCTTCCTGCACCTGATGGTTGTTTCGTATCTCTTGCGGCGTGCCGGTGGCCAATATTTGGCCGTACACCAGCACACTGATCCGGTCGCTCAGGGAAAAGACGACGTCCATGTCGTGCTCGACAATCAGCAGCGTTCGCCCTTCGGTCAGCTCGCGAATCAGAGTAATGGTGTAGTCGGTCTCTTCTCGCGACATGCCTGCCATCGGCTCATCAAGCAGAATCACCGTGGGATTGGAGGCGAGCGTCATGCCGATTTCCAGCGAGCGCTGTTCCGAGTACGACAGTTCGCCCGCCAGGGTCGATGCGCGCGCCTTCAGGCGCACTCGTTCCAGAAGCTGATCGGTGTGCTCACTGACTTGAGTAAAGCGGTCAATCCGCTTCCACAGCATGTATTGGAGTCCGTAGCGCTGCATCGCGGCGAGCCGCAGATTCTCGTACACGCTCAGGCCGGGGAAAATATTGGTGACCTGGAAGGAGCGCGCCAGCCCCTGCCGATTGATCTTCTGGGGCGAGAGGCCCTGGATGGGGTTGCCGTTGAGAAGGATCTGGCCGCGAGTGGGCGTGTAATGTCCCGAGATCAGGTGGAATAACGTGGACTTGCCGGCGCCGTTCGGGCCGATCACCGCGTGCCGATCGCCGCTGATGACGTCCAGGTCGAGACCGCGAATGATCTCCGTTTTTCCGAAGGATTTGCCCACGTTGCGCATTGAGAGTGCCGGGCTGCTCACGCCTGTCACCTTTTCAGACCATTGATGTCGTCGGCTGTCGTGTGGTGGTCCGCCGGCAGATCTTTCCCGGCAAGCCAGCGGGCCCGCGCGGCCCGCGCCGCCAACGCGCCGGATCCGAGAGTCACTGCGGGGATGACCCAGGTAATGAGTGAGGCGGGCGTCCAGTCGCGGCCGAGGAGTGCGACAGATGGCCACCTGGTGGCGGCCGCATTCAGGCTTGCAAGCGCCCGATAGTCCTGCGAGAAAA
>JBILUV010000319.1:0-3819 GCA_044370825.1 Burkholderiales bacterium | reverse complement strand
CCCGCACCAGGCTGGTCGGCGCCCCGACGGCCACCGCTGGCATCGGTACGATTGCCGTCGACGTCGTTGCGTCTCGGCGCCGGCGCGCGGTTGCCATTCACCTCGCGACTCGGCTCGGGGGCGCGGTTGCCGTCAGGCTCGGCGCGATGGCGCGTCGGGGCCCGGTTGCCGTCCACCTCGGGACGCTGGGACGGGAATGCACGATTGCCATCGGCCTCGCCGCGTTGGGGTGCCGCGGAGCGGTTCCCGTCGGCCGAGCGGCCCCGGGGAGCCCCGCCCTGACCCCGTGCGGCCGGCCCGCCCTGCCCCTGGCGTGGTGCATCGCCGGGCCGGCGGCCGTCCGCCGGGCGGCGCTGGCCGCCGGCGGCGGGTTGCCCCTCGGACGACCGGCCGTCCTGGCGCCGCGGCTCTCCGGCCGGAGTACGTCGGCCACCGGAGGACCCGGTGCGCGCCCCAGCCGCAGCCGGGGTCGCACCTCGCGGGGCACCGCCGCCCTGGCGCCCCCTGCCCTGGGGCGGACGCGGCGGTCGATCCTCCTCGCCGGCGCCACTGCTGCGGGCGGCCGCAATCGCCGCCGCCATGTCGAAATCCGCCGGGACTTCCCGGACCACCTGGCGCCGGATCAGCTTCTCGATGTCGGACAGGAAGCCCTGCTCGTCCGATGCCACCAGCGAATATGCCAGACCGGTACAGCCGGCACGGCCGGTGCGCCCGATACGGTGGACGTAATCCTCAGGCACGTTGGGCAGTTCGTAATTCACCACGACAGGCAGTTCGACGATGTCCAGGCCCCGCGCCGCGATGTCGGTGGCCACCAGCACCCGCAGGCTGCCGTCCTTGAACTGCGACAGCGCGCGGGTGCGCGCTCCCTGGCTCTTGTTGCCGTGGATGGCCATGGCACTGATGCCGTCGCGCGTGAGCTGCTCCGCCAGGCGGTTGGCGCCGTGCTTGGTGCGGGTGAAGACCAGAACCTGCTGCCACTCGCGGCTGTTGATGAGATGGGCCAGCAGGGCGCGCTTGACGCCCTTCTCGGCGGCGATGGCGCGCTGGTCCACCAGCTCGGTGGGGGTGTTGCGCCTGGCGACCTCGACGGTGGCCGGGCGGTCCAGCAGACCATCCGCGAGGGCGCGGATGTCGTCCGAGAAGGTGGCCGAGAACAAGAGGTTCTGACGCTTCGGCGGCAACAGCGCCAGCACGCGGCGGATGTCCCGGATGAAGCCCATGTCGAGCATCCGGTCAGCCTCGTCCAGAACCAGGATCTCCACCGCCGACAGGTCGACGGTCTTCTGCGACGCGTGATCGAGCAGGCGGCCGGGGGTGGCGACGAGGATGTCCACCCGTTGCCGCAGGCGGTCCACCTGCGGCTGGAAACCGACACCGCCGAACATCACCATCGATTTCAGGTCCAGGTACTTGCCGTACTCGCGGACGCTCTCCTCGACCTGGGCGGCGAGTTCACGGGTCGGGGTGAGGATCAGGGCACGCACGGGGGAATGAACACCGCCGCGCTTCGCGGCCTGGGTGGTGCTCAGGCGCTGCAGCAGGGGCAGCGTGAATCCGGCGGTCTTGCCGGTGCCGGTCTGGGCGCCGCCCAGCAGGTCTCCGCCGCCGAGCACGGCCGGGATGGCCTGCTGCTGGATGGGCGTGGGTTCGGTGTAGCCGCGATCGGCGAGCGCGCGCAGGATGGGCTCGGACAGCCCGAGGGATGCAAAGGACATGTAGCTCCAGAAAGGAAATTACCGCGTCGACCCATGTCACCCGGAGAGGGTGATGCCAGTCGAGGATGACGAAGCAATGAGATCGGAAAACAGGCGCGGCGAGGGGACTGGTCTACGATGCCGCAATTCAGAGAGTACCACACACGGACGGACGGGACGGACGCCCCGGGTCGGGTGGCGGCGCAGGCGTCTGCCATGCGCCGTCACTCGGGGAGCCGCGGCCTGCGGGTGTCAGGCCTCGGGATCGCCCGTGGCCACCTTGCCGAACCACTCCTCAATGCTGAGGAGCCCGCCGGCGCCAGCGGCCTTGCCCTGATCCTTCGCGGGCAAGGCATCCTGGATGATGTCGATGCGCTTCCAGCCGGCGAACGGCGTCTGGCACTGCTCACGCGGAACGTAACGGGAGGCGCCTACCTTCTGATAGCGATGCACGTAACGCGGGCAGTTCGGCCACAGCGCCTCCACCCGCACGCGCACGACCTGCAGGGCCTCGACGTATTCCATGAGCAGCGGATCGTTCTCGTCGATGCTGGCCTCGCCTTGCACTCGCAGGCGATTGGGGGTTTCGAAATCGATGAACAGCAGGCCGACCTTGGCGTTGCCCGCGACGTTGCCGGCTGAGAAGAACATGCCGTTGCCGTCGAACAGGGGGAAGGCGAGCGTCCTGGCGTCGAGCACCCGGACGAAACCGGGGTCGCCACCCTTGTAGGACACCGTCGGGCGGCCCTCGTGGTCGATGCTCGACAGAAAGAACATGTCACGGCTTTCCATGAAGGCCTTGTCCATGTCGCTGATTTCCTCGTGCACCGCCACCTGCTCGATGGCATCGGCCACGCGGCGCGTGTCGTGCATGTCCTGGTAGGCGCGATGGCGCGCCCCATACAAACGGCTCATTTCCTTCCTCCCGTGTCTGGTCTGTGTTGTCGTGTGCGGCACGGACCGGATGACGCCCCTCGACGAGGGCTGGCCCGACCCGACCGCGGGCGGACGCTACCACGACGCGGCCGGCGGGTGCACCGCTCCCCGGCCGGCGCGGGTGCGTACAATCCGGGCACGCCATCCTCCACGCCGCGCGACCACGTGACCCTGATCCAGCCCTTTGCCGCCCTCCGTCCGGCCCCAGGCCGCGCCGCGGAGGTCATCGCCCCGCCCTACGACGTCGTGTCCACGGACGAGGCCCGTCACCTGGCCGCGGGCCGTCCCTGGAGCTTCCTGCACGTGTCCAGGCCGGAGATCGATCTCGCACCCGGCACCGACGCGCACGCGCCGGAGGTCTACGCTGCCGGGCAGCGCAATCTCGCGGCCCTGCTCGAGAAAGGCGTCCTGCAGCGGGACACCAGCCCCGCCTACTACGCCTACCGCATGCGGACGGGGAAACACTCACAGACCGGGCTGGTGGTCGCGGCCGACATCGCGGCCTACGACGCGGGACGCATCCGGCGCCACGAACTGACCCGGCCGGACAAGGAGGACGACAGGGTCCACCACATCGAGGCCGTCGGCGGGCACACCGGCCCGGTGCTGCTGGCCTACCCGTCGGCCAGCGAGGTCGACGACATCCTGGCTCGGGCCACGGCAGCCGCACCTTCGGACAGCGCCATCGCCCCCGACGGTGTCGAGCATGCGCTCTGGCGCCTCGACGAGCCGGCCCTCACCGCAAGCCTGACCGCGGCCTTCGACCGCATGCCGGCCCTGTACATCGCCGATGGCCACCACCGCTCCGCGGCCGCCTCGCGCGTGGCCGCCCATCATCGGGCCGCGGGGTGCGGCGCGGGGCACGCCTCCCAGCGCTTTCTTGCGGTGGCCTTCCCGCATCACGCCATGCGCATCCTGGCCTACAACCGCGTGGTGACCGATCTCGGACGATGGACGCCCGAGACTTTCCTCGCGGCCCTGGCGGAACGCTTCGAGGTCACGCCCGAGTCCTCTGCCGTCACGCCGCGCAGGGCTGGCGAATTCGGGCTGCTGCTGCGCAGTGGCTGGTATCGCCTGACGCTGCCGAAGGCCCGCATTCCCGTGGATGACCCGGTGGCGAGCCTCGACGTGAGCCTGCTGGCGCGAGAGGTACTCGAACCGCTGCTCGGTATCGTGGATGCGCGGC
>JBILUV010000318.1:0-3825 GCA_044370825.1 Burkholderiales bacterium | reverse complement strand
GGGAACTTCGCCTCGCGCCTGCCGGCCGAGATCAAGCAGCAGATCCGTCAGCACGGCATCCGCAACTCCCACCTGCTGTCGATCGCCCCGACCGGCACCATCAGCCTGGCCTTCGCGGACAACGCCTCCAACGGCATCGAGCCGCCGTTCTCGTGGACCTACCGGCGCCGCAAGCGCATGGGTGACGGCACCTGGAAGGAGTATGACGTCGAGGACTACGCCTGGCGGCTGTACCGCCACCTGGGCGGCAACGTGAAGCAACTGCCGCCGCAGTTCGTCACCGCGCTGGAGATCTCGGCCACGGCGCACATGGAGATGGTGGCGGCGGTGGCGCCGTTCATCGACACCAGCATCTCCAAGACGGTGAACGTGCCGGAGGACTACCCCTACGCCGACTTCGAGGACCTCTACCTCGCCGCGTGGCGCGCGGGCCTGAAGGGGCTGGCCACCTACCGGCCCAACGCGGTGCTCGGGGCGGTGCTCTCGGTCACACCCACGGAGACCAAGCCGGAGACCCGGAGCGCGCCCAGCGACGTGCGGCTGGACGAGGCCAACCGCCGGCTGTCGATCCAGAACCTCCCCATGCCGGTGCTCTCGTCCCTGGTGTGGCCGGGGCGGCCGGACATGCCGGGCGGCAACCCGGCGTGGACCTTCATGATCCCCCACCCGGGCGGGGAGTTCGCCCTGTTCGTCGGCCATGTGGAGGACGAGGGACGCACCTTCCCCTTCGAGGTGTGGGTGAACGGGGCCGAGCAGCCGCGCGGCCTGGGCGCGGTGGCCAAGACCCTGTCGATGGACATGCGCGCCAACGACCGCGCCTGGCTCAAGCTCAAGCTCGACGTGCTGGCGCGCACGCCTGGGGAGCACTCCTTCATGATGCCGATGCCGCCGACCGGCGAGCGCCGGCTGGTGCCCAGCGTGGTGGCGGGGCTGGCGAGCGTGATCCGCTGGCGCTGCGACAAGCTCGGCGCGCTCGACGACAAGGCGCCCGACCTGCTGTCCCCGGTGGGGCGGCCGCACCCGGTGCTGGACGCGATGTTCGCCGTGGACGAGCCGCGCACCGGCACCGACGGCACGCTGTCGTGGACGGTGGACATCGTGAACCCGGCCTCGGGCGAGGACTTCGTGCTCGGGGTGAAGGAGATCACCCTGCCCGACGGCGTCACCCGCCCCTACGCGATGTTCCTGGCCGGCCACTACCCGCGGGCGCTGGACGGCCTGGCGCGGCTGTTGTCACTGGACATGCGTGTGGTCGACCCGGCGTGGATCGGCATGAAGCTGCGCAAGCTGCTGAACTGGTCCGAGCCGCTGGGTGACTTCATGGCCTTCGTCCCCGGCGAGCGCCGGCAGCAGACCTACCCCTCGACCGTGGCCTACCTGGCGCGGCTCGTCGTCCACCGCTACGCCATGCTGGGCGTGCTGGACGAGAACGGCTACCCGCGCCGCGAGATGGGCATCCTCGAGACCCCGCGCGAAGACGGCGCGCCTCGGGTGCAGGCCGGCGCGCTGTGCGTGGAGTGCGGTAACCAGACCGTGATCCGCAAGGACGGCTGCGACTTCTGCACCGCCTGCGGCGCGGTGGGGGCCTGCGGGTAACGCGGGGATTTCGTCAGGTCACGGGATGATGGCGAGGCGCCTTGCGAGGCAGGCCGTGCATCCCGTGCCAAGCCGATGGCGGGATCGGGTGGCGCGAAGCGGGGGCGCGGCATGAGCGCAAGGCACCCAGCGCCAGTGGAGGCCGGCGGACCCATTCGTGACGACAGCCCCTTCGTTGCACGCCCCATCAGCATCGGTGTGCAGCACTTCGTCGGGGCCGGCCTGGTGAACTTGCCGGGCAGGAGACGGAGGCGACGACAGCCGATCACCGATCGGCTGTCGTCTATCTGCTATGGCCTATCCGCTATGGCCTGTCCGCTATGGCCTGTCCGCTACGGCCTGTCTGCTACGGCCTATCCTCTATGGCCTATCCGCTATGGCTTATCCGCTATGGCCTGTCCGCTATGGCCTATCCGCTATCCCCTATCGCCTGTCGCCTATCCGCTATCGCCTATCGCCTGTCGCCTATCGCCTTCGCCAGCGCGGCGATGGTGCGCGGCGCGCTGCCTTCGGCCTTGTTGTTGGCCACCACGCAGGCCGAGTCACCGGCAGCGAGTCGCGGTGCCAGCAGCGCTGCCAGGGCCTCGCGTGTGGGGACGTCGGGCTCCATGAGCCGATCGAAGGGGGCGTAGCGCTCCTTCGCCTCCTCGTAGCGATGGCGCGGGTTGAGGTTCCACCGCACCACCACCTCGCCGGGGCCGGAGGCTTCCAGCAGCTCGGCCTGCTCGTCCAGCGTGGGTGCGCGCGGGTGGACGCTGATGCACAGGCGGGCGCCGGCGTTGCGCAGGACCTCGACGAGTTCGCGCGTCCACAGTTCCGGGTCGCGCAGCTCGACGGCGTAGAGCGGCCCTGAAGGCAGCCCCGCGAGGAAGGTCTCCAGCCGGCGCAGGAACCTGTCGGCGGCGCGCACCACCGAGCGCCCCTGCGGCGGGAACTGGAACACCAGCGGGCCGCAGCGTGCCCCCAGCCCCTGCGTGACCGGCTCGACGAAGGCGCGCAACGCGAAGTCGAGCTCGAGGTAGCGCGGATTAGCGGTCACCTGACGCTCGCCGCCACGCATCCACGACGCGGTGATCTCCGCCGGTGCCTTGACCATGAAGCGGAAGTCCGCCGGTACCTGACGGGCATGCGCCGCGTACTCCTCGGCGGACAGCGGCGCGTAGTAGGCGCGGTCGAGCGAGACCGTGCGCAGCAGCGGGTGCGCGGCATAGGCGGCCAGACCGTGGCGCGACAGCGTGGAGGCATCGTGCGGCCGGTCGTACACCAGCCCCGCCCAACCGGGGAAGGACCAGGACGAGGTGCCCAGCCGCAGGCCGGCTGGCAACGCGGCAGCGAGCGCGGACAACTCGGCCGGTGCGACGCCCGGACCTGGCAGCCGCGGCGCGGCGGCGGGAGTGGGCTCGGGTTCGGCGCCGAACAGCGAGAGTTGTGTGGACATGCGCGGACTCTACGCGACCTTGACCCGGCATTTAATCAGGTGGGCGGCACGGATGCACTGATGGCTTCCTCGGCCGCGGACGGAACACAGGCGCGGGCTCGCAGCCCGGCGTCCGGGCCAGCCCGGAAGGCCTCGGCAGGACAATCCGGAAATGCGGGAAGTCGTTGCGGCCGCAGTGTGGTCACCGGATGTGCGTCCGATCGGGTGTCGGTACGGCATGCCACGCCAGCGTCCTCGGGCCATGTTCGACCTTCGGATATCGCGCTGCGCCCTGGCCTTGGCCAGGGCGACACAGCCTGCCTCGCCATGCAGTTCGCAGCCGCCCCATGGGCCGACGCCCTCCCGCACCGGCGCCTTGCGTGGGCAGGGGCGGGAACATGCCGCACCGATCGCCGACACTTCATTCGCCGGCTGGCGAATCCGGCCGAATCGGGCCAGGACATGGACGTGAAAAAGGGCCGCCGCGGCGACCCTTCATCAGACCGGTGCGCGGCGGCGAGTGAATCGCCGCCGACACGCCCCGCCGTTCACTTGCCGGCGATGGAGCGCTTGAGCGCCACGCCAGGGGTGAACTTGGGCACCTTGCGGGCCGGCACCTTGATGGCCTCGCCGGTGGCAGGGTTGCGACCCTTGCGACCCGCGCGCTTGACCACCTCGAACTTGCCGAAGCCGGTGATGTTGACGTCCTCGCCCTTCTTGATTTTCTTCTCGATCAGTTCGAGCAGCGACTCGAGGTAGCGGCGCGACTGGCTGACCGACATGTCGTTTTCGGTGGCGAGAGTTTCGATGAG
>JBILUV010000078.1:0-13692 GCA_044370825.1 Burkholderiales bacterium | reverse complement strand
GCAGGTGCACCTGCTCGAGAGAGCCGGTGGCCTCGAGCCGGGTGAGCAGTTCCAGCAGGGCCGCCATCTGGCGCGCCTCGCCCTCGATGGTGACGGTGCGCCCGCGCGCGTCGGGCTGTAGGGCGAGCAGGGCGACGTCCGCACCAACGGCGGCCTCGACGTCGTCGAGCAGTCCGCCCCAGCCCAGGCTCATCTGGTCGAGCACGGCGTTGGCCGCCTGCAGTTCGGCCTGCATCTGCGGCGACGCGGCAGCCTCCGGGGCGAGCCGCGGCAGGGCACGGCCGGCCAGCCGCCGGGTGTCCTCGAGCCGGCTCTCCCAGCGCGCCTGTTCGTGGCGCGCGTCCAGCCAGGCCCCGGCCACCAGCAGCGCGGCCAACGCGCCAGCGGCCGCGACGACGGTGGCGAGCGTGCCGGCCGGGGCCCGGGACCGGGCGAAGTCCAGGGACAGGCGCGGCGGCGTCATGCCCGCCTCCAGCGTGCCCAGGCTGGCCAGCGCCACGCGACACCGCGGGCGACCGGCAAGTCGTCGTCGCCCAGCACCTCCCAGCCGCCGATGCTGGCAGGCACTCGCACGCTCAGGCCGTCGGCGACCACGTGCAGCCGACCCGGCGCGACCGGCAGGGCGCCACCGGCGGCGGCGAGGGCGAGCTCGGATTCCAGCACCTCCAGCCAGCGCTCGCCGCAGCGCACGGAGGACAGCGCGACCCAACGCTGGCGCAGCAGCAGGCCGAGGGTCAGGCGCCCGGGCTCGATATGGGCCAGCGCGCACACCGGGGCACGCAGCGCGGGTCGCCGGGCATCGAAGGCGACGCAGAAGGCCGGCTCCAGTGACAGCAGCCGGCTGCCGGCCGCAGCGCAGGCGGCCTGCACGGCCTCGACCAGGGCCTGGTCGATGGCGCAGGCGGGCACGGGCTCGCCGGGCTGGGGCTCGCCCACCCGCAGCGCCCAGTCGCCGGCGCGCTCGCCGTGGATGGCCTGCGTCTCGATGCGGGCGTAGGCCTGCCACTGGGCGTCCCCGGTGAGGTCCTCGCTGGGCGCGAGCAGCAGCCAGCGAACGAAGTGACCCGACAGCCGCACGCACACACCGGCGCCGCCGGCCTCGGTCAGCGCACGCGCCAGGGCGTCGACGGCACCGCGCCAGGGCTCGGCCCCGACCGGCTCGACCGGCCGATCCAGCGCATGGTCGTCATCGGCGACGCGACCGCCACCCACCCGCTGCAGGCGCATACGCTCGGGCGAGAGCCCGACCAGCAGACGCTCACGCCGCCAGGGTGACACGGTTGATCTCCTGGAGGGTGCTCTCCCCGGCAGCCACCAGGGCCAGCGCGGAGTCGCGCAGGAAGGCGGTACCGGCGCGGCGCGCGGCTTCCTTGATCTGGCGGATGGGGGCGCGGGTGGTGATGAGCTCGCGCAATTCGTCGCTGAGCTCGAGCATCTCGGCGATGGCTTTGCGGCCGCGGTAGCCGCTGCCGCGGCAGTGACCACAGCCGCGCCCTGCGCGGAAGCTGAAGCCGGCCACCTGTTCACGGGTCAGCGCCGAGGCGGCGAGCAGTTCGTCGTCGGGATGGTCCTCGGCGCTGCAGTGGGGGCAGTTCACGCGCACCAACCGCTGGGCGACGATGCCGTTCAGGGCCGACACGAAGCTGTAGGGGTCCACGCCCATGTGGGTGAAACGCCCGAGCACGTCGAAGACGTTGTTGGCATGCACGGTGGTGAAGACCAGATGACCGGTGAGCGCGGCCTGGATGGCGATCTGGGCGGTCTCGGCGTCCCGGATCTCGCCGACCATGATCTTGTCCGGATCGTGGCGCAGGATGGAGCGCAGCCCGCGCGCGAAGGTGAGACCCTTCTTCTCGTTGACCGGGATCTGCAGCACCCCGGGGAGCTGATACTCGACCGGGTCCTCGATGGTGATGAGCTTGTCCTGGCCGTGGTTGATCTCGGAGATCGCTGCGTACAGTGTGGTGGTCTTGCCGCTGCCGGTCGGACCGGTCACGAGCAGCATGCCGTAAGGCTCGGAGGCCAGACGCCGCATCCAGGTCCTGGCCGCCGGATCGAAGCCCAGGCTGTCGAGCGACAGGCCCTTGACCTGATCGGCCAGGCTCTGCTTGTCGAGGACGCGCAGCACCGCGTCCTCGCCGAAGATGGAGGGCATGATGGAGACACGGAAGTCGATCTCCCGCCCCTGCACCGAGACCTTGAAGCGCCCGTCCTGGGGGATGCGCCGTTCGGCGATGTCGAGCTCGGACATGACCTTGATGCGCGAGATGACCTGCTCGGCCATCTCGCTGCCACCAACCTGGCTGACGGTGCCGAGCACGCCGTCGATGCGGTACTTGATGACCAGCGCGCCAGCACCCGTCTCGAGATGGATGTCGCTGGCGCCAGTCTTGAGCGCGTCGTACAGGGTGGAGTGCACAAGCCGGACCACCGGGCTGGTGTCGGCGCTGATGCTCTTGAGCGAGAGGTCATCGACAGCCCGGCCAGCCTCCCCCTGGGTGCCGGACTGGCCGACCAGGCTCTCCATGGCGCGCAGGCTCTCGCCCTGGCGGGTGAGCCAGGCGGCCAGGTCTTCGCGACGGGCGATGGCACGCTCGACGGGCGCGGCGATGCGCTCGTCGGCCCAGGCGGCGAAGCGGTGGTCGAAGGGGTCGGCGTGCACCAGCAGCAGGGCACCGCCGGCGTCGCGTACCAGGGCGCACTCGTGCGCCAGGGCTTCGGTGTAGGGCAGCAGCTCGAGGGCAGGCCGGCTCTGGTGCAGGTCGTCCATGCCCAGGGTGCGCAGGCCGAGCGTGGCGCCCAGGGCCTGCAGGAAACCGGTCTCGTCCAGCCCGCTGGCGGCCTCGAGGCAGTCGAGCACCCGCCGGCCGCCGGCCGCGGCGGCTTCGCGCGCGGCGGCGAAGTCGGCCGCACCGAACACCGCGCCGGCGTCGAACTCGCGCGGCTTCACTGGATGCTCCCGGCGAGCTCGAAGATGGGCAGGTACATGAGCACGACGATGCCGCCGATGATGATGCCGATGAGGGCCATGAGCAGCGGCTCGAAGGTACGGGTGAACCACTCGACCCAGCGCGCCATCTCCTCGTCGTGGAAGGCGGCGATGCGCTCCATCATCTGCCCCATCTGCCCGCCGCGCTCGCCGACCCGCAGCAGGCGCAGGGCCACGGGGGTGGTCAGACCGCTGTCGTTCAGGGCCACCGACAGGGGCCGACCCTCGCCGACCAGCCTGGAGGCCTGGGCCAGCCGGGCACGCAGTTCGACGTCGAGCAGGCCGCTGAGCATGCCCAGGGTGCGGTAGAACCGGGTGAGCTGGTAGACCCGCAAGCGCTCGCCCAGGGCGGGCACAGTGCGCACGGCACGCAGCAGCCGTGCCCGCGCACCCGGCTGCAACAGCCACCACACCGATGCCGCCAGCAGCCCGAGGGCGACGATGCCGACCCAGCCGCCGTGCGACTCGACCAGCCGGCCCCAGTGCATGAGCAGGCGCGACATGAGCGGGATTGAATCGCCCATCTCCTCGTAGACGTGGCTGAAGCGGGGCACGACGTAGCCCAGCAGAAACAGGCTCACCAGGGCGCCGACGACAACGAGGATGACGGGGTAGATGGACGCTGCGACGAGCTTCTTGCGCACCAGCTCGAGCTGGTTCTGGTAAGCGACGTAGCGCCCCAGCGCCTCGGCCAGATCGCCGGTGCGCTCGGAGGCGCGAACCGTGGCGACGTAGAGCTCGGGAAATGCTGCGGGCAGCAGACGCAGCGCACCCGAGAGGGGCTTGCCCTCGCGCAGCGCGCCGAGCAGACGATCCAGGGTGGCGCGTGTGTCGGAACGGGACTCCTTCTCGGCCAGGGTCTCGAGCGCTTCCACCAGACCGATGCCGGAGTGCAGCAACGCGAGCAGCTCCTGCGT
Organism: Burkholderiales bacterium; assembly: GCA_044370825.1. GTDB lineage: Bacteria > Pseudomonadota > Gammaproteobacteria > Burkholderiales. Next base: position 9,786 of record JBILUV010000078.1, on the reverse strand, counting down.
GAACAGCAGCAGGGGAAAGCGCGCCCGGCGCGTGAGGCTCGGCAGCGACCAGGACTTGCCGCCGGAAATCGTCAGGACCACACAACCCTGGGCCTGGACCAGACGCGCCGCTTCGGCCGCATCCGCCGCCTCGATCTCGAGGTGCACAACGCCGGTCCCTGGCTTGACCGCCTTGACCCTGTGGCGCATCGAAGCTCCGGTTGGCGTGTGCTCGCTTTTCAGGAGAACCCCTGATCGCTTGGGCGTCTCAGTTCCAGTTACCGATGTCGGCATTCTCGCCCTCGCCGCCGGCCTGTCCGTCCTTGCCCCAGGAATACAGATCGAACTCGCCCTTCTCGCCCGGCGCCCGGTACTGATAGGGCTTGCCCCAGGGATCTGGCGGAATCGCCTTCTTGAGATACGGCCCCTGCCAGCGCGCTTCGCTGTCCGGGCGCGTTTCCAGCGCCGCGAGCCCCTGCTCGGTGTTCGGGTAGCGACCGACGTCCAGACGGTAGTTGTCGAGTGCCTTCTCGAACGCGTCGATCTGCGCCCGCGCCACCTTCACCTCCGACTTGCCGACCTGCGCGAAGTACTTAGGGCCCACGTAGCCCGCCAGCAGACCGATGATCACGATCACCACCAGCAGTTCAAGCAGCGTGAAGCCGGAGGCTGGACGGCGTCGTGACGGATGCGGCGGAACGGGAGACATGGTCTTTTGGCAGGCGCTGGAAACATCGGGGCAGCGTTGATCACCACCCAGATTGAGGATGGTATGAGCGCTTTGTGACGCCTCGGTGACATCCTCGTGACCATGCCCGCGCCCTGGCCACGAACCCGGGCGCATGGTATCCACGTCCGGGCAGGCCTTCGCCCTGCGCTCATGGAGGACAATCCGCATGCAACTCATCACCTGGAACGTGCAGTGGTGTCGCGGCGTGGATGGCCGGGTGGATCCGGCCCGCATCGCCCGGGAGGCGCAGGCGCTCGCCGATTTCGACGTGCTCTGCCTGCAGGAGGTGGCGCGGGGCTTCGACGGACTGCCGGGCAGCCGGGGCGAGGACCAGATGGCGATGCTGCGCGACGCCCTGCCGGGTTACCGCGGTTTCTTCGCCACCGCCACCGAACTGGACGACGGTCGGCGGCGTTTCGGCAACGCCATCTTCACCCGCTGGCCGGTGCTGCAGACCTTCCGCCACCGACTCCCCTGGCCGGCCGACCCGGCCGTGCCCAGCATGCAGCGGGTAGCGCTGGAACTGGTGCTGCAGTCCCCGGCCGGCCCGCTGCGGGTGCTGAGCACCCATCTCGAGTACTACTCGCCGCGCCAGCGGATGGCGCAGGTGGACGCGCTGCGAGCCCTGCACGCCGAGGCCTGCGGGCACGCCGTCCGGCAACGTCCGGACGGGGATCCCGGCGAGCCCTTCGAGGTCCGTCCGCGACCTGTGTCTGCCTTCTATTGCGGCGACTGCAACTTCGCGCCGGGTGGCGCCGAGCACCGGCGCATGCTGGCGCCCTTCGCCGGCGATGCTCCGGCATTCGTCGACGCCTGGGAGGCCGTGCATCCCGGGCAGCCGCACCCGCCCAGCTGGGGCGTGCACGAGCGCAGCCACCCACTGATGTGCTGCGACTTCGTGTTCGCGGCGGGCGATGTCGCGGCCGGACTGCGCGAGGTCACCGTGGACCCGATCAGCCAGGCATCGGACCACCAGCCGGTGCTGGTGCGATGGGAGTGAACCCCGGGGTCGCCGCGCGTCCCTGGTCCTGAATCATCCCGGCGGCGCGCCCGACTGGCAGCCCAGGGTTACGGCGCCCTGGACCACCGCCCCCCTGCTACGCGCGGACCACGATCTCCCGCGAGAATCGCCGCGCCTCCAGTTCCAGTTCGGCACCCGTCACAGGGGGACGTCCGTAGTGCCAGCGCAGCCCGCGGCGCGCCGAGCGGTCGATGGCGGGCAGCAGCAACTCGGCCAGCAGCCCCTCCATCGGATGGGCGGCGTAGAAGTCCACCTGGGCCGGCGCGGCGAGCGACGCGCCCAGTGTGGTGATTCTCTGGTCGACGGCACGCACCAGGAAGTCGAGCTTGGCGCGCAGGCCCGCTGTCGACACGTCCCCGGGGGCGACGATCCCACCGGGCCCGCTCTCGGTCATGCCCGACATCACGAAATCGCCACCGGCCGCACCCGCCGAGGGCACGCAGTAGGAAAAGCCATGAAGGGCGGGCGCCTCCGGCGGCTCGAGGGCCGGCGCGACGTTGGTGCGCGACACGGGATTGCTGCCCTGACCGAGCAGGCCCCAGCGGACCAGCCGCTCGACGTAGGGCGCATTGAAGGCGCGGAACTCGTCCGGCGAGAGCTGTCGCGGCAGGCGCAGCTCCATGCCGCACAAGGCCTGCATGGGCCGGCCCACGGCGCGCAGGTGGGACTCGACGGCCTCATAGCCCTCGTCGAGCGGGAGCCAGTCGTCCAGCAGGGCGTGCACGATCTCGAATCCGGGCAGGGCCACGGCCCCGACCGCATACACCGGGTTGCCCGGCAGGTAGCGGTACCCGGCTGCAGGCACCTCGATCGAATCGGCCGGACGCGCTGCGCGGCCACCGGCCAGCGTCAGGGCAGCCATCGCACCGGTCGAGGCGAGCCAGCGCCTGCGACCCGTCAGGAATTGCGCCATGCAGTTGCTCCTCATGCTCGTTTGATATCTACTGCGCGACCCGTGCACGGATCGGCCCGGAGAGGAGTGTAAGGAAGCCGGGCACGGGGTGCACGGCCTGCCTCGGGCTGCACCTCGCCATCATCCCGTAACCTGCTCAAACACCCGGGCCGGCAGCCCGCCCACCAGCCGCCCGCGCGGCGACCACATTCACCCCCATGCAACCAGGCCAGCTACCCGCCGTGCGGCACGATTCCCAAGGGCGCCGTCGCGTCGACATGCGCGCCGTGCTGGCGCTCGCCCTGCCGCTGATGATGAACAGCGCGGTGCAGTTGATCCTGAACCTGACCGACACGTGGTTCATCGGACGCCTGTCAACCACCGCGATGGCCGCCATGGGGGCCGTGCACTTCCTCGCCATCGTCTTTCTGCTGGCCTTGGGCGGCGTCGGCTTCGTGGTGCAGTCCTTCGCCGCACAGGCCTTCGGCGGCGGACGTCCCCTCGAAGCCGCCGCCAGCGCATGGCACGGCCTGTGGGCATCGCTGCTGCTGTCACCACTGTTCCTGCTGCTCGCCTGGAGCGGCGAAGCGCTGCTCTCGCCCTTCGACCTCGACCCCGAGGTCACCGCGCTGGCGGTGCAGTGGTGGCAGCCGCGTATGCTCGGGGGGCCGCTCGCAGTCGCTCTGTGGGGCATCTCGGGCTTCTTCAACGGCATCGGCCGCACCCGCGTCACCTTGCTGGTGATGCTGGTGGTGGCGGTGGTGAACGGCGTTCTCAACGAGGTGCTGATCTTCCGTCTCGGGCTCGGGATGGCGGGCTCGGGCTGGGCCACCACCCTTTCCCTGGCGGTGGGCGTGGTGGCCATGCTGGCGGTGTTCCTCGGCGCTGCGCTGCAACAGAGCTATCGCACCCGGCACACCTGGAAACTCCAGCCCCGACGCCTGTGGCGGGTCCTCGCCGTGGGCATCCCCACCGGCCTGTTCCCGGCGGTCGATCTGGTGGCGCTGTCGCTGTTCCAGCTGATGCAGGTGACCCTGGGCCCGCTGCAGGGTGCCGCAACGCAGATCGTCATGATGCTCACATCGGCCGCCTACCTGCCCGCCATCGGCATTGCGATGGCGGGCACGACGCTGGTCGGCCAGTCCATCGGCGCGGGCGACAAGGCCTGGGCGCAACGCCTCGGCGACCGCATCGTCGTGCTCGCGGCTCTCTACATGGGGACGATGGGCGCGGCCATCGCCCTGGCCGGCCCCTGGCTGGTGCCGATGTTCACACGGGCCGGCGACGCCGATGCAGCCGCGGTGGTGGCGATGGCGCTTTCCGTCACCTGGATCGCCGGGGCCTACCAGACCTTCGATGCGCTCAATCTGGCCGCGGCGTTCTGCCTGCGCGGGGCCGGCGACGTGCGGGTGCCGACGCTGATGCTCATGGCACTGGCCTGGGGTGCGTTCGTTCCCCTGGCCCACATTCTCAGTTTCGCGCCCGGTCAGGGCTGGGTGGATTTCCTGCCCGCCCTCGGCCACGGCATGCCGGGTGGATGGTGGGCGTCACTTGTCTACATTTTCTGTCTGGGCGCGCTGATGCTCTGGCGCTGGCGCTCGGGCGCCTGGCGCCGCCTCGCGCTCATGTGACGGGCCAATCCCGGCGCGTCATGCCGCTTGGCACCGCGCTTGCGTAAGGCCGCGCATGAAGATCGGACTGCATGCAACGGGAAAGCCCGCCACGGCCGGGCGCGTCGACAGACAGGCCCATCGGCTGTCGCAGTTCTCGCGCCCCATCGATTCCGAGGCCGAGTACCTCGAGTGCAAGGCACTGCTCGCCGAGGAAATGACACATTCCTCCGAACCTGATTCGGCGCTGCGGGCCGAGGCGCTGCTGCGCGAGATCGTGGACTACGAAATCCGGCGCGAGCAGGGCGAGGCCACCCAATCCGCTGCCGGAGGGCGGGACTGGAGCGACTCGACCTCCCCGCGCCGTCGCAGGTCGGATCAGGCCGGCTGAAATCGCCCGCCCTGGGCGACCGTCGGCCGCAGCGGCCGCACGGCTGGCATCAGCCGGGATGGCGGCGCTCCAGTTCGGCCACCGCCTCGGGCGACAGCAGCCGCAGTCCGACCTGAGCATCAGGAACAATCTGGCCGTCTCCTCCAGTTCCTCCGTGGCGTAGATGGCCGTCTCCAGATCCGCTCCCGCGATGACGGGTCCGTGATTCGCGAGCAGCACCGAACGGTGCTTACCTGCCACCTCGCGCACCGCGTCCGCAAGCGCCGGATCACCGGGCGCGTAATACGGCAGCAGCAGCAGCCGCCCGACTTTCATCACGTAGTAGGCGGTGATCGGCGGGATGGGCTGCTCCGGATCAATACCGTCGAGCACCGACACGGCCACGGAATGGGTCGAATGCAGATGCACGACCGCACCGGCGGAAGGGCGCTCGCCGTACATCGCGAGATGCAGGAAGGCCTCCTTGGAGGGTTTGTCCCCGGACCGCACCCGCCCCGAGGGATCGAGCTTTGTGATGCGCGCCGGGTCGAGCCGCCCGAGGCACGCATTGGTGGGCGTCAGCAGGAATCCGTCCTCAAGGCGCGCGGACAGGTTGCCCGCCGACCCGAAGGTCAGGCCGCGCTCGAACAACGAGCGGCCGAGGTCGGCCATCTGTTCCCGGAGAGCGCTCTCACTCATGTCGTTCACCCCGATGAAATGGATCACGCATGGCGATCGAATGCCTTGGTGAAGAAATCCTCCGTGCCGAAGTTACCGGACTTGAGCGCCAGAGCCAGTGGCTCGGGTCCCAGGCTCGCGGTCCAGGGCACCCCCGGGTCGATCTCGGCGCCGATGGCCAGCCCCTCGACCCCGAGAGCGCTGACGATGGCACCCGAGGTCTCGCCGCCGGCGACGACGAGACGGCGGACACCGCGGCTCACCAGGCCCCGCGCGACCTGCGACAGGATCTCCTCAACCAGCGTGCCGGCGTGCTCCCGGCCAAGTCGCTCCTGCACCGCAGCCACCGCCTCGGGGGCGCTGGTGGAATAGATGAGGATGGGGCGGTCGGACAACCGCGACTGCGCCCAGCGCAAGGCATCCCCGACCACGTCCTGACCGGCGGCTGCGGCAAGCGGATCGATGGCCAGGGTCTCGTGAGTACGGCTCATGTGGGCCACCTGGGCCTGGGTCGCGGCCGAGCAGCTTCCGGCGATGACGGCGGCGTGGCCCCCGACGCGCGGCAGGCCGGCCGCCTGGCCCGGCACGAGCAGGCCGGCACGCAGGTAGTTGCCCGGGAGCCCCATGGCCATGCCCGAACCGCCCGTCACCAGGGCAAGATCGGCGCAAGCCTCTCCGAGAGTCGACAGATGGCCGTCGTCCAGGGTGTCGAGCACGGCATGACGAACGCCATCTGCGCGCAGTCTCTGGAACGCCTGGCGTACGGCAGCGGCACCCATACCGACCACGGCCGCCGGCACCAGTCCGACGCGACGCGGCGTCTGCTGCTGCAGCACGCGCACCAGCGACGGATCGTTCATGGGCGTGAGCGGATGGTGGCGCATGCTCGACTCGGACAGAAGCACATCGCCGACGAACAGATAGCCCTGATAGACGGTGCGGCGGTTGGTGGGAAACGCGGGGTTGAACACGGTGAAGTCGACGCCGAGCGCGTCACACAGCGCGTCGGCGACCGGCCCGATGTTACCCGCGGGAGTCGAGTCGAAGGTGGAGCAGTACTTGAAGTAGAACTGGCGTGCGCCGGCCTGCCGCAGCCAGTCCAGCGCATCCAGTGACAGGCGCACCGCCTCCGGCGCGGGGCAGCTGCGCGACTTCAGGGCAACGATGACGGCATCGGCCTCAGGCACCGGATGACCAGCCCGGGGGACACCGAGCAGCTGGACAGTGCGCATGCCGGCCTTGACCAGGGTATTGGCCAGATCCGTTGCACCGGTGAAATCATCGGCGATGGCGCCGAACAACACTCCTGGCGTTCCCATGATCGCCATTTCTCCTCTGTTGCATTGAGACGGGCGCGGCTCGCCACCGATGCGCACCCCTGCCGACGATCATTCGGCGGTGGCTTTCACCAGCCAGGCGATGATCCGGGTGCGATCCTCCGCCCCCGGTGCGAAATGCCCCTTGAGGTACCGGTCCAGCCGCGTCGCGCGCTCCGCCTCGGGCGAGCGGCGGGTGAGTTGGAGCAGACGCGCCTCGCCGTGGCAGCTGATGCACTTGGCCTTGACGAGGGCCTCGCCCTGGCCGGCGTCATCGGCGAGCGCGTCGGTGCCGACAGGCACGAGCGCCGCCATCAGGATGAGCGGTTTCCACATGTTTCGTGTCCCTCCCGGGAAGTTGACCGTAGCCGCGACATGGCCACGCAGCCATTGTGGCGCGGCTTCCGGCAGGGCGCCCATGACGTGGATCAAGCCTGCTCCTGCCGGGGCCGCCAATGGGGAGGAATGGTGCGTTCCAGGAAGGGCAGGGCCTCGACCCGCCGCATCCAGGCCCCGAAACGCGGTCCCACCAGCCCGGCCACGTCGACGTCCGGCTTGCGCTTGTCGATGCGCAAACCCAGGGCGATGTGGGGATAGAGGGTGAAGTCCGCAGCCGAGGGCTGAGCCCCGGCGAGGAAGGCGTCGCCCATGCCGGTCTCCCAGAAACGCAACTCGGCCGCAAACCCCTCGCGTGCCGCCGCGATCGCCGCCTCGTCCCACCGTTCGCGGGGCGTGAACAACACTGTGCGCAGGAGGGAGTCGAGCGCCGCCAAGAAGCAGTGGTCAGACTCCTGCACCAGCCGGCGCACCACCGCCCGGCCGCGAATGTCTCCCGGAAACAGCGACGGGCCGTCGGGAAAGCGTTCGTCCAGGTACTCGAGGATGGCGGCGGATTCGTAAAGAGCGAAGTCTCCGTCGACGATGGCAGGCACCTTGCCGCGCGGATTGATCGCAATGTAGTCGGGGCTCTTGTGCTGCCGATCGGCGAAGGAGATGCTCTGCAATTCGTAGGGGATCGCCTTGTGCTCGAGGGCCAGCCAGACACGCCAGGCGAACGGTGAACCCGAACCGTAGTAGAAACGCAGCGTCATCGTCCTGCTCCTTTCTGGAAGACCGGCATTATGCGCGGTCCTGGCGGCAGGCGATGCCGCCGTGGCAACCCGTGATCGGACGTCCATGGACGACATTGTCAGAAGGGCCCTCGCCAAATGGCCGAACGTGCCGCACGCCTACGGCTGGCTGTCGCTCGACGCCCGCGGCCATTGGCGGCTCAAGCAGGAGCGCATCACCAATGCAGCCCTGTCGAGCTTCATCGCCCGCAACTACCAACCCGACGAAGAGGGGCGGTGGTTCTTCCAGAACGGCCCCCAGCGGGTCTACGTCACACTGGAGTGCACGCCTTTCGTGTTCCGGCTGGCGGCAGCCGGCCACGGCGAACTGACGGCGCACACGGGCGAACCGGCCGGCGCCCTGCACCGCATCTGGCTGGATGAGGGCGGGCGGATGATCGCCCTCACGCGGCTGGGCGTGGGCGTGATCGATGACCGTGATCTTCCCGACCTGTGCGAGCGACTGCGCGCGGCGGGTGGCGACATGCCCGACGAGACGACGCTCGCGCGCTGGCTCGACGGGGATCCGGCCGTGGCCTTGTCGCTGGCTGACGAACCCGATGCACTGCCGGTCGTGCGCACGCGTCTGGACGACCTGGCCTGCGCCATGGGATTCGTGCGAACTCCCCGGCCCCGCCCGGGCGAACCGGAGTGCTGAGGCCACCCGCCACCGCACGGGCGGCGCGACTGGTGCTCAGCGCAGCCGCCTCGCCGAGTAGGATTCCTCGATGTTGTCGCGGTAGTAGCTGCCGGGAGAGGGCGAGGCCATGAGGCGGCGGTGCACCTCCGGCGATACCCGCGAGTACTGGAGGATGGCGCCGCCAGGCAGCTCGACCTCCAGCGTCTGGGTTGTCGGGTCATAACCGACCGAGCGGATCTGGGTGGCATTGAGACGCTTGCGTTCCATGGCCGCCGGAGATTCAGTGGGACACTGCGTCGAGGATGCCGTCGATCAGCGCCTGGGCTCTCCTCAGCACCGCCGCAACTTCGGCAGTGACGCCCGGCATTGCCATGGCACGGTGGCTGATGTACACGCTCCCGGTCTCTCCGGCGAGGGTATAGATCGCAAGCGAATACGGGCACAGGGCGATCAGGTGGGGCTCGACCTGCGCGGCGGCATGAGCGGTGGCGGCCGAGCAGAACTGCACGATCTCGGCACTGGCATGAGCGGACGTGGACACGCCAAGATCGGCCCGGGTGCGCTCCAGCATCTGCCCGACAGCCGAGACGTTGCTCACCGCCAGACCGGACTGCTCGATGGCGAAGACCAGCTGCTCCTTCACATCCTCGAAGGAGCCGGGATACCCCCGCACGATGATCTCACCGATGCGCACGGCGCCGGGATCGGCACACGTCAGTCCGGAATACAGGCACAGGAGTCCGGCTGCGACATCACGTCGACACCATGCGCGGAGCACGGAAAGGAAGCTCATGGTTTTCGGGCGTTCCCGGACAAGCACGCCATGATGTTACCAGCGGCCGCGCCGCCGCAAACGGGCTGCTGGAGGTCGGAGCCAGAGGTCATCCCGTTCGGAGAATGGGGCACGACGCGAAGCTGTGGGTGCTGCGGGAGCTCCATTCCCAGGAGCCCGCGGATCAGTGGCTGGTATCCGTCTCGGATGCAGGGCTGCCCGCAGGCATCTGGATGGCGATTAGTTGGGTCTACCCGCCACAGGGAACGGCCAGGCGGCCGGTGCCGCGATCGGCTTGGGCGCCGCCGGAGCTGCCGGTGCAGGCGCGGCAGGCTTGGTGGCCGCCTTCTTTGGCGCCGCGGCCTTCTTCGGCTCTGCTGCAGCCTTGGGGGCTGCGGCCTTCGGGGCGGCGGCCTTGGGCGCGGCCTTGGGCGCTGCCTTGGGTGCGGCGGGTTTGGCCGCAGCCGCCTTCTTGGGCGCGGCAGGCTTCTTGGCGGCCACGGCCTTCTTCGCCGGTGCGGCGGGCTTCTTGGCAGCGACAGCCTTCTTCGCCGGTGCGGCGGGCTTCTTGGCAGCGACAGCCTTCTTCGCCGGTGCAGCAGGCTTCTTGGCGGCCACGGCCTTCTTCGCCGGTGCAGCAGGCTTCTTGGCGGCCACGGCCTTCTTCGC
>JBILUV010000367.1:0-3165 GCA_044370825.1 Burkholderiales bacterium | reverse complement strand
TCTCTGCGATCGACTCCAGGGCGTTGTCGAGAAGATTGAGCAGCACCTGCTCGATCTGTCCCCGGTGCATCATCACCGGACGAAGCCCCTGGCCCAACCGGGCGTGGATCGCGACATCAGCCTCTTGCGCAAGGATCTTCGTGAGTTCGAGCACCTGGCCGACCACTTCGCTGATATCGCCAGGCAGCATGGGAGCGTGCGCTCCGCCCAGGAATGCGCGCAGTTCGTGGATGGCGTCGGCAGCTCGTCTCGCCTGCCCAGCGATGTCCCCCAGCGCCTGCAGCACCTTGTCGGTCGAGGCCTCGCCGCGCGACAGTCGCTTGGTCGTAGCCTCGGCGAAGCTGACGATGGCGGCAAGTGGCTGGTTGAGGCGATGCGCCAACACCCCGGCAAGCTCTCCCGCGGTACGCCAACGCTGCAGCGCGGCTGCCTCGGCGATGCGCTCCCGCAGCTGCGCGTCCAGACGCCTCTCGCGGGACACGTCACGCAGCAGTGCGACCACCCGACCACCTATATCGCCATCGATCCGCCGCAGCGAGCACTCGAGGGTGAGGTTCTGGCCCTCGCGATTACAGTACGCGATGGTCCAAGGCCCCGGGCCCGCGCACAGGTCTGGAAATGACTCACGCCTGTTGAGCAACAGCCTGAATTCCCGGCCCACCATCTCGTGGTCCTGATAACCCAGCATCCGTGAGGCTGCGGGATTGACCGACACCACGACGCCGTCCACCTCGCAGATCACGACGCCTTCGAAAGCGCTGTCGACGATCGCGCGAAGCTCGGCCGTGCGCGCCACCACCTGGCGCTGGAGCTCATCGCTGAAGCGCTGACTTCCCGCGGACCCGCGGCGCAGCGCCAGCTCGCTCGCGCCACGGGCCGCGAGCTGGGTGAAAATGGAGAGCAGGTGGTCGCCGTGCCCCTGAGGGCTGACGCAGGCGAATTCACGGCCCCACATCGCATGTCCCGCCTGATGAAGGTACAGCCGGTCCAATCGCAGGCTGCCAACGTCTCCCGACAGCACCCGGTGGCGCCAGGCGAAGTCCTGGTCGACTTCTTGGGGATGCAGCAGGTCGCTCCAGCGACGACCGACCAAGTCATCCGTGGCATAGCCCAGCATCTCGCCGAGCGCACCATTGCATCGGACGATGCGCCCGTCGACATCGTGCAGAGCCATTGCCAGCGGGCATTGTTCGAACATGTCCAAGAACCGCTGCGCGCTCAGGATACCGTCCAGGAGGGTTCCGCGCGAGGACTCCGCGTCCCTGGCAACTGCGCATGCATCCGTCGCCCCCTGCAGCCGCAGGCTTTCGTCACTCCTGACCTTGCCATCCTGCAGGCGCCGATGGCGTTCGGCCTCGACGTGCTTCGCATCCGTCCGAGACCAGGGGCGCGGCTCGCCCGGCTGCGAATAATCGCTTGCCTGGACCACATCCGGCGGCTCGACCCCCTCGCTCGCTGTTTGTCGACCAATCACCCGATTTCCTGATTGCCCGCTGTTCAGAACTTCATGAGTTTGAGGGCAACGCCGGTGATCACATTGATATCGATCAATCCGGCGTCCACACCCGCTTTTCTGGGCGGCAAGACATGCTCACGCCCCGCCCCTGGTCGAGGTCGCTCTCAGGCTCCCACAGCATCCGCCCACGGCACACCGATCTCGGTGATGCCACTGCACCCCTGGCCATGATGCACGACCAGACTGGGACAGGCGAATTTCATCGGCATGGTCAGCCTGTGCTGGCGCACGTACTCGAAGCGCTCCTCGAGCGCCGCGTGGACCACCGGGTCGAGTGCGGTGTCGCCGATGACCAGTGCGCCCTCGCTGGCGTCGATCCGTGGCCGGTGCATGGCGGTCGCGGGGTCGTCACCGAAGTCCACCAGGAAGGACAACAACTGGGTCACGGCCGGCAGGATGCGCCGCCCTCCCGAGGCACCGATGGCGAAGCGCCGCCCGCCATGCTCGCCAACGATGGGGCAGTAGTTGGTAAGACAGCGCTTGCCGGCGCCGAGCGAGTTGGGGCGGCCGGGCTCGGGGTCGAACCACATGATGCCGTTGTTCATGAGCACGCCGGTGTCGGGCAGGCTCACCCGCGAGCCGAAGATCGACAGCAGCGTCTGCGTCACCGAGGCGACGTTGCCATGGCGATCGACGACACAGAAGTGCGTGGTGCAGTCCGGCGCCCGGGCACCATCCACGTCACCCATGGCGGAGAGCCGGTATCCGTAGGCCTCCTGCAGCGCGTGGGCGTAGGCGGCATAGGTGTCCGGATCGGGGACACTGCCAGGCTGCAGGCGGCTCTCCAGCATGCGCAGCGTGTGGGCCAGGGTTGGCCCGGCCGTGAGTTCCGGCGTTGCGGCGATCCGCGCCCCGCGGTAGTCGATCATGCGGGGCTCGCGCTCCTGGGCCCGATACGCCCGCAGGTCGTCGGCCGAGAGGCGCCCTCCCAGGGACTGGATCTCGCCCGCGATCCGGGCCGCGAGCCCGCCCTCATAGAAGTCGCGTGGCCCGGCCTCGCCGAGCTGGTGCAGCGTATCGGCCAGGCGGCCCTGCGGCAGGCGCAACTCGCCCCGCGCGGTCCACGCCGCCACCGGCGGCAGACCGTTCACCAGATAGGCCTCGCGCGCGGCCGGGTAGCGCTGCAGGTCGCCTGCTGACGAAGCGATGTGCTGCGTCGTGACCCAGTCCACGAGCAACCCGGCCTGCGCCAGGTCCGCGGCCGGAGCCAGCAGCTCACGCCACGGCCGGGTGGCGTGCCGCTCGTGCGCCAGCCGCATGCCGTCCACCACGCCCGGCACCGCGATGGCGAAAGGCCCGTGGATGTTGCGGTCGTCCCGCACCCGCGCCCACGGGAAGATGTCGGTCGCCACCCCCTCCCCGGTCACCGGGTAGTCGGCCACGTTCAGCGAAGCCGGGGCCCGCATGCCGAAATCGATGACGCTGTAGCGTTGCTCCGCCGCCCGGTAGAGCACCATCGCGCCCCCCCCGCCGATACCGCTCATCCAGGGTTCGAGCACCCCAAGCGCGAACGACGTGGCAATGGCGGCATCCACCGCATCGCCGCCATCGGCCAACACCGCCGCCCCGACCTCCGCCGCGCGCCTGTGCTGGGCCGCCACCACCCCGCCCGGCCCCGACACCACCGCCGTCGCAACCCGCAGCGACGC
>JBILUV010000317.1:0-3848 GCA_044370825.1 Burkholderiales bacterium | reverse complement strand
GCTCACGTTGGCGATCCCGCCCTCGCCGGCGTCCTGCACCCCATCGGCGTCCTTGTCCAGGAAGATGGTATCGCCGATGCGCGCGCGCTGCACCAGGCCCGCATCCCAGCTGGTGTCGTTCTCGTAGGGGCTGAGTGTCGTTTGAATGGTGTCGCCGGTGATCGCGTCGGCATCCGAGTCGTTCACATCGGTCGATCCGGCCGCGTCGCGCATGGTGAAGACGTACCCCGCCGGCGCCACGAACTGCACCGAGTAGGTCCCGGGCACAAGGTTGCTGAACAGGTAGTTGCCGTTCGCGTCCGTCAGAGTGGTCGCGATGACCGCTCCCGCCGCGTTCTTCAGGTTCACCGTCACGCCGGCCAGACCCGCTTCGCCCGCATCCTGCCGGCCGTTGCCATCGGCATCCAGCCACACGCGGTCGCCGATCTGCGCACCGCGCACCAGACCCGCGTCCAGCGTGCCGTTGATCTCGTCCGAACCCAGATTGATGGTCTGCGTGAAGCCCGCCGCGTCAGCATCGCTGTCCACTGCGTCTCCAGGCACACCCGGCCCCAGGGCTTTGGCCTGGGTGAAGGCCGCGAAGTCCGCTGGCTTGACGAACTGCACGGAGTACTGCCCCGCCTTCAGACCCGTGAACTGGTAGAAGCCCTGCTCCACCGCCGTGGTGCTCAGGTCATCACCGGTCAGCGTCTCGGCCAGCAGGTTGCCCGCACCGTCGAACAGGCGCACCAGCACACCATTGACCCCTGTCTCGTTGGCGTCCTGCACGCCGTCGGCGTCGAGGTCTTCCCACACGTAATCACCCAGCTTGCTCGTGGCCAGCTGGATCAGGAACGGTTGCACGTTGCCCGCCGGATCGAGCACCACGGAGAAGAAGGCATTCGCCGGCAGTTCCGCATTGCCGCTGGCGATCGCGTCCACCGCCAGGGTCTTCAGCTTCAGCACGTCGGCCTGCTGATAGGGGACCGTGCCGTTGTTGGTGAGCCAGGTCTGGATGCCGCCGTTGAACGCCCCCAGATAGTTCGTGTATCCGATCAGTTCCCAGATCGCCGCCTGCACCTCCCCGAAGCTGTACTGCCCGCCAAACTTCGGATCCCACGCGAAGTTCTGTGCCACCAGCCAGTTGATCTGCGCGATCTGCGCGGCCGTCAGCGCCCCCAGGTTCACCGCCTGGTAGCCCGCGTTGTCCTGCGACCCATAGGCTCCGGCGCTGTAGTTGGTGCGCACGAAGAACGGCGTGAACGGGTCCAGACACCATGCGTCGTAGAGACCGTTCGGAATGTTCGGATCGTTGCTGTTCGTCACCACGATATCCAGCGCACTGGGCCGGCGAAGGTCGGTGAACGGATTCAGAAAAGCGGCGGTGGCGCGGATGGTGACGGTGGTGGGCATGGCAGGCGTCCTCTTGTATCGGTTCCAGCTTTCAGTCGCGGGTGACCCTGCGACTCAGGTTCTCCTAATGCTGTCGCGGCCTCAGGCCCGGAGCGCACACCGCAGCCGGTGCGCGCTCCAGGCCCGATAGCGCTCACTTCTTCCAGCGCGCCGCGACGAAGGCCGCGGCAGCCAGGCCCAGCAGCGCGTAGGTCTCGGGCTCGGGGATGGCGTTGGGGGGGTTCTGGGGAAAAGCCACGGCGGCGGTGGAGACAAACAGAAGGGCGGCAGTGCTGAGCAGGGTGGAGAGTTTCATCATGTCCTCGTTGGCAGAAAGTGAATTTGTACCTAGGCTTCTCGCCGTGATCGAATCGCCTCGCATCCGGCGACGACCACCCTTCTGCAACCCCCGTGCCCACCCAATTTAACAATACAAAACAAGTACTTAAAACCTCTTTTAATACCACCAGCAGCATCGCTGTCATATACCGCGACAACATGGGTATTGGTTCTTGATACTGCCTAAAGGCTATGAAGAGAGGTGCCTTTGACGATCCGCACCACCCATTTCGACTGCCCCGATGTGCGCTACCTGAGCGCTCACGTCAGCATCGCGACCAAACGTGGACACACCCAATGAGAGTCGCCGAACAGCGGCGACACGGTCGGAACCGATCTCCCTGCGGGGTAGCGCTGTCGGCCAATTGCCACCATCGGGCCGCAAGCATGCTGCTGCATGTTCGCAAGCGGCCCGTCGGCACCCGCGCTGGGCATGATGGGCTCGGTCATCCACATCCCCGTTCGGGAAACGGCCCATGCAGGACGACACGTCGGCCACGCAGCCCTGCGGGGACATTGCTCAGCGCGGCTGGTATCGCTTCACTCACGCAGCCGACTTGGGCAGCGGCGGCATCGAAGCTAGCGACCTGCATGACTGCGCAGGTCGCTCGCGCAGATGACCGATGAGGCGGACGACGCGGCTTCGCAGAGGAAGCCCCGGGGTCTAAAAGGATGTCCTGGAAGCGGTGGACGCCATCGGCGTGGCCCGATTGGCACGCAAGGTGGCCCGGTTAGCGCCCACGATCTGCCTCGCGGGGGTGAGACCCGAGGGCGGGCGACGCCGCCCTGGGCCGCAGGTCGGTCAGATCGTCACGCCACCATCGACGACGATGCCCTGACCGGTGATGAACGAACCTGCGCGAGAGGCCAGCATGACGGCCACACCAGCGATCTCGTCGGGCTCGCCGATGCGACGCAGGGGTGTCGTCGCCGTGTAGTGCCCAAGCGTATCCGGGTTCTCCCAGAGCGCCCGTGCGAAGTCAGTCCGGATGAGCCCCGGAGCAATGCAGTTGACCCGCACATTGTGCGGACCGAGCTCGACCGCGAGGTTGCGGGCAAGCTGGAAGTCCGCCGCCTTCGAGATGTTGTAGGCACCGATGACCGGCGAGCCCCTCAGGCCACCGATGGAGGAGACGATGACGATCGCGCCGTCGCGACGTTCGATCATTTCCGGCGCGACCATCTGCACCAGCCAGTGGTTGGCGATGACGTTGTTGTCGAGGATCTTGCGGAACTGCTCGTCACTGATGCCCGCCATCGGTCCGTAGTAGGGATTGGACGCCGCGTTGCACACCAGGATGTCCACCCGACCGAAACCTTCGCGCGTCCCGGCGACGAGGCGTGAGAGATCGTCCTTCGAGGAGATGTTTGCGGGGATCGCCAGCGCGGTACCGGCGCCCCGCGCCGCATCGATGGCGGCAGCAACCTCCTCGCAGGGACCGGCCTTGCGTGAGGAAATGACGACTTTCGCCCCCTGCTCCGCCATGCGCTCGGCGATCGCACGACCGATGCCACGCGAGGACCCAGTGATGATGGCGACCTTGCCGGTCAGATCGAACAGCGACATGCTGGTTGCTCCCTTCGGAAATCGTCAGAACAGGCCGGCGGTGATCCACTCGGCCACGATGGCGGGCTTGGCCCCGCCGTCGATCTCGACCGCCACATCCCAGGTGGCCTGCCAGCGGTCGGGGCGGCGCTCGAAGGCCTTGAGGCGGAACCGCCCCCGTACCCGTCCACCACTAGGCACCGGGGCGACGAATCGCAGGCGGTTGAACCCGTAGTTCAGGCCGTTGCGGGTACCTTCGACGTAGGGACAGACCTGATAGGCCATGCAGGACAGCATCGAAAGCGTGAGGAAACCGTGCGCCACCGTGCCACCGAAAGCGGTGCCACGAGCACGCTCCGAGTCGGTATGGATGAAATAGGTGTCCTGAGTCAGTCGCGCGAAGGCGTCGATGGTGCCCTGATCCAGCGTGAACCAGTCGGAGACGCCGATCTCCCTGCCAGCCAGCGCCTCCAGCGCCGATGCCGTGATGGTGCTTGTAGGTCCGTTCATGATCCTCATCCTCGCCGCCGGGCACCCCGTGTGCCGGCGCCACGAATCATCTCACGGCAGCGATGGCCCCCCCGGAATGAGG
>JBILUV010000382.1:0-2976 GCA_044370825.1 Burkholderiales bacterium | reverse complement strand
ACCGCTGCCAAGAGCGGACGGCTTGCCGACGATTCCACATGACCCTCGTCCCCACACGCTGGTGGGCCAGCTTCTTCATGCCCTCGTGCCTGCTCCTCATGGGCCTCGCGGTCGGCATCGTCTGGTGCTTCTGGGCCTGGAAGCGTGGCCGCACGCCCCGGCAGGCGCGCCTGCCCATCGCGCTCGCCATTGGCAGCGCACTCCTGCTCTACCTCGCCAGCACGCCGTGGGTGGCGCGATGGGCCGCATGGACCCTGGAGCGCCAGCATCCGCCGGTGGCGGTGGAGTCTCTGCCCCAAGCGGACGCCATCGTGGTGCTTGCCGGGTCCATCGCGGCCATGCCGCGGCCCGATGGATCGATCCACGTGTTCGCGCGAGGCGCGAGCGACCGGTTCGAGACGGGCTTGGCTGCGTTTCGAGCGGGGTGCGCGCCCGTCATCGTGTTCGGATCGAGCGACTCAGGCGTGGCAGGTGCGCCGACCGAAGGCAGCTGGAATCGCGCTCGCGCGATCGAGCGCGGCGTGCCGGGGTCCGCGGCGATCGCGGTCGAGCGTGCCCTGTACACCCGCGATGAGGCGTCGAACGTCGCCGCCGAACTCAAGCAGCTCGGGGAGACCGGGGCGCAGACCATCATCCTCTGCACCAGCGCCACGCACATGCCCCGGGCCGCGGGGCACTTCCGGTCGCTCGGCCTGCAGGTGGTGCCGTTGCCATGCGACTTCGCCACCCTCGGCCCGTCCGAGGGATGGTCGGCCACGCTCCTGATCCCAAGGGGGCAGGCGCTGTCGCTCGTCGATCTGGCGGCGAAGGAGTGGCTTGGAATGCTGGCCGGGAGGTGATCAGCCGCGCTCGCGCACCAACGACTCTCCCGCCAACCTGTACCGATCCCCCGTATGCGGGCACGCGTACTCCCCTGACCCCGAAAGCGGCAGCGGCACCCGCTCCCCGAACGCGCTCATCCATCCAATCTGCCGCGCCGGCACGCCGGCCATGAGCGCGAACGGCTTCACGTCGCGGTTCGCCACGGCACCCGCCGCCACGAAGGCGTGCTCGCCGATCGTCACCCCACATACCACCGTGCAGTTGGCCCCGAGCGTCGCGCCCCGCCGAACCACGGTGTCCCGGTACTCGTCCTTGCGCGTCACGGCCGAACGCGGGTTGTAGACGTTGGTGAAGACCATGCTCGGGCCGCAGAAGACGTCGTCCTCCAGGGTCACGTTGTCGTAGACCGACACGTTGTTCTGGATCTTGACGTTGTTGCCGATGACCACGCGATTCCCGACGAACACATTCTGCCCCAGCGAACAGCGCTCGCCGATGCGGGCGCCGGCGCAGACGTGGACGAAGTGCCAGATGCGCGTGCCGGCGCCGATCTGTGCGCCCGGGTCGACGATGGCGGAGGGGTGAATGGTCATCGGTGCGAGGCCTCGACCTGCGCGCACATCGGGTGGTACTCGCCGCGCAACGCCGCGAGCGGTGCACCTCGGATCTGCTGCACCATCTCGATCGACGGCCTGGCATCCTGCAAGCCATAGCCCCGCCCTGCGAGGATCTCCCGGTAACTCAGCGTATGCAGGTCGGCGAAGCCGTCGCTGAACTCGAGCTCAGCGCCGTCCACCGTGATGGAGCGGAAGGTGCGCTGCCCCTTGGCCAGCTGCGGCTCCGGCAGGTGCTCGCTGTTCACCGACAGGAACCAGCGGACGCGGGCATGCTCAAGCTCCAGCACGCCGGACGCGCAGTCGTCCTGCCGGCGATGCACCACCGACGACCGCATGCCGCCAAACACCCACCCCAGCATGTCGAAGAAGTGGACGCCGATGTTGGTGGCGATGCCGCCGGACTTCTCCAGGTTGCCCTTCCAGCTGCGGTGGTACCAGCGCCCGCGGGACGTGATGTAGGTGATGTCCACGTCGGCGACCCGGTCTCGGGCACCGGCGGCCCGCTCGCGCAGCGCGATGATGGCGGGATGGTGCCGCAGCTGCAGGATCGTCCGCACGCGGCGGCCAGTCTCCGCCTCGATCGCCGCCAGCGCGTCCACGTTCCACGGGTTCAGGACGATGGGCTTCTCGCAGATGGCGTGCGCACCGTTGCGCAGCGCCATGCGGATGTGGGCGTCGTGCAGGAAGTTAGGCGAGCAGATCGACACGTAGTCGACGCCCTGCCCCTCGCGATACAGCTTGTCCAGGTGGCGGTCGAACCGCTCGGGCTCGGTAAAGAAATCGGCGTCCGGGAAATACGAGTCCATCGCCCCGACGTTGTCGTGCGGGTCAAGGGCGGCGACCAATACGCCACCCGTGTCCTTGATGGCCCGGAGGTGGCGGGGGGCGACGAAGCCAGCGACGCCGACAAGCGCAACTCGGGGGACGCCTGACTCAGGAATCGGCACCAACGGAACCTACCACAGTTCCGAAGTCTGCACCCATCGGGCCAATGGGCGCGCCGCTAATCCGAGCCTCGAATCGCCTCGACCAGTCGTTCCCCGAGTCGCTGACCGCTCGGACCGTCAAGGTGGGTCCCGTCGTAGCTTCGAAGCCCCTCGTAATCCACGTGCAGCCAACGGGCGCCAACCGCATGCAACCGAGATTCGAGCGACTCCAGATTCAGGCCGCTCATCCTGAGCTCAGTCTGGACGACAGCATCAGGCACCGGTGGATAGAACACATACACCCGAACACCCTGTGCCACGAGCGCGCGGATGCTCTCGAGAAGCGACTCAACCGCCGCCGACGACGTCCCCATGCCCTCGAAGTCCCGAGCGACCGTTGCAACCCCCAGCCCAATCGGATCCGGAACTGCGCGATCTGACTCCACCCACCCACTCTCATGAAAAATCTGGAAGTACTCGTCGGAAGCCGCTCGACGACGAGGGCCGCCGGCCCAAAGATCAAGAGCGACCGGCCTCAGATACAGCCATACGTCATCGATTCGACGAGCGATCCACAGCGGCAGTTTCTGTCTGTGTAGGTCGAGTTCGGC
>JBILUV010000385.1:0-2963 GCA_044370825.1 Burkholderiales bacterium | reverse complement strand
CCGGAGACCAGGCGGAGCGTACCGCCCGGCACCCTGGCAAGCACGGCGGCCCAGTTGCCGGCGGCATCCCAGACCGGTGTCAGGATGGCCACCTCGCTGAGATTGGGGACCTCGTCAGACTGACGCGGCGATCCCGCCACCCGCGGTTTTTCCATCAACACCATTTCCTGAATCATCTGCCGCTCCACCCTGTATATCGCGGGTTTTCGATTGGGAGGGTCATCGACCCGATCGGCGGCTTCTTGAACCCGATTCAGTGAAAAATCTGATGGGCTTGTCAGTGCGGTATCGACTTCGACGGTCTCGGTGGACGCGTCCACACGGACCAGAGGCCACGATTTTGGGGTCGAAAATGGGCTTCCAAGCCGAAAAAGAGGCCTTTTTTGGGAGTCTTTTCATTTTCGTTCAGTGGGTTACCTTGGTCCGACCCCGGAGTCGGCTCGACGGGGGCGATGGGTTGTGCTGCAATCCGCGGAAACTCACAAAATGAGGAGTTCACCATGCAGTGGCGTCATGCAGCGGCAGGCCTCCTTGTGGGGTGGGTGGTGGGGTATGCCGGTCCCGCGGCGGCGTTGTCGGTGCGGGTGGATCTGACGGCGTCGTCGCCGGCCACCAACCTCCTCTATGTCGATCAGGACAGCAACTTCGGCATCTCCACTGATCCGCTGTCCTCGCTGTCCTTCCTCCACCAGCCGGGCGTGACGGGCTCTTCACCGCCGCTGTTCAACCTCATCGACCTGTCGGGCGAGGCGGACGGGCGCGAAGGCCGGCTGGCGGCGGTGACCACCCTGCGCAACACCGGCGGCGCCACGGGCGGGATCGTGGGGGCGACGGGCTCCGCGGCGGCGCGCATCAGCGAGGGCTTCCGCGTGAAGCTCGACGACTCCGGGCCGATGAAGGGCACCCAGGGCCTGGGCAATCCCGACGACGACTTCATCACCATACGTGTACGCGGCCGGCTGGACGGCAGTGCCGTGGTCGGGTCTCCCGGGGGCGTCCCCCAGGGCGTCACCGACGCCGGGATGGCCACCGGCTCGCTGGTGCTGTCGCTCGGGCCGAGCGCCTCGCTGGCGAGCCTCACCTTCACGGACATCGCCACCCTGGGCAGCAGCGTCCGCACGGCCACCGGCAGCGTCCCGACGCTGCCGGTGCAGCGCGGCGTGCTCGAGGTCGACGCCTCCGGCAGCATCCTGTTCCACCTGCGTCGCTCCTGGGTGCAAGCCAATCCGACGGACATCTATACCGTTGGCGCGGTGCTCTCCACCGAGGGCCGGGTGGCGGACTTCGCCGGGGCCGAGGCGGTGGCGGACTACGCCCACACGGCGCTGTTCGACATGCAGGTCGAGGACGGCTATTCGTGGATCTCGCAGAGCGGTAATTTCCTGACCACGCCGCTTTACACGGCACCCGTCCCGGAACCGTCCACTGCCGCCCTGTGTGCGGGTGGCCTGCTCGCCCTCGTCGGCCTCGCCCGACGCCGCGCCTGCAGGGGCAAAGGTGGCGTCGGGCGAACGGCCATCTCCCTGCGCTTACCACCGCAAGGGCCATGGAAAGCGCCACGCCCCCTGCCCTCACCCATCACCACGCCGACCTGCACGAGGTCCGGCTCCACTACGTGACCGGAGGACAGGGCCCTGCCGTGGTATTCCTGCACGGCTGGCCGCAGACCTGGTACATGTGGCGGCACCTGCTGCCGGTACTGGCGACAGGGTACCGCGTGGTGGCCCCCGACCTGCGCGGCCTGGGCGACTCCTCCCGCCCCGCCTCCGGGTACGACAAGAAGACCGTCTCGCAGGACATCTGGCGCCTCATGCACGATGTGCTCGGTGAGGAGCGCTTCTTCGTCGCGGCGCACGATTGGGGCGGCCCGGTGGCCTTCTCGCTCGCGGCGCAACACCGCGAGGCGGTGCGGGCCATGGCGATCTTCGACGTGCCGGTACCCGGTGACGGCACGCCCGTGTTCTACGACAACCGCTGGCACCACGGCCTGCACTGGGAGCTCGACCTCCCCGAGGCGTTGATCGCAGGCCGCGAGCACATCTACCTCGGCCATTTCTATCGGACGTGGGGTGCCCGCCCGGACGTCATGTCCGAGGCCGATCAGGCCGAGTACCTGCGCACCTACCGTCAGCCGGGTGCCCTGCGGGCCGGCTTCAATTTCTACCGCGCCATGCGGCAGGATGTCGTCGACAACGAGGCCTTCCTCGCGGCCGACGGTAAGTTGCCCATGCCCATCTGGTGCTACGGTGGCGGTGGCGCGCGCGGGCGCGGCCCGCGGGCTCTGGAATCGTGGCAGCGCGTCGCCTCGGACGTGCGCGGGGGTGTCGTCGCAGGCTGCGGCCACTGGATCCCGGAGGAGCGGCCGGAGTGGGCCGCGAGGGAGTTGCTGGCATTTTTCGGGAGCATTCGCGGCTGATCCCCGCCCGGGAGACAGGCCTGTGGATTGCCGCAAACACGGGGGTCGCGGCACGCCGACACGGTCGCACGGGTGGTGCCCGCGTTGGCCGGTTGCCGCTGTCGATACCGCAGCCCGGAGGCACACGCCCGCCGGGGAAGTCCAAATCTGATCGGAGGCCCTGGTGATGCGAAAGTGCACGAACTGGACTGCGTTGGGGGTGCTTGCAGCAGTACTCGCAGGGTGCTCGTTCGGCGGCACCGGCACGCGCGGCATCCAGGATTACCTGCGCGGGACATCCGAACGGACCGTCTGTTTCGAGGACCGTCCGACGCTGCCCTGCTTCAAGGTGGACGAAGCGAACGGCACGTTCCGTCCCAAGCCGACCGGCAAAGCCACGATTCAGCATGCCGCCTGGTTCGCGGCGATTCGCCGCATGGACGGCACGCCCGTGGCTTCCGTTCCTCTGGGGGGCGAGCTCGCCATCATCTCGCCCGACGCCTACGCTCGGCGCAACCCGGGCGAGGCCGTGTGGCATATCGTCGGCACGGGTCCTGGGGCGAAGGCG
>JBILUV010000424.1:0-2638 GCA_044370825.1 Burkholderiales bacterium | reverse complement strand
GGCGGTCAAGACCCGCTTCGGCGCCATCCACCTGCCGATCCGTCCCGTCAGCGGCACCGCCTACGTGCGCAGCGGCGTCTCCGGCATCGGCCTGGAGAACTCGGACTCCCTCGCCGACGACCCGACCGTCGACAAGATGGAAAGCGCAGGACAAGGGCTGAGGCCGAAAGGCCGGGTGGCGGGCATCGCCAGCGACGGGTCGGTGCGCTGGACAGCGGACGACGTCGTGCTGATCCGGCCTGGCCCGAACGGCTGGGCATTCGTCCACGCGGAGGGCCAGAAGCGGGACGGCCCGCAGACACACACGGTCGCGGACGAGAATTTCGTGGTGCTCGGCAAGGAACGCGCGACGAATTACGCCAGCTTCAACACCATCGCTCCCGCGGACGGGGCACCAGGATTCGAGCGCCGCGTGACCACCGCTGGCCAGGGTGAGCGCCTGGTTCTGGCCGAACGCCTCGAGGCCAACCAGTACCGCGTGGTGTTTCCCAGGGCCACTCCGACCACGACCCCGGGGGGGCGCGGCGCCATCCCCATCCTTCGCAGTTCCAACACGACGAACGTGACGCTTGGGGCGCAGCGCGCTGCGCCGGAGGGCGATCCCAAATCGCACTGGTGCACCTACAAGATGCCCACCGAATGCGTCGGCAGCCTGGTCGGCTGGGTCGTTCCGGTGCAATCCGGCAACGAGACGACCATGCGCTTCGCCGACCCCACGCTCGCGTGGGCGACGGGCGAGCGGTACCGCCGGTTTCGTCTGGTGCAGTTCGACGGGGTACCCGACGCCGAACTGGTGGTCGCCGAGCGCATTGACGGGACCGCCCACGTGCTGCGTGCGAGCTACCTGCCGAGCGGCACCGTCATGTTCGTGCCCGTCGCCTACGGCGGTGTGCACCCCAACATGGCTGCGGCCGATCAGGCCGCCCTGGCCACGGCCAACCAGGCGGCACAGGCCCTGTACGGGCGCGAACTGAAGGCCTATCAGGCCGCGGTGAGACAGGCCGACCAGCAGCGTCGCGAATGGGAGAACTACCAGCGCTACCTGGCGCTTGCCGAGCAACGATCCGACGCCGAGTTGTGCGAGAAGAACGACTTCACCGACCCGATGCAGAAGAAGGCCTGGCGGGAGGTCTGCGGGGCCCGGCGCAACGCGATGTACGAAGCGCAGCAGAGGGCCGCCGTCGAGGCGTGGTCGCGCAATCTCGACGAGGCCGGGTCCCGGAAACCCACGGGCCCGACGGGTACCGCACCGGTCACCAGCGGGGGGACCATCAAAGACGGCGACTTCGATCGGCGCATGCGCACCATCGACGAAAACCTGCGCGCCATCAAGGATCCGAACCGCAACGGCGCGGCCGGCGCGGCCCAGCGTTACTGAATCCCGACGGCACGGCCCGGCGCACCCGGCAAGCGATCGTTTTGCGGTGTGACTGGCGCCAGCAGGGGGCGCACCCCAGGGATTTGCGTCTGCGGACAGGCCATCGGCCGGCAGAGATGGCACGCATCATGCCGGTGCGTACCGCACCGCGGCAGTGCATCCCTGCACAGCCTTGCGCCCCCTCGCTATGCTCCGGCGCCGTGCCAGTGCACCACGGCGACGCCGTCGGTGTGCGCCATGCCAGGGCGCGGGCTGCACGGCGGTGCATGATGCCGACCGGAGCCGTCCGCGTCGTCCGTCATCACTGCGACGCCGGAAGGAAACGACCTTGGAAACCGCCCGCCATACCGATGTGCTGTTCGTCCTCCTCGGGGCCATCATGGTCCTGGCCATGCATTCCGGCTTCGCCTTTCTGGAACTCGGCACCGTCCGGGGCAAGAACCAGGTCAATGCGTTGGTCAAGATCCTTGCCGATTTCGGCGCCTCGACCATCGCCTACTTCTTTGTCGGCTACGGCATCGCCTACGGCACCAGCTTCCTCACCGGCACGGACGAGCTGGTGAAAGGCAACGGCTACGAACTGACCAAGTTCTTTTTCCTCCTGACCTTCGCCGCTGCCATCCCGGCCATCGTCTCCGGCGGCATCGCCGAGCGCGCACGGTTCTACCCCCAGCTCGCCGCGACCACCCTGATCGTGGCGGTGGTGTACCCGTTATTCGAGGGCATCGCCTGGAACGGGCGCTTCGGGGTGCAGGACTGGCTAACGGCGAGCTTCGGTGCGCCGATGCACGATTTCGCGGGGTCCATCGTGGTCCACGCCGTGGGCGGCTGGCTCGGGCTGGTGGCCGTGGTACTGCTTGGCGCCCGCAACGGCCGCTACCGCAAGGACGGCGGCGTCACGTCCTATCCGCCGTCCAGCATCCCTTTCCTGGCCCTGGGCGCCTGGATCCTCACGGTGGGATGGTTCGGCTTCAACGTCATGTCGGCCCAGACCCTGCAGAACATCAGCGGTCTGGTCGCCGTCAACTCGCTGATGGCCATGGTGGGAGGTACGCTGGCAGCCCTGGTCGCCGGACGCAACGACCCCGGCTTCGTGCACAACGGTCCGCTGGCCGGGCTGGTGGCGGTGTGCGCTGGATCCGACCTGATGCACCCGGTCGGAGCGCTGGTGACCGGCGGTGTGGCAGGTGCGCTGTTCACCGTTCTGTTCCCGGTGGTGCAGAACCGGTGGAAGATCGACGACGTGCTCGGGGTCTGGCC
>JBILUV010000165.1:0-8100 GCA_044370825.1 Burkholderiales bacterium | reverse complement strand
GCCTGTGCGGTGCCTGGGGCGGTCTGGCCGCCGGCATTTTCGGCACGCAGGCGCTCGGCGGTCTGGGCGGGGTGAGCTTCCTGTCCCAGCTTGTCGGCACCGGCCTGGGCATCGTGGTGGCCGTGGTGGGCGGAATCGTGGTCTATGGCGGGTTGAAGCGGATTGTCGGCATCCGCCTGGACGCCGAAGCCGAGTTCAACGGTGCCGACCTGAGCATCCACAAGACCTCTGCCACGGCAGACCGCGACCCGGTGATGTAGCCGTCGTTGCCATCTGGGCCGGGGTTACGCCGGAGGCCGCGGGATGATGGCGATGGGAGGATGCCTCAGCCCGCGCGCCGGTGCTCCAGGTGTCCGGCGACCTCCTCCGCCAGTTCCGTCAGGGAATCGCCGCCGCCAACCGACGCCGTCGGCCAGGCTCCGAGAGCGGGGGGCGCGGACGCGAACAGGCTGACGAAGTTGCGGCCCGCCTCCTTGGACGCGTACAACGCCTCGTCGGCTTCCTCGATGAGCTGCTTCAGATCCACGGCGCCCAGGGCGACCGCGGATACACCAAAGGACGCCGTCACCCTCAGCCCCGGCGTGGATCGCATCGCCGCGCCAACCTCCGCCTCGACGCGGGCGCGCAGTCGCTCCGCCACTGCCAGTGCGGCGCGCGGGTCCAGGCCGGGGAGCACGATGCAGAATTCCTCGCCACCGTAGCGGCACAGCAGGTCGCCCGGCCGCAGCGCGTTGGTCAGCGTGCGTGCGACCGCGCAGATCACGTCGTCGCCCACGGCATGTCCGAAGTTGTCGTTGACGGACTTGAACTTGTCGATGTCGGTCATGACGCAGGCCAGCGGCTTGCCGTCCGCCCTGGCGAGGTCGAAATGCGCCACGGCCTGCTCGAGGAAGGCGCGTCGGTTGAGCACGTTGGTCAGCGGGTCGTAGTGCGCCAGGCGCTCGAGCTCGCGGTTCTGTTGCTCGATGCGGTTCTTGGACGCCCGCAGCTCGGAGTTGCGCGCCTCGACCACCGACTGCGAGCTGCGCAGGTCCTCCAGGGTCTTCTTGAGGTCACGGTTGGCCCGGTGCAGTTCGGTGACGTCGTTGAAGCTCACGAAGCACCCGCGCACCGTGCCGCGCGCGTCGCGCACCGGCGAAGCATTGACCCGGACCTGCCGCAATTCCGCCGGCGAGTCGCCGATCTCGAACAACTGATCGACCACCGGGGTGCCTGAGGCGATGGCCCGGTTCCACGGATGGGCTTCGAGGTCGCCCTCTACCGATCGGGACAGCCAGGTGAGCGAAGAGGCCGGCCGACCCAGCGAGGCGGCCGCGGAGGCCGTCGGGTGCAGGGCCGTGAACGCCTGGTTGACCATGACCACGCGGCCGTCGGCGCCGAGGATCATCAGGCCCTCGGCCAGGGTGTCGAGGGCCGCCGAGACGCTGTCCGGAATGGCCCGCGACGGGTCCAGGGAGCGCAGGGCGAAGCG
This sequence comes from Burkholderiales bacterium, assembly GCA_044370825.1. Lineage (GTDB taxonomy): Bacteria > Pseudomonadota > Gammaproteobacteria > Burkholderiales. Next base: position 6,629 of record JBILUV010000165.1, on the reverse strand, counting down.
CAGGAAGGCATAGAACACCAGCGTGCCGCCGATCAGCAGCGACCCTATGGTCAGCACCACCGGATGGGTCGCCCACCCCAGGAAGCCAGGCCGGTGCACCGGCGCGAACGCCAGCTCGATCGCCCCCCAGGACCGCGTGCCGGAGCGCAGCGGCACGAGCATGTTGTCGAGGGTCGACGATTCGCCCTCAGGGTTCTTCCAGTGTTGATCGTGCCCGGGCGAGGCGAACATCAGACGTCCGTCAAGGCGGCGCACGGCGATGGAAAGCACATCGGGTTCGCGCGCGAGGATGTTGGCCGCGACGCGTTCGACAGCCTGCGGGTCCTGGCTCGCGACCGACGTGGCCAGGCGAAAGGCGGCGTTCTCGCTGACGCGCTGGCGCACCTGTCCGGCGAGCTGGGCATCGTCGCGCAACACGCGGAATCCGGCGTCCGCGCCGAGCGTGATGGCCACCGCAAGGGAGACCATGCCTATCGTCATGCGCGCGATGGAGCTCGGGCGCCAGCGCACCCGGTCCGTGATCAGCCGCAGGGGCAGGAACAACCTCAACGCCCTCCCCCCAGCATCTGGTCGAGCACCCGCCGCCCGACACCCTTGGCAGGCCGTGCGGCGACTTCCCCGGATTCCTCGTCGCCCTGCTCGTCCGGGACGGCCTCGTCCGTGTCGTCCCGCCAGATCACCCGCTGCAGGCGGCTGCGCTCGAGGATCGGCAGGGGGTCGAGGTAGCGCCAGGCCGGCACGCCCGCCAGCAGGCTGGACGCGATGCCCCCCGCCCTGAGCACCCAGGACACGGCACCGACCGACAAGCCCACACTCGCCATGCGGACTCCCGTGACCACTGTCTCCATCTGCTCTTCTTCGGCTGTCTTCGCGCGCTCTGTAGCGCTTTCGTCTCGCGGCAGCCAGGCGACCGAGACCCCCCCGGCGAGATCATCCTCGAGCGGCGCTGACTCGGGCAGGGGCTCCCCGGCGATCAGGTCGGCACGCACGGTTGCCCCCGAGGTCATCACCGGACCCCCTACCGGGGCCAGCGACAGTGCGGCTGGCCCGACCACCATGGCCGGCAACTTCGGGGCTTCCGGCACCAGTGCCGGTTTCGCGTCCGGCGGCACCGCCGGCCCTTTTGCCTGGGCAGGGACCCGTGGCACCGGCATGGTGAGCACGACGTTGCCTTCGGTTTCCGTGGCTGCATCGGCCCCGGCATCAGCGGCCTCTGGCTTCGGTGGCTGCACTGCCGGGGGTTCGGCAGCGGGCGGCGGCGCGACCGGCGCCGGCGTCGATGAACCCGAACCGGCAGCGGCGGCCAGCAGCCCGGAGTCGTCCGGCGGCGGCACCAGCGAGATCACCGCCTCAACCGCGACGCCGGCGTTGGCGCCGTCCCGCACCACCACGTCGAAGGCCGGCACCACCTCCTGGTCGGTGTGCACCAGCCTGACCACGCCCGCCACCACCTGATCGAAGCTAAAGCTGGTGATGGCCACGTCCGGCGCCGAGGTGAGTTCGAAGCGAGCTCCCGTGAGGCCGGAGACGTCGATGAAGCGCGTACCGACCTGGCCATCGAGATCCTCGATTGGGAAGTCCGGGGCGACGAGAACGCGGCTGCCGCCCGTCGGCATGCTGAGCGAAAAGGACAGCAGGCGTGGCGCGTCGTCCACCGGGTCGACCGTGATGCCCGCGCTTGCGCTCTGGACGCTGAAAGCGCTGGAACCGCCGCCGGCACCGACGTCGGCGGCATCCCCGGCGGCGCCGCTGCTGCGGTCCCAGGCGCGGAAGGTGATGCCGTCGGCGACGCTCCCGTTCCAGTTTGTGGCGGGCACGAAGCGGACCCGGGTGCTGGCGTCAGCCGCGAGAAGGCGCGCCGACGAAGTCGAGACACCGCCGAGTCCGCTCCAGGTCGCTCCGCCGTCGAGGCTGTACTGCCACACCCCGTGCGCCTGGTCGACCCCGGTCACGGTGATGCCGGCGGTCGAACCGGTGTCGACATCCGCGATGTGGCCGGCGATCAGCGCCGAGACCAGGCTACCGGCATTGGCCGCATCGTCCTCGGAGATGCTGGCGAGGTCGTTCGCCCCCGTGAGGATGGGGGCGTCGTTGACGGCCATGACGACCAGGCTCGCGTTCGCCACGCCGACGCTCCACGCGCCCGACGCGCCGCCGGCGGAGACATCCGCCGTGGACCCCGCCACGCCGACGGTCTGATCCCAGGCGTGGAAGGCAAAGCCCGCGGATTCGCCGTTCGCGCCGTCCGGCAGGTAGCGCACCTGGGTGCCGGTGCCGAGCAGCAACGCGGCCACCGGGCTGGTGGCGCCGAAGGCGGTCCAGGCGATTCCATCGGTCGAGTACTGCCAGGTGCCGTTGCCGGTGGTCGACACGATGGCCACGCCGCCGAGCGCCCCGGCATCGACATCGGACCATCCGGCCTGCGCCAGCAGGGTGCCCACCGCCACGCCGACCGAGGCCGTGTCCTCGTTCGTCGCGGGCAGGGACTGCGCGCCGCCGGCCAGCACGGGGGCGTCGTTGACGGACGTCGCCTCGAGGGCGACTGTCGCCACACCGGCGCTGAAGGGGCTGGTCCCGCCGTTGACGGACACGTCCACGCGAGCACCCGCAACTCCGCTGCTGCGATCCCAGGCGCGGAAGGCGAACACCGCGGTCTCGCCCTCCACTCCATCGGGGACATAGCGCACCTGGTCGGCAGCGTCGAGCAGCAAGGCCGCGGCATCGCTCACCGCGCCGAATCCGGTCCAGGTGATGCCGTCTGAGGAGTATTGCCACTGACCGTTGCCAGCCGTCAGCGTGACCGCGATGCCGCCCGGCGCACCGCCGTCGGGGTCAGTGGCAGCGGCCGCGCCCAGCAGCGCTGACACGAGCGCGGCCGAGGACGTGGTGTTCTCGTCAGTCGCCGGCAGGGTCACCAGCTGGCCGTCCGCGATGACCGGCGCGTCATTGACCGGCGTCACCGTGATCGTCACCGTGGCCGGGTTGGAGCCCATGCTGCCGTCCCTGGCGACGTAGGTGAAGCTGTCCGTACCCGAGAAGTCGGCCTGTGGCGTGTAGCGGAAGGACCCGGCGGCATCGAGCGTGAGCACGCCGCTGGTCGGGCCGCTCAGCAGCACGGCGCTCAGGGGTGCGGACCCGGACGCCGTGTCGTTGGCCAGCAGACCGCTGCCGAGCGGCACGTCGAGGGCGCCGTCCTCCTGGACCACGTAGGCGTCGTCCAGCGCCGCCGGCGGCACGTCGTCATCGGTGTTGGTCGCCGCGACATCGGCCACCATCAGGCCATCGTAGGCAGGATCCGCGCTGCTGGTGGCCCCCGTGATGATGTTGTAGCCAATGTCGCCGTCGTCCAGGCCGTCGTCGACCCCGGTCACAATCACCAGTTGCGCGACGTTCCAGTTGTCAGGCGTGAAAGTCAGCGACGGCACGGACACCGCGCCCTCCGTCAGATCGGAGCTCGACAGCGCAATGGTCACGTCCGCTGAGGGCGCAGACGACAACACCACCGAGACTGTCGCCGCAGTACCTGCTTCGGAGGTCGTCACCAGTCCGGGAGAAACCTCGACCGCACCCACGCCCAGTGAGAGCCGACTCCTGTGATCGGCGGAGTCGTAGGCCAGCCACATGTCGTCCGCCGAAGCGGCATCCACCACCACCTTGACGCCTAGCATGCGTCCGGCCGCGACGACATGATTCACGACGCCGAAATCGAAGGTGTCCTCGATCCATACCCCGGTGTTTGCGCTGTCCCAGTCGCCGCGCGTGAGGGTGCGGCTTACCAGCTCAGTCGGGCTGGACCCATCGGTATTGGCCTCGATAAGGTACGCCGTCATCGAGCCGCCCTTGACGGTGTCAAAGTTCTTCATGGCTGACCAGAGGCGTAGCTGGACGTGCCCCGAGACCCCCGATCCGCCGGGTATGCCGAGCCAGGTCTGGTGCAGCATCGGGTCGCTCGTCTCGACACCCGCGCCGCCCTTAGCGATCAGCAGGCCCGGGAAGGCGTCCCGCCCGGGGTCGAAGTTGTCGACCCCGGGCGTGACGGGAATCGCCGTCTTCAGCGCACCCACCGGCAGATCCGAACCATCGCCAGCCCCATCGAGATACCAGGTCGGCGCAGCCGGCACGGCATCGACAGTGATCGCAACTGAATCGGTATCGGTGCGCACGCCCCCGGCCCCGGTATTGCCCAGGTCGGAGGTGACCAGGGTCAGGGTGTCGGCGCCCGTGAACCCCGGCGCGGACTGATAGCGCAGCCCGTCGAGGGCGTTGCCAAGGTCGGCGGCACTGCCGCGCCAGGTCATGCTGGCGGTCCCGTCCGCGCCGGACACCAGCGTCAGGCCGGCGGTGCCGGACAGGGTCAGCGCACCCTGGAGCACGCCGATCTGCATTTCGAGGAGTCCCGACCCGGCATCCACATCGTCGAGGGCAATCCGGTTGCCGTTGGCCGCGCTGAAGATGAGCGAAGTACCCGCGGTGGCGTTCTGAGCCGCGGGCACGACGTTGACCGGTGCATCGTTGACGGCCGACACGCTCACCGTCGTGGTCGCCGTGCCGGTGGCTGCCGTGCCGCCACCCGCGGCGGCATCCGTCACACTCCAGGTGACGGTGCGGCTGGCGCTGATCGCGCTCGGGTGCTCCGACGTGCTGGCAAAAGCCACGCTGCGCAGAAGCGTCTGGTAGGTTCCAAGGCTTGCCGCCCCGCTCAGGCTGAGCACCCCTGTGCCCCCATCCCAGGCCGCCGTGACGCCGGGCTGGTCCGTCCAGCTCAGCAAGTCTCCGGCCGTGAATCCGGCGGAGATGGCCACGGTGGCGGAGGCAATCGTGGTGTCGTCGACATCGCTGAGCGTCAGGCCGGGCTCCAGCGTGATCGCGGCGGTGTTCTCGGTATACGCGCGGCTGGCGCCTGCGGCGATCACGGGCGCGTCATTCACCGCCGTTACCGTCATGCGGGCTGTGGCGGTAGCCGTGCTGTAGGCGCTGGTGCCACCGCCCGCGCCGGGGTTCGCGTAGACCGGAATGTCCTCGGTCGAGGCGGTACCCGTGCTCTGGTCCCAGGCGCGGAAGGAGAAGCTGGCGATCTCGCCCTCGACTCCGCCAGGCCCGTAGGCCACTTGTGCGTCCGAGCCCAGTAGCAGGGCGCTGGTCGCACTGACGGAACCGAAGATGCGCCAGACGCTGCCGTCGACGGAGTAGACCCAGGTTCCGCTGCCAACGATCCCGGTGATGGCGATGCCTTTCAGGGTCGGCACGTCGGCATCGGCCCACGACACGGCGCTCAGGATCGACTCCACCGCCGTGGCGGAGGACACCGTGTTCTCGTTCGTGCCGACCAGATCAGCCACTGCGCCATCGGTGATCGTGGGCGCGTTGTTGGGAGCTAGCAGGACCACGGTCAGCGCCCGGTCGAAGCTCGCGCCCTGGGAATCGGTGACCCGCACCGACAGGACGTGTCTCGGCGCGGTCTCGAAGTCGAGTGCCGCGCTGTTGGCCACGGTGATGCGGCCGGTCGTGGCGTCGATGGCGAATCGGCCTCCGGCATCGTCCAGCAGGGTGTAGGTGAAGGTGTCGCCAGCGTCAGCGTCGCTCACCGACAGGACCTCGGCCACTACCGTGCCGTTCGGCGCCCCCTCCTGCACCGCCGCCGTCGCAAGGCTCGCTGCCACGGCCGACCCACTGCCATCGGTGGAGTCGGCGCTCCAGGCCATGAGCACGTCGCCGCCGGAGAGCGAAGTCGCGTCTGCCCAGAACTGGTTGCCCGCCACCACGCGGTTGACCAGTCGTGCCGCCCCCGCGGGCACGCCGCCGTCGTTGTAACTGCGCGCGTAGACGCCGCTCCCGCTGCCGTCGCCCGTGTCGGAGCTCCAGGTGACGGTGAAGCCGGTGGCATCGGCGGCCACTGCGGGGGCCCACTGCACGCCGCTGCCAGAGCCTTCCACCGTGATCTCGCCACCCAGCAGGATGCCTGCCGGATCGACGAAGCGGGCGAAGATGTCGTTGCTGCGCTCGAACACGACCACCAGATCGTCATTGCCCAGGCGGGCAATGTCGCCACGCCCGCCGGACCCGAGATTCAGCTCCGCGGTACGTGACGTCCCGTCGGCGTTCATGAGCCGCACCCGGACGCTGGCACCAGCGCCGCTGTCCCAGTTGTAGACGACGGCGAAACCGCCATCCGGCAGCGCCACCGCCTTCGGCGACACCCAGAACAGGCTGTCGGTCACCCCGGTGAGGCCGACCAGGAACTGCCCTGTCTGTGCGGCCCCGGCACGATCGTAGACGCGGCCATAGACACCCTGGCTGGCGCCGCTGATCTCCCCGGTCCAGACCACGACGAAGCGATTCGCGTCCAGCACCGCCACGCTGGGCGCGTAGCCCTCGTTCGGATTGCTCAGCGGCGTGCTGACGGAAATGTCGCCCGTGGCGGTCGTCCCGTCGGCATTGAACACCCGGGCCTCGATCCACGAGGCCACACCCGGGCGCTGCTCGGCCCAGCTGACGACAAAGCCGCCGTCGGCGAAGCTGGCCACGGCGGGCGCATACTGGACATCGGCCGTGTTCGCGTGAACCAGACTCTGCGACCCGATGCGGTTGCCAAGCGCGTCGAAGCGCTGCACGTAGATGCCGGTGTCGGC
>JBILUV010000316.1:0-3860 GCA_044370825.1 Burkholderiales bacterium | reverse complement strand
GATGCGCACCGCGATCTCGCCGCGGTTCGCGATGAGCAGGCGACGGAAACTCATGGCAGTTCCGGCCAGCCGTGGGAGTGGCTGGCCCAGGCGGGATCCCGCCGCCCTGACAGCGCCGCCAGCCCCACGGCCGCGCTGCCGCTGCGCAGGCAGGCAGCGAACTCGCGCGCGGCGAGGTCGAGGCTGCCTGCCAGCGGGCCGCCTGCAGCGGCGGCGAGGATGCGCCGGGTGGCGCGAACGGCGCCGGGCTCGGCCCGCCGCCAGCGCGCCAGCCAGCGTCCAGCGGCCTCGCGCAGCGCCGGCTCCGCATCCACCATCTCGTCCACCAGACCGCAGGCCTGGGCCTGCGCCGCGTCCAGGCGCTCGCCCGACAGCATGAGCCGCAGCGCCGCACCGGTCCCGAGCCGCCGCGCCACGAAGGGGGCGATCTGGGCCGGCGGCAGGCCCAGGCCCAGCTCCGGCATGGAAAAACGCGCATCCGTGGTGGCAAGCACCACGTCACAAGCGGCCGCCAGACCGAAGCCACCGCCGGCAGCCGCCCCCTGCACCATGGCCAGCACCGGTACCTCGCAGGCCAGCAGCCCCTCGAGCAGCCGACCGAAGCGGCGATTGACCCGCGCGATCGGATCCGGGTCGGCGGGCTCGGTAGCCATCAGCGCCTTGAACTGCGCGAAGTCGCCACCGGCACAAAAATGCCCGCCAGCTCCGCGCAGCACCATGGCCCGCACGGCGGACTCCCTGGCAGTGCGCTCCAGGGCCTGCTCGAGACCGTCGAGCATGGCGTCGCCCAGGGCATTGCGCGCCTCCGGCCGGTTGAGCGTGACGAACAGCACGCCCTGATGGAGCAGGGTGTGGATCATGTGCGCCGCGGCAGGATGCCCATGTGCTTGCAGATGATGGACAGCATGACCTCGTCGGCGCCGCCACCGATGGACGCCAGCCGCCCGTCGCGGTAGGCGCGCGAGAGCGGGTTGTCCCAGGTGAAGCCCATGCCGCCCCAGTACTGCAGGCAGGCGTCGGGCACCTCGCGCAGCAGGCGCCCGGCCTTGAGCTTGGCCATGGACGCCAACTCGGTGACGTCCTGCCCCTCGAGGTGAAGGTCGACCGCACGATAGGTGAGCGCCCGCAGGGCCTCGATCTCGGTCTTGAGTTCGGCGAGTCGGAAGTGCACCACCTGATGGTCGAGCACCGCCTGCCCGAAGATACGCCGCTCGCGGATGTAGGCGACGGTCTCGTCGATGTTGCGCAGCAGTCCCACGACCGCGGAGGCGGCGGCCCAGAGGCGTTCCTCCTGGAACTGGCGCATCTGGTAGATGAAGCCCTGCCCCTCCTCCCCGATGCGGAAGCGCTGCGGCACGCGCACGTCGTCGAAGTGGATCTGCGCGGTGTCCGAGGCCATCATGCCGATCTTGCGGATCTTGCGCTCCACCGTGATGCCCGGCGTGTCCATGGGCAGGCAGATGAGGGTCTTGTTGGCGTGCACCGGCCCCTCGGAGGTGTTGGCCAGCAGGCACATCCAGTCGGCCTGGGTGCCGTTGGTGGTCCACATCTTCCCGCCGTTGATGACGTAGTCGCCGCCGCCCCTGCGCGCGGTGGTGCGGATGGAGGCGACATCCGAACCGGCGCCGGTCTCGGACACGCCCAGGCAGGCGACGAACTCGCCGGCGATGCTGGGGCGCAGGAACTGCTCGCACACCTCCGGAGAACCGAAGCGCGCCAGCGCCGGCGTTGCCATGTCGGTCTGCACGCCGATGGCCATCGGCACCCCGCCGCAGCGGATGTGGCCGAGGGCCTCCGCCACGACCAGGGCGTACGAGTAATCCAGCCCCAGCCCGCCGTATTCCACAGGCTTGTTGACGCCAAGCAGGCCGAGCGCTCCCATCTTCCGGAACAGCTCGTGGGCCGGGAAGATCTCGGCCGCCTCCCACTCATCCACGTGGGGATTGATCTCTTTGTCGATGAAGCGGCGCAACGTGCGCTGCAGTTCGACGTGGTCCTGGGTGAGCTGCATGGGGTCACATCCTCGCGACGCCGAAGGCCAGGGGTCTCGGGGAACGCCGCTCGGCCTCGGCGCACACCGACAGCACCAGCGCCAGCACCCGCCGCGTGTCGCGCGGGTCGATGACGCCATCGTCCAGCAGCAGTCCGGACGCGTGGAAGGCCGACTGCTGGCGCTCGAAGGTCTCCACCACCCGGGCCCGCATCGCCGCCACGGCTGCCTCGGGAACCGGCGCGCCACGGCGCCGGGCACCCTCCTCCATGACCAGCGCCATGGTGCCCGCGGCCTGCTCCGCCCCCATCACCGCCGTCCGGGCGTTGGGCCAGGAGAACACGAAGCGCGGCCCGAAGGCGCGACCGCACATGCCGTAGTTGCCCGCACCGAAGCTGGCGCCGCACATGATGGTCACCTGGGGCACGCTGGCGTTCGAGACGGCCTGGATCATGCGCGAGCCGATCTTGATCATGCCGGCGCGCTCCGAATCCGTGCCGACCATGTACCCGGTGGTGTTCTGCAGGTACACCAGGGGCAGCCCGCTCTGGCAGCAGTGCTGGATGAAGTGGGTGGCCTTGTTCGCGCCGTCCGGGTCCAGGGGGCCGTTGTTGGTGATGATGCCGATCGGCATGCCGCAGAGCCGGGCGTGCAGGCACACGGTGCGCGAGCCGAAGCCCGCCTTGAACTCGAGGAAGTCGGAATCGTCGACGATGCGCGCCACCACTTCGCGCATGTCGACCGGCTTCTTCGGGTCGGCAGGCATGATGCCAAGCAGATCGTCGGTGGACAGCCGGGGGGGCGGCCCTTCCGGAAGCGGCAGGCTGTCGCCTGACCACGGCAGCCGTGACACCACGTCGCGCGCCAGCCGTAGCGCGTCGGCATCGTCCTGGGCGAGGTACTCGGCAAGCCCGGAGATCGTGGCGTGCATCTCGGCGCCGCCCAGTTCCTCGTCGCTGGCCACCTCGCCGGTGGCCGCCCTGAGCAGCGGCGGACCGGCGAGGAAGGCACGGGCGCGACCGCGCACCATGATCACCACATCCGACAGACCGGTCATGTAGGCCCCGCCGGCTGTCGAGGAACCGTGCACCACGCCGATGACGGGGATGCCGGCGGCAGACAGCCGGGCGAGGTTGCAGAAACCGCGTCCGCCCAGCACAAAGTGCTCGACACGGTACTCGAGCAGGTTGGCACCCGCGGATTCGATCAGGTGGATGAAGGGCAACCGGTTCGCCAGCGCGATGTCCTGTGCACGCTGGAACTTCTCGATGCCCATGGGCTGGAGGGCGCCGGCATCGATGCCGGCGTCGTCGGCGAGCACGAGGCAGCGCACCCCCGAGACATAACCGACGACCGCGATGGCACCGCCGCCCGGCACCGTTGCATCGGCGCCGCGTGGCCGTCCCTGATCGTCCTTGTCCTGAGCGAAACCTGCCAGCGTGGAAAGCTCCAGCCGGGGCATGCCCGGGTCGAGCAACAGTCCGACCCGGTCCTGTGGCAGCAACTTGCCCAACCTGGCAAAGCGCGGCGCCACCGCTGCGGATGTCCGGCGCGTGCGCTCCTCGGCCGCGCGCAACTGCTGCAGCAATCCTTCCATGTGCACCTGATTGGCGGCGAAGGCGTCCGAGCGGATGTCGAGGCGGCTCTCGAAGATCGCCATGCTCAGCCCTCCCGGTCACCAAGCACGGCGGGCCGGCTGGCGAGGTGGAACCCGTCGAACGCCGCGTTGGCCTCGCCGGTGCCGACGGAGGCCGCCACACGCTTCGCATTCGGTGCGGCCCCATCGACGCGCAGGCAGGCGCCGGAGACGAAAGCCGCCGCCGGCGAAAGCAGGAACACGATGGCCGCGGACACCTCGGACTCGGTGCCG
>JBILUV010000315.1:0-3861 GCA_044370825.1 Burkholderiales bacterium | reverse complement strand
CGCGGAGATCATCCCGTCGAACTGGCACGCGTCCCCATGCGGCCGACGATACCCGACATGGAGATCGACGCGACGCGCACCCGCAAGGGGTGCCGCAGCAGCGGCGCCTACCGCCATCCGCGGTCGTGCCCGCTCATGCCGCGGGAGTTCCAATGCAAACCGCTCTCCTCGCTTCGTGCGCTGCCAATTAACGGGGTCGGAATCCCGGTCGCGCCACGAGTGCATCAGGCACCGCCCGCCCGACGCCCTCCGGCGGCACGCGCACGGCATTCACGCCGAAGGCGTCGCCCAGGCGCACGAAGTCGAGGTTGGCCAGCTTCGCCCCGATGGCCGCGGGCAACTCCTAGCCGAGCATGCCGTAGGTCCCGGGGTGGATCGAGGTCCGCGGCTGGTAGGTCTCGAAGGCCACCGGGATCCAGTAGCCCACCAGGGTTAGGTCGTCCACCACGATGGCCTCGTCGGGCAGGCTGGCGCGCAGCTGGTCGATGATGTCCAGCACCGGGCCGGCCCGCTCCTCGAGCCACGTGCGCTTCCGGGCGCGGAAGCCGTCGACGTCGAACCAGCACGCGAGAGATTCGGCGGGTGGCAGCGCTGCTGCGAGCGCCTCGAGGGCCGCCCGCGCGTCGGCGACGACACCCACCTCCGCGGGCCGGCGCTGCCCGATGATCATCGGGTCGATGTCGATCTGCACGACGCGTGACGGGAAGCGCCCGCCGGTATCGACGTCGGACACCACGTCGATGCGCGAGCCCACCACGAGCACCGCGTCGGCCTGCTCCAGCAGTTCATGGTAGAGAGGCAGCCTGCCCCAGCCATCGCCGAGCGCCAGGCGGTGGCGATCCGAGATCGCGCCGCGCCCGAACACGCTCGTCACCACGGGCGCCTGAAGACGCTCGGCGACAATGGCAAGCGCCTCGACCGCACCGGCACTCTCCACGCCGCCGCCGGCGAAGATGAAGGGTCGCCGGGCGGACAACAGCACCTCGGCCGCACGCGCGACGGCGCCTGCGTCGGCGCCCGCTCGGATATAGCGCTCCGCGGGCAGGGCCTCGACCTCGGTGCGCGCGGTCTGGATGTCCAGCGGCACCTCGAGGTAGGCCGGGCGGGGCCGGCGCGTGTTCATGAGGCGGAAGGCCTCGCGCACGGCCCGAGGCACCTCCGCCGCCGAGGCGACCCGCGCCGTATAGCAGCTGACCGCGCGCGCCACCGCGAGGGAGTCCTGCAGTTCGTGGAAATGCGCGCCTTCGCGATCGAGCTGAGGCAGGGCATTCTGTCCCGCCACCATCAGCAAGGGCGCCGACTCCGAGTACGCCTGCCCCATGCCCGTCAGGGCGTTGGTGAGACCGGGCCCTGGAACGACGAAGCAGGCGGCAACCCGTCCCGATGCGCGGGCATAGCCCGCCGCCATCATGGCCGCGCCCTGCTCGTGGCGCACCGTCACCGGCTGGATCGACGGCGTATGGAGCAGTCCGTCGAACAGCGCGCAGTTGTGCGTACCGGCGATGCCGAAGACGTGTTGGACGCCCTCGGTCGCCAGCGCCTCGGCCAGCAGCTGGCCACCGCTCTTCGTCGTCATGTCACCCCCCCGGTCGACGTTCCGGGGGATGTTAGCGCAGGACGCCGCAGCGCCCCTCGGTCAGCGGGGCAGGTCCGTCACTGCTCCCACCGAGGCGTTCGACACGAGGCGAGCGTACTTCGCCAACACCCCGCTGGTGTAGCGCGGCGCGGGGGGATTCCAGCCGGCCAGACGCTCGCGCAGTTGGCCCTCGCTCAGCTCGACGTCGAGACGCCGGTTCTCCACGTCGATGGTGACGAGGTCGCCATCGCGCAGGGCGGCGATGGGCCCGCCCTCCGCAGCCTCGGGCACGATATGGCCGATGACGAAGCCACGCGTGGCCCCCGAGAAGCGGCCATCGGTGATGAGGGCCACCGTTTCTCCGAGGCCGGCGCCCTGGATCGCGCCGGTGACCAGCTGCATCTCACGCATGCCGGGGCCGCCGATCGGCCCCTCGTAGCGCAGCACCATCACGTCGTTGGGCTGGATGCGGCCCTCGCGGATGGCGTGGAAGGCCACCTCCTCGTTGTCGAAGACGCGCGCCGGGCCGCGGTGCACCGCCTTTTTCTGGCCGGAGATCTTGATCACACAGCCACCCGTAGCGAGGTTGCCCCGCAGGATGGCGAGCCCGCCTTCGGGCTTGAGTGCTGCCGAGACCGGCTTGATGACGTCCTGACCCTCGGTTTCGCGCGCCAGTGCCACCTCATCGCCCAGGGTGCGGCCGCTGACGGTCTTTTCGTCGATGTGCAGCAGCCCGGCCTGGGCGAGATTCCGCCCCACCACGGCCATGCCGCCTGCGTCGAACATCTCGGGCGCCGTGTAGGTTCCCCAGGGGCGCATGTCGGCGATGACGGGCGTGCGTCGCGAGATTCGGTCGAAATCCTCGAGGGACAGCTCGACGCCGAAATCGTGGGCCGTCGCCAGCAGGTGCAGCACCGCATTCGTGGAGCCGCCGGTGGCCATGACTCCGGTGATCGCGTTCTCGAAGCTGCGGCGCGTGACCAGCGAGCGCGGGGTCACGCCTTCAGTCAGCAGGCGCATGACCTGCCGGCCGCACTCGTAGGCCACGTCGACCTTGGCCGGGTGCAGGGCCGGCACGTCGTTGAAGCCCATGGGCGACAGCCCCAGCATGGCGTAGGCCGTGGCCATGGTGTTGGCGGTGAACTGACCGCCGCAGGCGCCGGCCGCGGGACAGGCGTGGTCCTCGACGTCCTTGAACTCCTCCTCGTCGATGCGCCCGGCGGTGAAGGCGCCCAGGGCCTCGTAGGCCTCCTGGATGGTGAGCTTGCGATCGCCGAACAGGCGGTTGGGCTTGTGGCAGCGGCCGCTGGCGATCGAGCCGCCGTAGAGCGTGAGGCCGGGGATGTCGAGCCGGCCCAGCACCATGGCCATGGCAGGGATGGTCTTGTCGCAGCCGGAGATGGTGACGATGGCGTCGAGCATGTGGCCCCGGGCCACCATCTCGACGGAGTCTGCGATCACCTCGCGGCTGACGAGAGAGGTCTTCATACCCTCGGTGCCGGTGGTGATGCCGTCGTTTATGGCCACGGTGTTGATCTCCACCGGTGTGCCGCCCGCGGCGCGGATGCCATCCATCACGCGCTGGGCCAGCTCGCGGTGGTTCAGGTTGCAGGGCATGGTCCCGATCCAGCAGTGGGCCACGCCGACCTGCGGTCTGGCAAGGTCGGCGTCGGTGAAGCCGGCGGCCTTCATCATGGCGCGCGCCACTGCGCGCTCGGGGCCGTCGAACAGGGCGCGGCTCTTGTGTCGGGTGTCGAAACTCATGGGGTCGTCCTTGGCTGGGATTCTGGATGGCGGCGAGCCCGGGCATTCCGCCGGGGTCAGGCCTGACGTGCGGACCGGGCAACCGTGGTCGGTATGCGGGGACGTGAGGCGCGGCCCTGCGTCATGGGGCCGTTGCGATGCTGCGGCGCGGGGCGGGTTGCCGGCGGCGCGAAGGATCGCGGGAGTGGATGATACGTTCGAGGCTCGGCGCTGTCATGGCGCACGCTGGACCAGACGGGCCGCGCGAGCGCGAGCCGCCCATGCCGGTCGGGAGGCGGACGGCGCCTCCGCGGGGGGACCGCAATCAGCGGCTGAGCATGGCCTGGAAAGCGGCGGAGCGCAGCGGTCGGGGCCGACCGGTGTCCGCGCTGAGTGCGCGATCGGCGCCGGGACCGAGTACCGTGATGAAGTAACCCACGGTCGCGCCCAGTTCGCCCACGAGCCGGGCGATGCTGACGTACGCCGGGCGTTCCTCTCCGTCCGGCGACGGCACGGGCCGCTCGCCGAGCCAGCTGCCGGTG
>JBILUV010000314.1:0-3882 GCA_044370825.1 Burkholderiales bacterium | reverse complement strand
TTGGTGAGACTTTACGGTTCGAGCACCCCCGCGATCTCTGCCTTATTGCTCAGCATGCGTGTGCGGAATTCACGTCTGGGCACACCATGCTGGCGCCACGCATGGTCTCCCTCGCTGTCTTTAGGTTTCGCAGGCCTGGGTTGTCGCAGCCCGGGATGCCATGCTCCTGCAAACGGCCAGCAACATGCGCCGGTAGCGGCGGCCGATCCGCGCACCCGACTCACCGAGAGGCACTCGGACGGGCCCAGCCCGGCGAGGGCGCAGGACTCTCCGTCCTGATCAAGCGCCACTAACCTGGAAATTTCACCAGGCCGGCCCCGAGAATGAGCGGTGCACCGATGCTCAGTGGGTTCGCGGCAAATGGGTGGTCAGGACAATTCTGGTTGTCCAGCCTCCACGGGCGCTGGCGGGCGGCTTGCGGTCATGCCGCGCCCGCGCTCCGCGCCAATAGGCCTCGCTATTGGCTTGGCGCGCGATCCACGGCCTGCCTCGCAATGCGCCTCGCCATCATCCCGTGACCTGATGAACTTTCCAGGCTAAGCCGGAAACGGTCGCATCGTTCCCAGTTTGCGGCGCAGGTTCTCGGCCCTGGTTACATTCAAGTTACGGATTTGCAAACATCCAGATTAGCGCCGCCGACATCGAGCAACCCCGACTGGGGCCTGGTTCCCACATGATCCCCATTCGAGAGGAACAGCGCCTCCACCCGGGAGCTGTCTGCCTGGGGTGACCGAGCCACCAGAACCAGAAACACTGCAGGCGGTTCCCTGGGGCAGGAGTCCCCAGCGCCCACCGCCAGTCCCGAGTGCGTCTCATTGCCGCCATCCTGAGGGGGAGCTGCCAGTTTTGCCGTCGCTGCGATCGCCACCTTTCCACTCGTCCGCTTTTGATCTATCTTCCAGCTGACGAACTTGTTCCATCCGTATTTGTGTTTTCGTCTGACACTCGCACCGGCGGGGCGCGCTGGCCAATATTCGGCACACGGGCAATGGTCTCCTGGAGTGGGAAGACTCGACAGCGGATCCACGATGAGCACTGACGAAATTCGTGTCGCGATCGTTGGCGGTGGCATGGGGGGACTCACGACAGCGTTCTACCTCAGCGAGAGCAACGCCCAGCGCAAAAGCAAGGGGCTTCCGCCCTTCCGGATCACGATCTACCAGAATGGCTGGCGTCTTGGCGGCAAGGGCGCTTCCGGCCGCGGCTGTCATGACCGGATCGAAGAGCACGGGCTGCATGTGTGGATGGGCTTCTACGAGAACGCCTTCAGGTTGCTGCGCCAGTGCTACGGCTTGCTTGAGGACGCGGACAGGACCTTGTACCGAAACTGGCGCGATGCCTTCATCGAGGAGCCGTCGGTCGGGCTGCACCTCGGGACCCAAGGCAGGCATGCTGTCTGGCTAGCGGCCATTCCGCCGAACGAGGGCCTGCCTGGCGATCCCCTCAGGCCGGACAGCAACCCTTTCCGGGTAACGCACTACGTCCAGCAACTATTCGCTCTGCTTCGAGCCCTCATCTTGAGCGAGTCCGTGCTGCGAAGCGAGCCCAAAGCGGAAAACGGGGCTCGCGCAGATGCGAAATCGGACGCCACGGCGCAGGCCGGTGCCACTGATAAGGATCCAGGCTCCCGCGGGTCTGGCCCCGGACAGCCGTTGCTGGACCTCTTCGTCCTTGCGGACCGGATATTCGAGGAGGCGGGCATCGATCCCGACGACCTTCTCGAGAGCCTCAAGCGGTCTGCCCGGTACGGCAGCACACTCGGCGTCGGCGCGTTGCGATCGCTTCTGGGCCTGTTTTCATCGGGCCCTCTGCCTGAGCTGCCCGGCGGAAACCCCAAGACCCTGCAGTTCGTGAAGGACGCGCAGGATGCGGCGAACCGGGCTCTCGCAAAGGTGCACGAGCTGGATCCCCACGCCCGGCGCTGCTGGCAGTTGATCGACATCATCGCCGCCGTGATCCGCGGGCTCGCGGTCGGCTCGCCCAGCGTCTATGACGACCCTCGCGCCCTGGACGCTCTGAATGGACTGGATTTCACGGATTGGGTAGCGGGTCACGGCGCACACCAGGAATCCCTCCGGTCCCCCTTCCTGACCGGCATGTATGAGTTGATGTTCGCAAGGCCAGGACAGCTTGCAGCTGGCCAGGCCTTGCGCGGTGCCTTCCGGATGTTCCTCACCTACCGGGGGTCGTTCTTCTGGAAGATGCGCTCGGGCATGGGCGATGTAGTGTTCACGCCAATGTATAGAGTCCTCAAGCGGCGCGGCGTCAGGTTCGAATTCTTCCACCGTCTCCACGAGGTAACGACAGCCGAAGAGCGCCGCGCCTCAGGCGAAGTCACTCGCTACGTGGATCGACTGAGGTTCGAGCGACAGGCTTTCGTGCAGGAGGATTTCGATCCCCTCGACGGGCGAGGTTGCTGGCCCGCGAGCCCTCCAAATAACGTACCGGCGTACCAACCGCGCGATCGTCTGGAGTGGGGGTGGGTCGACACGCGATTCGCGCCTGAACGCGAGGTCTGCCTGAGTGTGCAAAAGGACTTCGACTTCGTCGTTCTGGCCGTCCCCGTCGACGTGCTTCGCCTCACATGCGCCAATCTCAAGAAGTCCAGCAAGAGATGGGCAGACCTGTTCGAGCATGTGTCCACGCGGGCCACGCATGGTTTTCAGTGGTGGTCAACGCAGTCCGTACGCGATTTGGGCTGGGACGGGCCGCGTACCACGGTCACGGCCATCTCCGGTGATGGCAGTACCCCTCATCCGTTCGACACCTGGGCGGACATGACCCAGGTGCTGCCCACGGAAACCAGGTGGCCTGAGTCCAGGCCTGAGAGCGTGCACTACTTCTGCGGCCCGCTGGATTTCCACGAGCGACGGGCTGTCGAGAAAGACGGACAGGCTGGCGAGGACGTAGACGGACGGACTGGCGAGAGCGACGAGCAGTTCTCGCAGCGCCTCGCCGAGGCCGTCAGCACTTCGACGACGGCCGCCTGGGCGACGCTCGACCTCATGCGCCGGTCGGTGTGGCCAAAGCTGAAGGCGGCCACCATTGTCCAGGCGCAGGGTGAACCCCATTCCTTCTTTCTCACAGTGAACGCTGCGCCCGGGCAGCGCTACGTGCTGTCGAAGCCAGGCAGCCTGAAGCACAGGATCTCGCCGCTGGAGATGGACTTCGACAACCTGACCGTCGCGGGCGACTGGACGGACTCTGGCTATAACGCCGGCTGCATCGAGGCCGCCGTCATGTCCGGCAAGCTCGCAAGTCATGCCCTGAGCGGGTTCCCTGCCCTGAGCGACATCATCGGCTACGACCACCCATGAGCGACGACTCCCCACCCCGCGAGCGCCTGCGCCGGCAGCCTCCCGCGCGCACTCGCCCGGATCGCAGCTGGCGAGACCTGCATCGCGCGCCGACGCTGAGGACGGATGGCGCCGCCGAGGCATCCTCGAAGGATGGGGCCTCGGGGGACGGGTCCTACCGGCTCGACTCCGTCGAGGCGATTTCGGTACACGCGGTTCGTACCGCGTTCCGTGTGGCAGACCGCAATCTGGGCCTCGCCACCCGCGCGGTCGGCAACATCTATCAGCTCAACCGGGACAGCGGCGGGTCGGTGGGCGGCGGCATGCGGGGCGCCGCACGGCTGGCCCGCGACGCCGCGTACCTGTACGCGCTTTCCCTGGGTGCCCCCTTTCCCATCGCGCGCCATCTGTTCGGCTGGTGGGGCGACTATGCAAACCACGGCGGTGTGATGAGCGGAGGCCCATCGGCCGGGGGTTGGCGCGCCGCGCCGGAAGCGCCCAGATCGCCGGCGCCGCCAGACCCGCCGCAGGCGCCGGCTACCCCACAGCCCACCTACGAATTCACGCAGCGCACCGGGCAGCTGGC
>JBILUV010000002.1:0-42314 GCA_044370825.1 Burkholderiales bacterium | reverse complement strand
GCCACGGATTTCCCTGTGCCACCGGTGCCGCCATCGCAGCCCCCGACCGCAAGGTGGTCTGCCTCCAGGCGGACGGCGCCGGCATGTACAGCCTGCAGGCCCTGTGGACGCAGGCGCGGGAGCGGCTGGACATCGTCAACGTGGTGTTTGCCAACCGCGCCTATCGCATCCTGCACGGTGAACTGCTGGCCGTCGGGGCACAGCCTGGGCCCGCCTCGGGCGAGTTGTTCGACCTGTCCCGGCCGGACATCGACTGGGTCAGGCTGGCCGAGGGCATGGGCGTGGAGGCGACCCGCGTCGACTCGCTCGAGGGTTTTGCGGACGCCTTCGGCTCCGCCTGCCGGGTTCGTGGCCCCAGGCTCATCGAGTTCGTGATCTGACGGCCCGCTCAGGCCCGCGCGGTCCGCGGGCTGGCCTCGCTCAGGGAGCCTGCTCGAGGCTGGAGACTGCGTTGCTGAGCGTCGTGCGGCGCAGGTCCCGCGCCTCGGCCGAGGGGTAGCGCCTCGCCCGGTGCATGGTGACGCGGTTGTCCCACATGACCAGATCGTGGGGCCGCCAGACGTGGGCGTGGACGAACTGGCGCTGGGTGGCGTGTTCGGTCAGGTCACGCAGGAAAGCCCGCGCCTCGGGGACCGGCCAGCCTTCAATGGTGCCGGCGTGGCTCGACAGGTACAGCGACAGACGGCTGGTCACGGGGTGTCGCCGCACCAGGCGCTGGCGAACGGGCGCCCACTTCAGCCGGTCGGCCTCGGTGAAATCGTCGAACCCCAGCAGCCCGCGCGAATAGATCTGGCTGTGGGTGCAGATCAGATCGTTCACTTCCCGCGTCGTCGCCTCGTCCAGCGCGTCGTAGGCGGCGCGCATGTCGGCGAACTCGGTGTTTCCCCCTGCTGATGGAATGACTCGCGCGGACAGCAACGAGTACATGGCCGGCACCGCCTTGAACGAACTGTCCGAGTGCCACAGCTGATTGCCCAGCGAGAACAGGCGCCGCCGGTCGTCGCGCGCCAGCACGCCACCGTTCCTGTCGAGGTTGGAGATGTCATTGAGATCCATGGACAGGCGTCTGTCCTTGGGGTCCATGATGTCGCCTGTGGCCTGCTCCAGGGGACCGAGCTGGCGGCTGAACGCGAGCTGCTGCGCATCGTCGATTGGCTGGTCGCGAAACACCAGCACGGCGTAGCGATCCATCCCTGCGTGTATCGCCTCGACTCCCGCCGCCGAGAGTGGCGATCGCAGGTCGATGCCGACAACCTCGCCGACGAAGGAAGGATCCCGCCCGGGATCGATGGGTCGGATGGTGAGGGTCATCATCGCGCTCCTGCTCGGGTTGGCGGCCGGCGAACCGGCCTGTGGGCCGCATGTTATCAAGCACCGGGCCGCATCAGCCGCCGACGCGGCACCGGCGGGTGTCGGTGTGCAGGCCGGTGATGCGCCCGGTACACTGCCGCCTCCTCGTGTTCGGACCCGCTTCATGCACATCCACATTCTCGGCATCTGCGGCACCTTCATGGGCGGCATCGCCGTGATCGCCCGACAGGCAGGCCACACGGTGACCGGCTGCGACGCCAACGTCTACCCGCCGATGAGCACGCAGCTGGAATCGCAGGGCATCCGGCTCGTCGAAGGCTGGGATCCTTCACAGGTCGATTTCGCGCCGGACCTTTTCGTCGTGGGTAACGTTGTGTCGCGCGGCAACCCGCTGATGGAAGCCATTCTGGACCGCGGTCTGCCCTACGTCTCCGGACCCCGGTGGCTCGCCGAGAACGTGTTGCGCGACCGGTGGGTGCTGGCGGTGGCGGGCACCCACGGCAAGACCACGACCAGCTCCATGCTCGCCTGGATACTCGAGGACGCCGGCCTGGCGCCGGGCTTCCTCATCGGTGGCGTACCCATGAATTTCGGCATCTCGGCCCGTCTCACCGATTCGCCCTTCTTCGTGATCGAGGCCGACGAGTACGACACGGCTTTCTTCGACAAGCGTTCGAAATTCGTCCACTACCGGCCGCGGACGGCGATCCTGAACAACCTCGAATTCGACCACGCCGACATCTTTCCGGATCTGGCGGCCATCGAGACCCAGTTCCATCACCTGGTACGCACCATCCCGGGCAACGGGCTGATCGTCGCCAACGGCCGCGAGGTCGCCCTGGACCGCGTTCTGGCAAGGGGCTGCTGGACCCCGGTGGAGCGATTCGGGACCGGGACTGGCTGGCACGCCGGGCCTGACGACGGACACGGGTTCGACGTCATGCTGGGCGGGCGGCGCGAGGCACGAGTCGCGTGGAACCTGCTGGGCGAACACAATCGCGCCAACGCCCTGGCGGCCATCGCCGCAGCCCGCCACGCCGGCGTCCCAGTGCCCCACGGCGCGGATGCCCTGTCGCGGTTCCGCAATGTGCGCCGGCGCATGGAGCTGCGCGGCACCGTCCGCGGCGTCAGCGTCTACGACGACTTCGCGCATCACCCGACCGCCATCGCCACCACCCTGGAGGGGCTGCGCCGCAGGTTCCCGTCGGCACGCATCCTCGCGGTTCTGGAGCCACGCTCGAACACCATGAAGCTCGGCGTCATGAAAGCGCAGTTACCCGGAAGTCTGCAGGCCGCGGACCGGGTGTTCTGTTACACCTCGGGCCTCGGCTGGGACGCCGCCGAGGCTCTGGCCTCTCTGGGCGGCAAGGCGAGCACTGACGACGACATCTCCGCTCTGGTGCAGGCGATCGCCGCGGAAGCACGCCAGGGCGACCAGATCCTGGTCATGAGCAACGGCGGTTTCGGCGGCATCCATGACCGCCTCCTGGAGGCACTCGGCGGTGCGTGAACTGCGTTATCGGCTGGTGAACGTGTTCGCGACTGCGGACGCGCTTTCCGGCAATCCGCTATGCGTCTTCGAGGACGGCATCGGCCTGGATGACCGGACAATGCAGGCGCTCGCCCTGCAGTTCAACCTATCCGAGACCACGTTCGTGGAACCGTCCCGGCAGGCTGACGCCCGGGTTCGCATCTTCGCGCCTTCCGGTGAAATGCCTTTCGCCGGTCACCCGACGCTGGGCACGGCCGCGGTACTCAGCGACATGGGTGTCGGAAGGGGTCGCGGCATCTCGCTGGAGATGGCCGCCGGGATCATCCCGGTCGAAGTCGACGGCGAGTGCTGCACCCTGACGGCCAATGCCCCGGTCTGGCGGGAGACCGACGCTCCGCCGGAAGCGCTTGCCGCCATGCTCGGGCTGTCCACTGGGGATCTTGCCGAAGGTGCGCGCTGGGTCAGCACAGGCAACGAGCAATTGCTCATACCGCTGACCAGCGAGGCGGCGCTGGCGCGGGTCGCCCCTGTGCCGACGCTGGCATCCCGCTGGGCCAACGACCGTGGCATGGTCAAACTGTGCTGCTTCTTGGATACCGGGGGCCCGGAGATGCCGATGCGCTTTTTCTTCGAGAAGCAGAGCGCGGTGATCGCCGAGGACCCCGGCACTGGCTCGGCCTGCGCCAATCTCGGGGGCTGGTGGCTGTCCCGACGGCATCCGCTGCCGCTGACGCGGATGGTGCATCAGGGCGATCATCTTGGCAGGGCATGCCGGCTCGGTCTGGAGGTCACCGCCACAGGGCGGATCCGGGTCAGCGGCCGGGTGGTGCTGCTCGGCGCGGGTTCGCTGCACCTGCCGCTGTGACCCGGCTTTCCTGCCGCTGCTGACGGGCCTGCCCGGCGACCCGTCCACCCTCGTGCGCATCGGCATCCTCTACGCCATCGGCGCCTACCTGCTCTGGGGGCTGTTCCCACTCTACTTCCGGGCGGTGGCCTCGGTGCCAGCGGGCGAACTGCTGGCCCAGCGGGTCGTCTGGTCCTTCGTGTTCGTGTTCGCGCTGGTATCTCTGCGTCTGGGCTGGCGTTGGCTTGGTCCGGTGGCGGGGGATCGGCGGGTGCTCGCCATCTTCTCGCTGACCGCAGTGCTGGTGTTCGTAAACTGGGGGCTCTACATCTGGTCTGTCTCGGCCGGCAGGATCGTCGACGCGAGCCTGGGCTATTTCATGACCCCGCTGGTCAACGTGCTCCTTGGCGCCGCCTACCTCAAGGAACGGCTGCGACCGGCGCAGTGGATCTCGGTCGGCTGCGCCGGCCTGGGCGTGCTCTGGCTCACGCTGAGCGCGGGCGCGCCTCCCTGGATCGGCCTGGCTCTGGCGGCGACCTTCGGACTGTATGGTCTGCTGCGCAAGACGGCTGTGCCGGGCGCCTTCGAGGGGCTGGCACTCGAAACCGCGATCATGCTGCCCTTGGCGCTCGTCTACCTGCTCTGGCTCGGCCAGCAGGGCAGCGATGTCTTCCGGACCACAGGCCCCGGGATGCAATGCCTCATCGCCGCCAGCGGGCCCGTGACAGCACTGCCGCTGCTGTTGTTCGCGGCCGCGGCAAGACGCATCCCGTTGTCGACCCTTGGCCTGATCCAGTACCTCGGACCCAGCATCCAGTTGTTGCTGGCTGTGTTCCTGTTCGGTGAGCCCTTCCCGCCGGTGAAGTTCGCGGGCTACGCAGCGATCTGGGCCGGCCTGCTGCTGTTCAGCGCCGAGGGGCTGTGGCGCAACTGGCGCGAAGGGCGCGCGCGTGGCTGAGGACACCGGCCGGCAGGAACCGGCCCGACGAGCGGCGTGCTCAGCACCTCGGCGGAACCCCTTCCGCATGGATCGCAGGCGGTGATCCACCAACCGGCGATGCGGCAACCGGCCAGCATCACCACCACGGACGCGGCATGGCTCTGCCTGCTGGTGGCGATGGTCTACGGTGGATCGCTCGGTGCCAGTTTCCAGTTCGATGACTGGAACGTGATCGTCGACAACCCTGGTGTGCACTCCTGGGGCGCGTGGTGGGCGCGCATGCCGGGCATCAGGCCGCTGCTGAAGGCGACCTATGTAGCCTGCTGGTCCCTGCAGGCTGGGCCCGCGGGCTTCCGCGTCTTCAACATCGCCCTGCACGCTGTCAACGCCCTGCTTGTGCTCGCCGTGGTCGCACGCGTCCTCGTCGCCACCGGCGCTCCGCCCGCTCGTGTCCGGGCCGCGGCGTGGTTCGCTGCAGCGGTGTTCGCGCTTCACCCGGCCCAGACGGAATCGGTGACCTACATCGCCGGACGGTCGGGCGCCCTGATGTCCCTGTTCCTCCTGCTCGCCCTGTTGGCGCATCTGCTGGGTGAGCGCGGCAACCACCCGCGGCGCTGGACCGTGGCAGCGCTCGCCTGTTTCGTCTGCGCCTTTGGAGCGAAGGAGAATGCCTGGACGCTTCCGTTCACCGTGCTGGCAGTGGAACTCGCCCGACCTGGTATGGCACCTGGACGGGCCTGGCGCTCGGCGGCGCCCTATTTCCTGGTCCTGCTGGGGCTGCTGCTGGCCGCCCTCGCCCTGCCCGGTTACAGGACGCTGCTGCGCATCAGCCTCGAGACCCGCACAGCACTGGAGAACCTCATCACCCAGGTCGAGGGACAGTTCCACCTCCTGACCAGACCCCTGCTGCTGTTGCATACAAACCTGGATCCCGATCTGCCGGCGCGTACCCGGTGGACGGCGGAGCTGTGGCCCCCGGCTGCCGTCCTGCTGGGGCTGATGACGCTCGCCGCGTGGCAATGGCGCCGGCGGCCCTGGCTCGGACTCGGCATCGCCTGGTACTTCGTGCAACTTGCCGCCACCAATTCCGTGCTGCCCCGACTCGACGTGGCCAACGATCGCCAGCTCTACCTCGCACTGACCGGACCCGCATGGATCCTGGGTGTGCTGCTCTCCGGACTGACGAGACGGCGGCTGGCGCTCGCGCTGGCCGTCGGCATCATCGCCGTCCTGGCCTTGGCCACGATGCTGCGAAACCGCGACTACACCTCCGAAGTCAGCCTGTGGCAGGCCACGGCGGAGGCGTCACCCCGCAAGCCGCGGGTATGGAACAACCTCGGTTACGCCCGCGAGATCGCAGGCAACAAGGCCGGCGCCCGTGAGGCCTACCTGCGGGCACTCGCGCTGGACCCCGACTACGTCAAGGCGCGGATCAACCTGTCGCGCCTCGCGGCCACCGCGACCGAAAGCCAGGCCTCGTCACCGTTGCGGTGAGCGGCGCGCCGTCGATGCGTCACGACGTCAGCAGCGCGGAAAGCGGCCGGCGGACGGAAGGCCGGGCCGGAACCGAGTAACCCACGCGGGACAGCATCTGCACGGTCAGACGCTCCGGGTCCAGCATCAGGGCATCGTGCAGCGTCCGGCGCAGCGAGGCCATCTCCGGATAGTCCTGCAGTGCCTGGGTCATCGGCTGCAGCGCCACCCCCCGGGCCGTGGCCTCCAGGTGCAGGCGCAGATGCGCGCGGCCGGCCTCGAGTTGCTGCTCGCGACCATTGCCCGGGGTCACCAACCAGATCCAGGCAGTGGCGGTATCCGCCTGACGAAAGCCATCCTCCAGCAGGCGGCGATGGACACCGCTACCGGCATCGACCAGGGCACGCCGATCGAACACACCGGCAGCGCGGGCCAGCGCGGCGAAGCCGGACAGGACGATGCCGTCGCCCCGGCCAGCCTCCTCGTCGCTGCCGACACGCAACTGGCCTGCGGTCTCCCGCCATACCCGGGGGGTGCCCATCTCGATGGCCCAGGCGGATCGTGCGATCAGGCGCAGGGCCTCTCGGCGCTGACCGCCGTTCGCGCTCCCAGCCTCGACCAGGGCTCGGGAGGCCGACGCGCGCAATCCGGCCAGCACGTCCTCTCCCACCGGGCGGTCGACCTCGTATGCACTGCGGTTGGTGCGGCGGGACGTAACCTGCTCGAACAGGGGTTCGTAAGCAGGCTTCGCGGCCGCGCGGAGACGCAGCACTGCCAAAGGCCGTCCGTCGGTAAGCGCATGGAAGGCTCCGTCCGGAGAGAGCATCGTCGTGACATCCAGACCCCGACGCCGCAACGCGATCTCGAGAAGTTCGAGAAAACCGCCGCAACCGATGAGCAACTGGCGATCGGTGGCATCGCCCTCAGGCAGCCGGCGCCGTTGGTCGCAATGGACCACGATCTCGCCGTCACGACGCAGATCCGCCAGCCAGGGCTGCAGGTTTAGGTGGCTCGGCGCCAACTGCGCATGGGCGAGCGCCCAGCGCCTCGGGTCCGCAGCATCTTCCGGCCGCACCGCCAAGCCGGGCGCCGTGCCTGGTCCACCGGCGCAACCTGGCATCGCCACCGTGGCTGCCGTCATCACCACCCCGCCGCCGACCAGCCGCACGAAGCGACGGCGTCCTCCGTTCATGTTCAGCCTGCCCCGCGATGACAAGGCGGAAGTGTCCCGCGGATCAGCCGCGGGCTCCGGTCCAGAGCGATTTTGGCAGCAGGCAATGGACACTGGCGGCACCGGGCTCCACGCGACCGATACGCGCGTCCATGGCCAGGCTCGCGAGCGCGTAGGCATCGAGGCGGGTCATGGACTTGCACGTCGCCAAAGCGTCGATTATGCCCATGGCGGCCTGGTTCATCGCCTGCATCAGATCCGCATGCGTGGCATGGCTGACGAAATGGTTCCGAGTCTCGGCCACCGGCCTTGCGGGCAAGGGCCCGCGGGCGCGCTTGGGCAGGCGGCAGTACAGGCCCTTCACACCGTTGACCACCTCCGCGACCCGACAGTCGCCGAATCGGCTCATGCGGTCGGCTGCGGCCTTGGCAGACAGACCGTGGGTCTCCACCAGGAACCTCAGGGTCTCCTCGCGCAGAAGCTCCAGAGCGCGGTTCAGGTCACGGTCGTAGCCGAGCGTGATCCAGTGTGTCGACGTCTCGATGCGCGGCCAGGCGAGCCGGCTCCCCTTCACCAGATCAACGGTGAAATTAAGTTCGCTGAACGCCGTCTCGATGGCGGTGAGGTTGATTTCCCCGTTGCCCTGGGCCGCGTGGGAATCGCCGGACCAGAGCAGTGCGCCATCGACGAACACCGGCAGTTCAAGGACGCTTCCCTCCACCAGCTCGCGCACGTCCATGTTGCCGCCGAAGGGCCCCGGCGGCACGGTGCTGAAACGCCCGCTTTCGGCGCGGGCAACGCCCATGATGCCGGGAAACGGCCGTACCGGGATCTCGATGCCGGGCGCGAATTCGGTCACGCCGCGTCGCAGGTCGAAGTAGAAGTGCTTGACCTGCGCCTCGGTGAAGACGTCCGGGAACTGGCCCAGCCGCAGGTCGCCCGGCAGATTCCAGTTGGCGCCGTATGGTCTCGGAACGATGCGGTTGATGCGGATGCGCAGACTGTCGCCCGGCACGGCGCCTTCGACGAAGACGGGCCCCGTGATGGAATGCGGACCGCGGCCAGGATGATCGACGCGCAGGCGCGTGATCTCCTCGATGGTGGACCCGGGCAGTATCTGATTCAGCGAGCCCATCATCGTTTCCATGACGACGGTGTCACCCGGCTTGATTCGCGCCCTGGGGGCCTCGTCCTGATCGAACCACCCCCACTGGACCGTCTCCGATGTTGCGGGAAGCAGGTGCACGCCGCTCTGGAATTGACCCACCCGTCCGGAGCGCAGCGCCTGGATCTCGGGTCGCGCCTCGCCATCCCCGGCAATGGCGAGCTGCGTCATGGCGGCTGCGGCGGCGGTGGCGGTGGCGGTGGCGGTGGCGGCGCAACCGGTCAGGAAAGCACGACGATCATTCACTGGCATGTCTCCAAATAAAAGCGGCCGATTGTTCACCATATCGGCCGGGCAAATGGACCCCTCGGGCGATTGTTCCTGTCGCGGCGCATCAGCCTCCGGTTCGGACTGTTGGGCTGGATGACATTGACTGGTATCGCCACCAATCCTTCGACAGAACGAGCTCCATCGGGGTTCGAACCATCGGCAGCTGCACTCTTGATGGTGCCTCATGATCCGGGCGGACGGCACGACGGCACAATGCCGGTGCGCGGCGCACCATTGGTCCACACGCAGCATGCGCCTGATCCGCCAACCTTCATCGGAGACCTCGCATGTACCTGTATATCCACGGCTTCAACAGCGCACCAGCTTCGGTCAAGGCGCGCCAGCTACAAACCCGTCTCGCTCTCGCCGGCCGCGGCGGCGAATTCACCTGCCCGGCGCTGTCGCACTGGCCTGACGGGGCCATGGCACAACTGGAGTCCATCGTAGCGGCGGCACCTCAGACATCACCGCCAGTGCTGGTGGGCAGTTCACTGGGGGGTTTCTACGCCACCTGGCTGGCGGAGCGCCACGGCTGCCGGGCGGTGCTGGTCAATCCGGCGATCACGCCGCACCTGGGGCTTCATTCCTACCTGGGTCCGCAGCGCAATCTCCATACGGGCGAGGCCTACAGCCTCACGCCCGCGCACCTGGACCAGATGCGCGCCTACGCCGTGGCGCAGCCGACGCGGATGGAGCGCTATCTGGTGATGGTGACCACGGGCGACGAACTGCTCGACTGGCGAGTGACCATAGCGCATTACCCCGGGGCACGAAGCGTGGTGGTTCAGGGCTCGGACCACGGGTTCACCGACTTCGAGCAGCACCTCGAAGCCGTCCTGGCGTTCGGCGACACGGCAGCCGCATCGGGCCAGCCGCTATAATCGATTTTCGCGATGGCTAGCCCCCTGCCGGCCGGCGCGCTGACCCGCATGCCCTCTCCCCGAGCGGAATCCCCTCAGTGAATGTTTTCTACGAAGAGGACGGCAGCTTCAAGGCTGGCACCGTCCTCGCCGACAACAACACCTCGCTCCAGGTCGAGACCGTCCACGGCAAGCGCGGCAAGGTCAAGACCAACGCGGTGCTGCTGCGCTTCCCGACCCCAGGACCGGGGCCCTTCATGGAGGCTGCGCAAGGCGTGGCGGCGGACATCGACCCCGGTTTCCTGTGGGAGGTGGCGCCCGCCGACGAATTCGATTTCCTGGCACTGGGGCGCGACTACTTCGGCCACGAACCGCGTCCGGAGGAGGCTGCCGGCCTGCTGATGCGCCTGCATGGCTCGCCGATGCACTTCTACAAGAAAGGCCGGGGCCGCTACCGGGCGGCACCCGAGGACTCGCTCAACGCGGCGCTGGCCAGTGTCGAACGCAAGCGCCAGCAGGCCATGCTGCAGGCGTCCTACGTGGAAAGCCTCTCGCGCTTCGAACTGCCGCAGGCTTTCGTCCCCAGGCTCGATGATCTGCTCTACGAACCCGATCGCAACACCATCGAGGTCAAGGCCCTGGAAGCGGCGGCCCTGGCGACCGGTCTCCAGCAGGTGCATCTGCTGGCGCGTTGCGGGGCCATCCCCTCCAGCCAGGAATACCATCTGCGGCGTTTCCTGCGCACCGCCTTTTCGGGCGGCGCGGGCTTCCCGGCCACGGGTCCCGAGGCGGCGATCCCGGACCTGCCGGTGGCCGACGTGGAAGCCTTCAGCATCGACGACTCCACCACCACCGAGATCGACGACGCGCTTTCGGTGGTGACGCTGCCTGGCGGAGGGTGGCGGGTCGGGATCCACATCGCCGCGCCCGCCCTGGGCATCGCGCCGGGCAGCGCACTGGATCAGGTGGCCGCGGGCCGCCTGTCGACCGTGTACATGCCGGGCGACAAGATCACCATGCTGCCGGATGCGGTGATCGATCGCTTCACGCTGACCGCTGGTGAGGCGCGGCCGGCCGTGTCGCTTTATGCCTTCCTCGACCCGGAACTGGCGGTGGTGGGCTACGAAACGCGGGTGGAGCGCGTGCCCATCGTGGAGAACCTGCGTCACGGTGCACTCGAGGCACACTTCAACGAACAAAGCATCGCGGCGGGTCGCCTGGATTTCCGCTTCGGTCAGGAACTCGGAATGCTCTACCGCTACGCGCGCCGCCTCGAGGCAGCGCGCGGCAAGGCCGACCAGGTGCAGGAGCGGCAGGAATTCAGCTTCTACGTCGAGGAGGGACGCGTCCGCATCGTCGAGAGACGCCGCGGTTCGCCGGTGGACAAGGTCGTCGCGGAGATGATGATCCTCGCCAATGTCGAGTGGGGCCGTCACCTGCTGGAGTATGGTGTCCCGGGCATCTACCGAGTGCAGAGCGGCGGCAAGGTGCGCATGTCCATCGATGCCGGCCCGCACGAGGGCTTGGGTGTCGAGCAGTACGCCTGGTCAAGTTCCCCATTGCGCAGGTACGTGGATCTCATCAACCAGCGCCAGATCATCGCGACCGCACTCGACCTGCCGGCACCCTACCAGGGCACGCCGGAGAGCATGCTGGTCGCAATCCGCGACTTTGAGGCTGCGTATGAAGGTTATGCGGATTTCCAGCGCACCATGGAGCGCTACTGGTGCCTGCGCTGGCTGCTCCAGGAAGGCATCCACCGGACCGGCGCGGTGGTGCTGCGCGAGAGCCTGGTACGCTTCGAGCGCATCCCGCTGTTCGCCAGGGTGCCTTCGCTGCCGGATACGGAAACCGGCCAGCGGGTGGAGATCGAGGTGTCGGAAATCGACCTGCTCGGCCTCGATCTCGATTGCCGCTTCGTCGGACGATTGCCCCAGGATGCAGCAAAGGCCTGAGGATCCCATGCGTGCCCCGGGCACCGACGGCCTTGGGGTCGCCGGGCGTTGGCGCCGTGATCGGCAGCCGGCCGGACGTCTTCACCGCGAGCGTGGATAAACCGGCCGCCACGGCCCCATCCGCGGCAGTGCCGGCCGGGGCGAAGAAGCCGCGGGATCGCAACCGCACGTTGTCGATCGCCATCGGACTGTCGGTCATGGCGCATGCCGCCCTGCTGCTGGTGAAGTTCGTGGCGCCGCCACCGCGAGCACTCGAGAACCTCGCCACCCCGCTCGAGGTGGTGCTGGTCAACAGCAAGGCCGCCCACAAGCCCACCCGCGCCGATGCCCTCGCCCAGGCCGATCTCGACGGGGGCGGAAACACGGAGGCCAGACGGCGGGCGCGGAGCAATCTGCCTGCGGTGGACGATTCCACGGAGCTGGATGCGGCCGCCCAGGCGGCGCAGCGCGTGGAAAAACTCGAAGCCGAGATGCGACGCCTGCTCACCCGGGTGAAGGCCATGCCGGTGGCCGACCCGGTGGGCGATGCCTTTCAGGCCGTACCCCGGACCGACGATCCGGTGGCCAGGGCCCAGGCGGAGCAGCAGGCCCTGCGCATCGCCAGGCTGGAGGCGGAGATCTCCCGGGAGTGGGACCAGTACCAGACCCTGCCGCGACGCAAGTTCATCGGCGCTCGGACGGAGAGCGTGGTCTACGCCCAATACGTCGACGAATGGCGTCAGCGCATCGAGCGCGTGGGCACACACAATTTCCCTGAGGAAGCGAAGCGTCAGGGGCTCTACGCCTCCCTGCTCATCACCGTTTCCATCCGTGCCGACGGCTCGGTCGAGCGGGTCGACATCGACCGCTCCTCTGGCGTCGCACTGCTCGATCGCGCGGCGCGCCGAATCGTCGAGCTCGCTTCGCCGTTTCCGCCGTTCCCGCCGGCCATACGCGGCCGCTACGACGTCATCAGCATCACCCGCAACTGGACCTTCACCCGCGCACAGGAACTGGTATCCGAATGACCGACCGTTACGCCGTGATCGGCAACCCCATCGCCCACAGCAAGTCGCCCGAGATACATGCCGCGTTCGCGCGCCAGACCAGGCAGGACATGAGCTATGAGCGCATCCTCGGGCCGCTCGACGGTTTCCCTGGAACCGTGGATGCTTTTCGCGCCGCAGGCGGGCGGGGCATGAACGTGACTCTGCCGTTCAAGCTGCAGGCCTTCGCATACAGCCAACGGCGGACGCCGCGGGCCGAGGCGGCCGGCGCGGTGAACACGCTGCGCTTCGACGACGGATCCATCCTCGGCGACAACACCGATGGCGCGGGGCTGGCGAACGACCTGACGCGCAACCTCGGCGTCGGCCTTGCCGGCGCACGCATCCTGCTGGTCGGTGCGGGTGGTGCGGCCCAGGGCGTCATCCTGCCCCTGCTAGAGCACCGGCCGGCCTGCCTGGTGATTGCCAACCGCACCCCCGAGAAAGCTGTGTCGATCTCCTCAATGTTCCGCGACTGCGGTCCGGTATCGGCCTGCGGGCTGGCCGAACTGCGTGGTCAGTGCTTCGACTTGGTTGTGAACGCCACGTCCGCCGCCATCGGCGGCGCGGCGCCTGATCTCTGTCCGGACGTCTTCGCCAGCGGCGCGTTCGCCTACGAAATGATGTACGGCAAGGGCGAGACGCCGTTCCTGTCGCTGGCTCGCGACGCGGGGGCAGGCGGCTTGGCCGACGGCCTGGGCATGCTGGTGGAACAGGCGGCCGAGTCCTTCCTGCTGTGGCGCGGTGTCCGTCCGGACACCCGCCCGGTGCTCACCATGCTGCGTGGGACGTGAGGTTGCGGTGAGCAGTGCCCTCCGCCTCGTCTGGCGCGCGCTTGTGGTATCCGCCCTCCTGCTGCTCCTTTATCAGGCCTGGATCTTCGCCCACGTGGTGTGGTGGATCCGATTCGACCCCGCCTCCTCCCGCTTCATGGAGGACCGCCTCGAGGTGTTGCAGGAACGCAATCCGGACGCCGGCCTGCGGCACCGCTGGGTACCGTACGAGCGTATCTCGATCCACCTGAAGCGCGCTGTCATCGCCGCCGAGGACGGCAAGTTCCTCGATCACGAGGGCTTCGACTGGGACGCGCTGCAAAGAGCCTACGAAAAGAACCTGCGCAAAGGCCGGGTGGTGGCGGGGGGGTCCACCATCAGCCAGCAACTGGCGAAGAACCTTTTCCTGTCCTCGCAACGCACACCCTGGCGCAAGGCGCAGGAGGCGGTCATCACCGTGATGGTGGAGGCTGTGATGAGCAAGCGCCGGATCCTTGAGATCTATCTCAATGTCATCGAGTGGGGCAATGGTGTCTTCGGCGCGGAAGCGGCCGCGCGTCACTACTTCCGCACCAGCGCCGCTGCGCTCGGCCCCGAGCAGGCGGCCAGGCTGGCGGCCATGGTCCCCAATCCGCGCTTCTACGACAGACACCGGAACACTGCGCACCTGTCGCGCCACACGGGCGTCATTCTTGCCCGAATGAAGGGCACGACGGTCCCGTGAGCCACGACGCCGGAAGCCCGGTCGCCCGTATAATCCGGAGCCACCCCGTTCCGGACCCCGCATGATCGTTCATCCCCAGTTCGACCCCATCGCCCTCAAGCTGGGTCCGGTCGCCGTGCGTTGGTACGGGCTGATGTATCTGGCGGGGTTCGTCGTCGGTCTGATGCTGGGGCGTCACCGGGCCAGGACCCGGCCCGACCTTGGATGGTCCCTCAAGGATGTCGATGACCTCCTGTTCTACGCGGTGATAGGGGTCGTGCTCGGCGGCCGCCTGGGCTACGTCCTGTTCTACAAGTTCGCCGACTACCTGCAGGAGCCGCTCCGCGTCCTGTACGTCTGGGAAGGCGGCATGTCCTTCCACGGCGGATTCCTGGGCGTGATCATCGCCATGGCATGGTTTGCCCGGCGCCGACGCCTGTCCTGGCTCGCGGTGACCGACTTCATCGCCCCCCTCACGCCCGCCGGGCTCGGTTTCGGCCGCATCGGCAATTTCATCAATGCGGAGCTTTGGGGACGACCGACCGACGTGTCCTGGGCCGTTGTCTTTCCGAACGTCGACAATCTGGCGCGCCATCCCTCCCAGCTCTACGAAGCGGCACTGGAAGGCGCCGTGCTGTTCGCCCTGCTGTGGTGGTTCTCGTCGCGGCCACGACCCCGGGGTGCGGTGTCGGGCCTGTTCCTGAGCGGTTACGGCGTGATGCGTTTCATCGCCGAGTTCGCGCGCGAACCCGATGACTTCCTTGGTTTCCTCGCCATGGGTCTGACCATGGGGCAGTGGCTGTCCCTTCCCATGGTGGCGAGTGGCCTCATCCTGTTTTTCTGGTCGTGCCGCCGTCCCGCCAGGATGGCGCGAGCCGGCTGAAACACGGCGGGGCCTGGTGCCGCTCGCGACTGTCAGGACGCTGCACCGTCAGCCCGGAAATCGATCGGACTACGGGATGGGGTGAACTCCCTGCAGGGAAGGGCACTTCCTGCGCACGCCTCCGCAGCACTCGCTCCCGGGGATGGCTTGATGACAGGCCCGGGTGCCAGATCGCCTGCTCGCGCTCAACTGCGCCACCGCAGCAGTGCGCGCGCAGCCTCCGTCAGGCCCACTGCAGGACGTTCGGACGGGGCTTGCAGTTGTCGCTGGTCGTCCGCGGCATCGGGCACGCAGGGCCTGTCTGTCTCAGGATCCGCCACCGCATGGCCAGGCGACTGGCCGGCGTGGAGGGACTGCGTGATGGCGGCATCGGCTTCGGGCTGACTGGAGTGGCCGGAACCTCTCGTCAGATGATGCCCTGCCGCTTTCGCAGCAGCCAATCGCGCCTGGATTTCTTCGAAAGTGGGTACTCGCTCGACATGGGCTGCGGACACCTCTATGGGAGCCATGGGTCGCTGCCCGCCGTTACCCGCAGTACCCGTGACGGCCCTGGAAGGGTCCGCCTCCGACACCAGCAGGACGTAAGGACCGATCTGGATGCGATCCCCCGCTCGGAGGGTCATGTCGCGCTGAAAGCCGATACCGCGTCCGTTCACATAGACCGGCAGGAAGGATCCCTGGTCCCGGATGCGGAAAGCACCCTGGCTCCAGAAGACGGCGGCGTGCAGGCGCGACACGTGACGGGTGGCATCCGGGATCACCAGGGTGTTGTCCGAGCGGCGGCCGATGGTTCCCCCACCCGGGCCGAATACCGCCCCAGGGCCATGCACAGGCCGCTCGGAGATGGAGATGATCTGGATGGCGATGTTCAAGGGCCTTGTCTCCGCGTCACCGCCGGTGAAGTGGACGCCCCTCTGCAGGACCAGGCGACCTCACCAGGGAAGGCGATCGATGCGCATGCAGCGACAGACCTTGCGGCAAGCATGGCACCGTCGGCAGCCTTCGGCAATGTCGGCCATCCGGTCGCAGCACGGTTCACAACCAGATCATCATGCCCATCTCGTGCGGATGGGTGAGCAACGGATGGTGTGGATAGAGGCGGACGCGGAATTCCAGTCGGCCGCACAGCTCCGGGGTAAGTTCCAGGGCGTACCGATGCTCGCCGTGCTCGGTAAAGGTGCCATCGAACTCGAACCGGTGGTTCGCGCGCGTCCGCTGGCTCTCCTGGTCGGAAGGGCGGGCAAGAATCATCTCGAGCGCCACGGAATCCGTGTCCAGCCCATCGAGGTGAACACCCACCTCGAAGCGGATGCCTGTGCCATAGGGTATCTTCTTCGGCGTCTGGCTGAGCCAGCGCATGCGCACGCTGCCCCAGGCGCGGCGCACATGCTCCTTCCACTGCGCCACCCCGGCCGCGCCCGTCATGCCTGCATCGGAGTAGCGGCGCCACTGCCGGGTGGCAGGCAGGTAGAACCGGGCGATGTACTCGTTCACCATGCGGGCGGCGTTGAAACGCGGCAGCAGGGTTGACATGGAGTTCTTCGCCATGCGCACCCATTCAGGCGAGTAGCCCATCTCGTTGCGCCGGTAGTAGGCCGGAACCACCTGATCCTGCAGCAGTTCGTAAAGGGTGTTGGACTCCTCGACGTTGCGGCGATGCTCGTCCAGCGTATCCGACACGGGCTTGATGGCCCAACCGTTATGCCCGTCGTAGCCCTCGTCCCACCAGCCGTCGCGAACCGACAGGTTGATCACGCCGTTCATGCCGGCCTTCATACCCGAGGTTCCGCTGGCCTCGAGGGGATACACCGGGTTGTTGAGCCAGACGTCGACGCCCGACACCAGCCGCCTTGCAAGCCGCAGGTCGTAGTTCTCGACCACCAGGATGCGACCCTCGAACTCCGGCGTCCTCGATATCTGGGTCAGGCGACGTATCAGATCCTGACCCGGCACATCAGCGGGATGCGCCTTGCCGGCGAACAGGAACAGCACCGGGTGCTGCTCATCGCACACGATGGACTTCAGCCAGCCCAGGTTCTCGAGCAGCAGTGCGGCGCGTTTGTAGGTTGCGAACCGTCGCGCGAACCCGATCGTCAGGACGTTCGGATTCCCCGGATCGGTCAGCCTGAGCAGCCGATCGAGGTGGGCTTCCGAACCGTTGTTGCGGAAATGCTGGGTCGATACCCGGTGCCGCACAAGGTGCAACATCCTGGCCTTGAGGGACTGGCGCACGCTCCAGAACAGGTGGTCGGGGATGGCGTGGACGTTGCGCCAGAATGCGACGTCGCAGGCGTTCTGGCTCCAGTCGAAACCGAGGTAGCGGTCGAACACGTCGCCCCATTCCTGTGCCAGGAAGGTAGGCACATGCACCCCGTTGGTAACGTGATCGACCGGGTTGTCCTCCGGTTCGATCTGCGGCCACAGCGAGGACAGGATATGGCTGGACACACCGCCGTGGATGCGCGAGACCCCGTTCTGGAAGCGCGAGCCGCGCACCGCCAGTGTGGTCATGTTGAAGTCGCGGCTTCCGTCGGCGCGCCCCAGGGCCAGGAACTGTTCACGGGACAGCTTCAGCTCACCGTGGAACTGCTCGAAGTACGCCGCCATCATCTCCTCAGAGAAGTGGTCGTGGCCGGCAGGAACCGGGGTGTGCGTGGTGAACACGGTGTTGGCGGCGACCGCCTCGAGCGCGGTAGGGAAGTCGATGCCGCGGGCGACGAGTTCGCGCATCCGTTCCAGAACCAGGAAAGCGGCGTGGCCTTCGTTGATGTGCCAGACCGTCGGCGACAGTCCGAGGGTGGCCAGCGCCCGCACCCCCGCGATGCCCAGAACGATCTCCTGCTCGAGCCGGTCCTGCCGGTCACCACCGTAGAGCCGGTGCGTGATGCCGCGGTCCCGTGCTTCGTTGGCCTCGAGATCGGTGTCGAGCAGATACAGGTTGACATGTCCGATGCGGGCATTCCAGACCTGGACCATGACCCTGCGCCCCGGCAGGTCGACGTGCACCTGCAGTGGCGACCCGTCCTCGCGCGTCAAAGGGGTGACCGGAAGGTCGTCGAAATCGTTGTCGGCAAAGGCCGCGTGCTGGTTGCCATCGGCATCGATGCGCTGCGAGAAGTAGCCCTGACGGTAGAGCAGCCCGACCCCTACGAACGGGAGCCGCATGTCGCTGGCAGCCTTGCAATGGTCTCCTGCCAGAATGCCCAGGCCCCCGGAGTAGATCGGCAGGGATTCGTGGAAGCCGAACTCGGCACAGAAGTAGGCTACGAGATCGGACTGCCGCAGCCACTCGGACCCGCTGCGGCGCAGCGGCTCGCCGTGGTAGGTGTCGTAGGCCGACAGCACCCTGTGGTAGCTGTTGAGAAACACGGGGTCGGCAGCCGCGTCCACCAGCCGACGCTCGTCTATGCGCTTGAGGAAGGCCTTGGGACTGTGGCCCACAGCATCCCACAGACCGGTATGAAGGCGGGCGAACAGGGCCCGTGTGGGCCGGTCCCAGCTGTACCAGAGGTTGTTCGCCAGTTCCTCGAGACGGGCGAGGCGGGGCGGAAGCCTGGGATTGACTTCGAGCAGATAGGTGGTCCCGACGGTCATGAATCCTGGTTCTCCGGGGTTGGACGTACGCGGCGCCGGCCCATGCTCACCAGCCCGGCGCGCGAGCAGGCCCGGGGCCGCGGATGCTTCAGAGCACGTATCGTGCGAGATCCTCCGTCGCGGCCAGCTCTCCGAGCACGCCGTTCACGTAGGCCTCGTCGACGACCAGCGTCTGACCGCCGCGCCGTGACGCATGGAACGAGATGTCCTCCAGCAATCGCTCCATGACGGTGTAGAGCCGTCGGGCGCCGATGTTCTCGGTTTTCTCGTTCACCTGCCAGGCAGTCTGGGCGATGCGCCGGATGCCATCGGGCGTGAACTCCAGTCGCACCCCTTCCGTGGCGAGCAGCGCCTCGTACTGACGCGTCAGACAGGCATCGGTCGAAGTGAGGATACGCTCGAAGTCGTCCACCGACAGCGACCCCAGCTCCACCCGGATGGGGAAGCGACCCTGCAGTTCGGGAATCAGGTCGGATGGCCTCGACAGATGGAAAGCACCGCTGCCGATGAACAGGATGTGGTCGGTCCTGATCATCCCGTGCTTGGTCGATACCGTCGTGCCCTCCACAAGCGGCAGCAGATCCCGCTGCACGCCCTGACGCGAGACGTCGGCACCCTGGTGTTCGGACCGCGTGGCGATCTTGTCGATCTCGTCGATGAACACGATGCCGTTGGCCTCGACGTTGGCGAGCGCCTTGAGCTTGAGGTCCTCGTCATTCACCAGTCGCGCGGCCTCCTCCTCGACGAGCAGCTTCATGGCCTCCTGGATGCGCAGCCGACGCGTTTTGCGCCGCCCGGCACCGAGGCTCTGGAACATGCTCTGGATCTGGGAACCGAGCTCCTCCATGCCAGGCGGCGCCATGATCTCCATGCCCGGCAAGGTCTGCGCGACCTCGATGTCGATCTCCTTGTCGTCCAACTCCCCCTCGCGCAGCTTCTTCCGGAACTTCTGCCGCGTCGAGCCCTGTCTGTCATCGCCATCTGCCGGTACACCGAAGCCCGGGTCGCGGGCCGGCGGCAGCAGCACGTCGAGGATCCGCTCCTCCGCCGCATCCTCCGCCCGATGCCGCATCTTCCGCATCTCCTGCTCACGGGTCTGCTTGACCGCCACCTCGACCAGATCGCGGATGATGGTGTCGACGTCCCGGCCAACGTAGCCCACCTCGGTGAACTTGGTCGCCTCCACCTTGATGAACGGGGCGTCGGCAAGCCGCGCCAGACGTCGCGCGATCTCGGTCTTGCCAACGCCCGTCGGGCCGATCATGAGGATGTTCTTGGGCGTGATCTCGTGACGCAGCGGCTCGGCAACCAGCTGACGACGCCAGCGGTTGCGCAGTGCGATGGCCACGGCCTTCTTGGCCGCATCCTGGCCGACGATGTACTTGTCCAGCTCGTGGACGATTTCCTGAGGTGTCATGGCAGACATGGTCAGACCTGTTTCGCGCGCCCGGGTGCTTCACCAGGAGGCGGCATGATGAACAATGGCGTCGCACGGCGGAATGGGGCATCCCGCATGGCGTGAAGGGAAGCCCCCCATGAGGGGACGCGCAAACATCGGAGGACGGCACAAGGCCCGGCTGGCGCCGCAACCGCGGGCAGGCCGGATCCGGCGGGTACCACATCGACCGCAGTGGCAAGGTTCATCCGTTCTTCCGAGTCGTTCCCGCACCGACCAGGCAGGCACCGGGCGAATGCACACTGACCATGCCCGCCACCGGCCTGGACGGTCGTCTCAGCCGAGCTCCTCGATGGTGTGGTACTGGTTGGTATAGATGCACAGATCCCCGGCGATCGCCAGCGACTTGGAGACGATGTCGCGAGGCGGGAGGTCGGTGTTCTCGAGCAGGGCCCGCGCCGCCGCCTGAGCGTAGGCACCACCGCTGCCAATGGCGACCAGACCCATCTCGGGCTCGAGTACGTCGCCGTTGCCGGTGATGATGAGCGAGGTCTCGCAGTCGGCCACCGCGAGCATCGCCTCAAGTCGCCGGAGCATACGGTCGGTGCGCCACTCCTTGGCCAGTTCGACTGCCGAGCGCACCAGATGCCCCTGGTGTTTCTCCAGCTTGGCCTCGAAGCGCTCGAAAAGGGTGAACGCGTCGGCAGTGCCACCAGCAAAACCGGCAAGCAGCCTGTCGTGATGGAGGCGGCGGACTTTCCGGGCACTCGCCTTGACCACGATGTTGCCGAGAGTGACCTGGCCATCGCCGCCCAGCGCCACCCGCGCGCCGCGGCGCGCCGATACGATGGTTGTGCCGTGGAATTGCTCAGTCATGTGTCTGTCCCCAGGCTTAGGGGCGCTCCAGAAGCAGGATGGCATGCCCCCCGAGATCAAGGATCTCCAGGATCGCACCGACGAGTTGGTTGGGTCGGATGAGTCGCACCGTCCGCCCCGCAGCGGCGGCGGCGGCCACGATGCGGGCAAGTTCATCCGCAGCGGGCAAAGACAGGCGTTCCAGCCGCGCCAGTTGAATGTTCACGTATTCATTGTCGGCCGCGAACGCTGCGAGTTCCGCCAGCCGGACATCGTCGGCGCGTTCGATCGTACCGCGCAGATCCATGCGATCACGCAGGACATATCGAGGCTGCGCGCGCCGCTCGGGCGCGCCATCCGCCTCGAGACGGGGCATCAGCAGGGGCTCCCACTCGGGCGCCGTCGTTCCCAGCGCCAGCGCGCAGGCGGCCGCCTCGTGGTCGAACGCCGCCTGATCACCTGCCAGACGCAGCAACAGCAGCAGCAGGTCCCAGGCGGCGCGCTGCTCCGGCTGAGTCTGGAGCAGGAGACGCAACAGACGCTCGAGTTGTTCCGTGCCGGACAGCACGATGCCGTTGCCGGCCTCGACGAGGTCGACCAGGGCGCTGCCAAGCAAACGACAGCCGACGTTGTCAAGCTCCTCGACCCGAGACACGTCGATGTGGACCACCACGTGGCCACCGGCGGCTGCCCGGATGGATGCCATGGCAGGCATCACCCGAGCGTCCAGCGCGCCCCCCAGCAGGATGCAGCCGGGTCCGCCGGGTCTGAGCTCGCTCGGCAGGGTCGAGGCAAGCGCAGCCCGGGCCCGCTCCGCCGGCGGGGGTTCGCCGAACCTGGAGAGGTATCGCTGCACCAGGACGTCGTGGCTGGCGCGCCGCCCCTGGAGCAGCTCGAGATCCATCAACGCGAGCCAGTCGCGTCGGTCGGTGATGTCGGCGTCGAGCGCCATCTCGAGGGCGACCCGCGCACCGTCCTGGTCACCGTCCGCATAGCGCAGGGCAGCCTGCCGCATGGCGATGGACAGGCTGCCCTGGAGTTCTGTCACTTCGAGCTTGTCGGCGGTCATGAAGGTGCCCGACGCGCCGGCCGGGCAAGATTGAATTGGGGAGAGTAATCGGGACCGCGTCGGCGAGCAATCCCGGCGCCGGCCACGGCCCGGGACATCGGCAGCGTCGCCTCCGCCCGAAGCCAGCCGATGCGGGCCGTCGGGTACAACGATGCCGGAAGGCACCAGCGGGACCACCTGCACAGGCCCCTCACATCCACCGGCGCTGATTGCCCGGAGCGGGCTCCACGCCACCAGCAGGCGGCGCCCATCCGGATCCCAGGTCAGAATGCCCCGTTGATGCCGACCATGACACTGCGCCCACCCAGGGGCGCGAGGTCCTTGAGTACCGAGGTGTGGAAGCGCACCTCCTCGTTGAGCAGGTTGCTCGCCCGGAGGAACAGCTCTATGCGTCGCGCATCCTGCTGATGGAGCCGGTGGGTGAGGCGCAGGTTGACCAGCGTATAGCCGTCAGTGGGCAATTCGTTGGCAGCCACCCGGTTCTGGTCGGACGCACGGATGGCTTCGAGGCGGAACCCCGTCCCATCCCGGTCGGCGACGGCGGCAACCGTAAAACGCAGCGGGGCGATGCGGGGCAGCGGCGTGTTGTCGGTGACGTTCTCGGCCCGGGTGTAATCTGCCCGCAGGTCGAGATGCAGGGTGTGGCCGATGGTGTCGATCAGATGCAGCCGGGTGTCGGCTTCCACTCCCCGGAATTCGGCCTTCACCCCGGTGAACTGGAATATGTCCAATCCGGACCCGGCATCCGTGGCACCTGTGGGCAGCAGTGCGATGAAGTTGCCGAAACGCTGCGCAAACACGCCCAGGCTGCCGGTCACCATTCCGCCGCGCTTGCGCAGGGCGAGGTCGAACGCGGTGGCCCGCTCGAGGCCCTGGTTTCGGTTGCCCACCTCGAACTGGCTGGTCGCAGCGTGGGGACCATTGGCGAAGACCTCGGCGTAATTGGGCGCGCGCTGGGTATAGGAGAGGTTGGCCGCCAGCGACAGCTCCTGCGACAGGGAGAGCACTGCACCCAGGGAAGCGCCCTTGGGCGTGTAGCTCCTCGACTCGGCGGGAGAGAAACCGGGCAGGTACTCCTCCGCCGACAGGCGTACCTGATCGACACGGGCACCGCCGGACAGCTTGAGTGCGCCGAAGCTGGTCTCCTCGTAAAGGAACAGCGCAGCCATCTGCGTCTTCACTGGCGGGACGAATGCCTCGTCCCCCAGGGCGCGGAAGCGCGATTCGAGCAGTTGCAGGCCGAAGGCGCCGTCGAAACGCCCAATGCGCTGGTGGCGCAGGTCCACCCGGGCATCGAAGCCCTTGTTGCTGAATCGCGTGCTCGGGGCGCCGGCATCGAACTCGGTATGTCGGTAGTCGGTAAAGCCGACGCGGAAGCGGGCGTTCTCCACGAAACCGAGCTCCCGGACCTCACCGGCGAGGTCATAACGCGTCTGCTTCATGTCGATGATCACGTCCGGCGAGGCGACGGTGCCATAGTTGTTGCCCAGTGTGGCGATGGAAAAGCCGACGTGGCCACGGTCGAAGAAGGTGGTAGCGCCCAGACCCAGGCCATCGGAGCTGCTCGCACTGTTGGGCAGGCGCTTCTGCGCCTCCGACTCGGGTGGTGCCAGCGGGTCGCTCCCGCGCAGGCGGGCGGACCGGGCGAAACCCGGGATGCGCAGATCGCTGGTGTCGCGGCGGAAGGCGTCGACGTGCAGGGCGAGGCGTTCGCTGCCGCCGCTCAGACGCGCCACCCCGGCGCGCTCGTCCGCCGGACCGCCGAAGCGCAGCTCGGCCGACCCGGAGAAGGGCCGATCGGGCGCGACCTGGGCAATGCGGTTGTCGATGGCGTTGACCACGCCACCAATGGCCGACCCGCCATAGAGGAGCGCCGCGGGTCCGCGCACGATCTCTATCCTGTCCAGGGTCAGGGGCTCGAGGGCAACCGCGTGGTCGGGACTGGCACCGGAGGCGTCCAGCACGCCCGCGCCGTTCTGCAGGATCCTCACCCGCTCGCCGTCCAGCCCGCGGATCACAGGCCGGCTTGCCGCCGGACCGAAGTAGCTGGAACTGACGCCCACCTCGTTGGCGAGCGTCTCTCCGAGCGTCGGCTCGAGCCTCGCACGCAGAGTGGCACCGTGCAGGACATCCGCAGGCGAAGCGAGGTCCATCAGATCGCTGCCGACCGGGTTGCCGGTGACGATGACGGCCGGAGCGTCCAGGGCAGCGGATGAGTTCACCCGGGCTTTTGCATCTGCACCAACCGATGGCTCACGGGACTCTGCGGAGGGATTCAGCAAAAGCAACAACGCTGTTGCCACTGACGCGCTGCTGCGCGATCTAGTCTTTGAAAACAAAAGGGAATTCTCCAGCGCCACGCAACGCGACGAGGTTGCGTCGAGGGCCGGAAAGTAGCCGGATTCCCCCAACCACGCAATGATCCTGCGGTTCAGAAGTCGGCGGTGCCGGGAACATCCCCGTGATGCGAGACGTCTCCCCATATCTGGAGCGACAGTCGGCCCGAGGACCACCTCAGGCGATTGATCGAGGCGTTCTCGACCTCGAAGCTGCGCGGCGCATCCAGGGCCATGCCGGTGGCGAGCCGGTAGACCTGATCGAGCACGCCTCCGTGGGTGACCACCAGGACTGTCTGTGATGGATGCGCAGCCGCGATAACGCCGAGCACCTCTGCGATGCGGTCCCGCATCCGCGGCAGGGTCTCGCCACCCGCCATGTCCTCGTCGAGGTCGCGGGCGCGAAACCGCGAGAAGCGTTCGGGGTGCGCCTGCGAAGCCTCCTCGAAAGTGAGCCCCTGGAACATGCCCAACTGCCTTTCGCGCAACCGGACGTCGGTCCGGACCGTCAGCCCCAGGGCGCGGGCCGCGGGCGCCGCGGTGTCCAGCACCCGCCCGAGGTCGCTGCACCAGATCGCTGCCACCGACCTATCGGCGAGGCGCCGGGCGATGGCCTCGGCCTGGGCACGTCCGTCGGCAGTGAGGGGGCTGTCGAGGTGTCCCTGGATGCGGCCCTCCCTGTTCCACTCGGTCTGTCCATGTCGCACGACGATGAATTCAGTTTCCAAGCGTGCCTCCCTCAGCCGATCTCGCAGAGCAGTCCCTTCAGGTACTCACCCTCGGGAAATGTCAGGGTCACCGGGTGATCCGCCGCGGCGCTCATGTGATGCAGGATGCGGGCATCCACCCCGGCGTCGACGGCGGCACCGGCGACGATCTTCTGGAAAAGATCCCGCGACACACCACCGGAGCAGGAGAAGGTGAACAGCAGGCCGCCGGGCCGCAGCAGCTTCATGGCCCAGAGGTTGATGTCCTTGTAACCTCGCGCGGCACGCTCTGCAGCCGAGGCCGTCGGAGCAAACTTGGGTGGATCGAGGACGATCACGTCGAAACGCCGGCCCTGGTCGCGGAACTTGCGCAACTGCGCAAAGACATCGGCCTGCACAAGCTCGGACCTTGCCTCCGGCAGCTTGTTGGCCACGACATGCCGGCGCAGGGCCGCAAGCGCCTCCGGCGAGCTGTCCACCGAGGTCACGTGCGCGGCCCCGCCCGCCAGGGCGCTGAGCGTGAAGCCGCCGGTGTAGCAGAAGCAGTCCAGCACCTCGCGCTCCGCTGCGAGATCACGAAGCAAGGCGCGGTTGTCGCGTTGATCGAGGTAGAAACCGGTCTTGTGGCCCTCGACGATGTCGATGCTCAGGTGCAGCCCATTCTCCTCGATGCGTACCGGGCCGACCGGAGCTGCTCCACGCAGCGGCCCGACCTGCGGAGACAACCCCTCGAGCGCCAGCACGTCGGCATCGGAGCGCTCGTAGACCGACGATATGCCTGTCGCCGCGCACACCGCGTCGACGATGGCTTCACGCCAGCGCCACGCGCCGGCGGTGCTCAGCTCCACCGCCCAGTCGGCGAACCGATCCACGACGACCCCGGGGAGGCCATCGGCCTCTCCATGCACCAGACGCACTGCCTGCTCGGGCTCGGCGCCGAACACCCTGTCGCGGCGCGACACGGCGACACGGACGCGGTCGGCGAAGAACTCGGGACCGATGCGTGCGCCCTCGTGGAAATCCCAGACGCGTCCGACGATCTGCGAGTCGGGACTGCAGGCCGCCCAGGCCAGAAACCCGCCCTGGGCTGAACGCACCTCGACGGTGTCGCCCGGCGACGGCGTGCCTTCGATGCGCTCCACCGCCCCGGAGAAGATCCAGGGATGGCGTCGTTGCAGGGACCGCTCGCGATCCGGTCGCAACACGAGCCTGGGAACGCCACCGCTGCCGGGCACACGGGCTGGCGTCAACGGGCCGGCGTCGGCCGGTACCGTGTCCCGCCCGCGGGGCCGGCTGGTATCGCGTTCGTCGCGGGCCCTTCGGCGGGGATGCTGCTGTTTCCTGTCGGCTGTCATGGTGCGGCGGTGGTCGTCCCGGGTAAGTGCGGACGCCTGCTGGTTCGGAGGGATGTCGAGCATACCCCGCCTCCCGGGGCGCTGTCCCCAGGCCCCGCGCCGCGGCGCCTCAGTAGGTTTCGAGGTGCAGCCGGCCCTGCGCCTTGAGACTGGCGGCCAGGCTGTCCCAGTCGAGACCCGTCTGGCGGGTGATGTCGGCGAGCGCCAGGACGACGCCCTCCTCCATGCTCTTCAGGCCACACACGTAGATGAAGGTATCCACATCGGCGAGCAGCCGGCCGAGGTCAGGCGCGCGCTCGCGCATCGCGTCCTGCACGTAACGTCGCGGCTGGCCGGGGGTGCGGGAAAAGGCGAGGTTCACGTCGATGAAGTCGTGCGGCAGATTCATCAGCGGCCCGAAGTAAGGCAGTTCCTGCTGCGTGCGGGCACCGAAGAACAGCATCAGCTTTCCACCCTCGAACCGCCCGCCCGAACGCAACCTGCGACGCCACTCGGT
This sequence comes from Burkholderiales bacterium, assembly GCA_044370825.1. Lineage (GTDB taxonomy): Bacteria > Pseudomonadota > Gammaproteobacteria > Burkholderiales. The sequence goes on along the minus strand of JBILUV010000002.1, from coordinate 15,641 downwards.
CATCGCGCGCATGGGGGCCGACCCGGTGCCGGTGCAGATCATGACGACATTCGAACGCGGGTGGTTCGGCATCAGGAAGGATGCACCGAAGGGGCCGATGACCTCGACCCGATCCCCGACGCGAAGATCGCACAGGTAGTTGGAGCAGATGCCGGCGACCGGCCGACCCAGGTGGTCGGCGGTCACCCGCTTCACCGTGAGCGCGACGTTGTTGTAGCCCGGGCGCTCGCCATTGCGGGGGCTCGCCACCGAGTATTGCCGGGCGTGGTAAGGCTTGCCGGATGTGTCGGCGCCCGGCGGAAGGATACCGATCGACTGCCCCTCGAGAACCGGGAAAGGCATCGCACCGAAATCCAGCACGATATGGTGGGTGTCGCTCTGGGTGTCGGCCTCGGTCACCCGGTGGTTGCCCGCCACCGTCGCCGTGGTCGGGCTGCGAGGCCCGTACAGGTTCACGTACGGGTGAGCGGCCGACCATGGGGGCACGGTCGCGTTGAAGGCTGAAGTGTTGAAGATCACAGCACCAGGCTCGCGGATTCCGGTGCCGACAGCTTCCAGCGAAGTCACCAGCGGCTCCTCCGCATCGGCCCGTGCGAGGGCTTCGACGGGCAGTTCCGGTGGCAGTTCGTCCCAGCCCAGTTGCACCTCCACCGAATAGGCCTGATCCCGCGGCACCACGCGCCAGTTGTCGATGGCACCCGTCGGACAAGGCGGCACGCAGGCCATGCAGCCGTTGCAGACCTCCGGCTTGACCACGTAGTTGCGCTCATCGTGGGTGACCGCCCCGATCGGGCAGGTGGCCTCACAGGTGTTGCAGCGGATGCAAATCTCGGGATCGATGACGTGCTGCCGCAACGGCCCAGCACCGGCGACCGTCGCGCCCATCAGTTGAAGCGCACGTATTCGAAGTCCACCGGCTGGCGATTGATGCCGATGGCGGGTGGCGCGATCCAGCCCGCGAACCTGCCCGGCTCTGCCACGCGGCCCATCAGGGAGGCGACGAAGGCGCGGTCGGCAGGCGTCGGCAGCCAGGCGTCCACAGCGGCGTCCCACTCGGCCTGCGACACGGGTCGACCCTCGGGCGAGATGCGCAGGCTCGACAGGGTGCCGATGCGACGGTTGAAGGCCTTGTGCGGCACCGTCAGGCGCTGGCCGACGCCGGCCTTCTCGAGGACACGGTTCCAACGCTGTACGCCGGCCACGGAGTCCTTGATGAAGTCGTCGCGCAGCACCTCGTTCAGCGCATTGAGCATCGGCACCTGCTTCTCGACCAGGCAGCTGCCCTGCACCTCGAGAACGGTGTAGAGCTGATCCAGCAGGGTGTGGTCATCGGCGCGCTTGCCTTCCTCGTAGCGGCCCTTCAGGCCGGCGGAGTAGAACATGGCAGCGTTGGAGGACTGGTCCGCACCGAACAGGTCGATCGTGACGCTGTAATGGAAGTTCAGATAACGCTGGATGGTCGGCAGGTCGATGGCGCCGGCAGCCCGCACCTGGGCCGGATCGTCGGTCTGGAGAGCATTCATCACCTCGCAGGTGCGCTGCAGCACCCGCGCCACACCGGACTCGCCCACGAACATGTGATGGGCCTCCTCGGTGAGCATGAACTTCGTGGTCCGGGCGAGGGGATCGAAACCCGACTCGGCCAGGGCGCAGAGCTGGAATTTTCCGTCCCGGTCGGTAAAGTAGGTGAACATGAAGAAGCTCAGCCAGTCCGGCGTGCGCTCGTTGAAGGCACCCAGAATGCGCGGGTTGTCAGCATCGCCGGAGCGGCGCTCGAGCAGGGCTTCGGCCTCCTCGCGCCCGTCGCGGCCGAAGTGGCGGTGCAGGAGGTAGACCATGGCCCACAGGTGCCGGCCTTCCTCGACGTTGACCTGGAACAGGTTGCGCAGGTCGTACTGCGAGGGCGCAGTCAGGCCGAGGTGGCGTTGCTGCTCGACCGAGGCGGGCTCGGTATCGCCCTGGGTGACAATGATGCGCCGAAGGTTGGCGCGGTGTTCGCCCGGCACCTCCTGCCACACGTCCTCGCCCTTGTGCGCGCCGAAGTGGATCTTGCGGCCCTCCTCGCGCGGATTCAGGAAGATGCCCCAGCGGTAGTCGGGCATCCTGACGTGCCCGAAGTTGGCCCAGCCCTGGGGATCCACGCTAACCGCTGTACGCAGGTAGACGTCGAAGTCCTGTGAGCCGTCGGGCCCCATGTCGTTCCACCAGCCCAGGAAGTTGGGCTGCCACTGCTCGAGCGCACGCTGCAGGGCGCGATCTCCGGAGAGGTCGACGTTGTTGGGGATCTTCTGGGCGTAGTCGATGCTGCTCATGGTCATGCTCCTCGGTGGAACCGCCCGCGGGCGGCTCTGGATCGGATGGTGCGGATGACGGGCCCCGCCGGGCTCAGACCCGGTCCGGATCGAAACGGGCCTTCTCGCCCTTGCCGTAGACCTTCAGCGCACCTTTGTCGCCGACGGCGCTCGGGCGGTTGAAGATCCAGTTCTGCCAGGCACTGAGCCGGCCGAAGATGCGGGTCTCCATGGACTCACCATGACCGAAGCGCAGGTTCGCCTCCAGGCCGGTAAGCGCGTCGGGGGACATGGCGGCGCGCTCCTCGATCGCGATACGCACTTCATCGTCCCAGTCGATGTCGTCCGGCGTCGCGGTGACCAGACCCAGAGCGGCGGCGCGGCCGGGATCGAGGGACTCCCCGATCGCCGCTCGCGCGGCCTCCATCGGCGCGGCTTCCGCATAGAAGCGGCGCGACAGACGGGACTCCCCGTGGATCATCGGGTAGGCACCGAAGTTGGCTTCCGACAATGTCAGGCCCGGCGCCCGCTCCGGGGTGTCGGGCAGCGCCAGCATGTAGGCGCGATCCGCGGCGAACGCCAGCTCCGCGAGGGTGCCGGCAAAGCACGAGCCGGGCTCGATCAGCGCGAACAGGGTGCGGGAGGACACGTCGAGCCGCGCCAGCGTACGCCGCAACAGACCGGTGGCTTCCCGGACGAACCAGTGGTCCGCGTGAGCCTTCAGGGCGGCGTCGCAGGCGAGTACGTGCGCCGGATCGCCGGCGGTGCGCAGCAGCCAGGTGCCAATGGCCAGTTCGTTGGTGCGCAGCGACAGGATGGCGTCGTCGAGTTCGCGGGCCATGCGCAGGGGCCACCAGTCGGCGCCGGCCGCGAGGATGGATGCGGGATCAGTTGCAGGCGCGGCCTCAGGTGCCCGCACCACAAGACTGGCGGTACGCTGACCCCGGTCGATCGCCACTTTGACATGGCGATATTCGAGACTGTCGGCGGTGTCCGTGCGCTCGAGCGGCATCAGGGCGACGCCTTGCGCATCCTCCGGCCCATCGCTGCCCGCGGCGAGGGACCGGGCGCGCTCCTGCACGGAGCGCCGGAATTCGCTCGGCTTTGCCAGCGCGTCCACCAGGCGCCACTCCAGGGCACGCTGACCTCGCACGCCCTCCGTGGTGGTGCAGAACACGTCGGCCAGATCATGACGCACATGTCGCTTGTCGGTGACCCGGGTCAGCCCCCCCGTGCCGGGCAGCACACCCAGCAGCGGCACCTCGGGCAGCGAGACTGCGGAGGAGCGGTCGTCCACCAGCACGATCTCATCGCAGGCGAGGGCAAGCTCGTAGCCACCACCGGCACAGGTGCCGTTGAGCGCGGCCAGGAAGCGCAGGCCGGAATGGCGCGACGAATCCTCGATGCCATTGCGCGTCTCGTTGGTGAACTTGCAGAAGTTGACCTTCCAGGCGTGCGAGGATGTGCCGAGCATGAAAATGTTGGCGCCCGAACAGAAGATGCGGTCCTTCAGGCTGGTCACGACAACGCAACGCACCCCGGGGTGCTCGAAGCGGATGCGGTTCAGGGCATCGTGCAGTTCGATGTCCACGCCGAGGTCGTAGGAGTTCAGCTTGAGCTTGTAGCCCGGGCGCAGGCCGGCGTCCTCGTCGACGTCCAGCGCAAGGGTCGCGACCGGACCGTCGAAAGTCAGCTTCCAGTGGCGGTAGCGGGACGGATCGACACGATAGTCGACCTTGGGTGTATCCATGAAAGACGCCTCCCGAGATCATGCATGAAGCTGCATGCCGCCACAGCTGACGTGCAATATATTGCAGCTCCGATTTCCTCGTCAACCCACGGCCGTTGCTGCGACCTGCGCCAGCACGCGTCGCACAAAGGGTGCACGGCGCTGCCGATCCGCGGGCGTTGCGCAATCCCGTCAGGCGTCTGGCAATGCCTCGGCGGCGCCTGGACCGACAACCGCCCGCAGCAATTCCGCGGTGGCTGCTTCCACCGACTGGCCACTGGTATCGACAGCCACGTCCGCACGAGCGTAGGAGGGTGTGCGCCCCTCCAGGATCCGGCGCAGGTCACCCATCGCCTCGTCGCTCCCGGCCATCGGGCGCAGGTCGCCCTGGGCGATGACGCGGCTCATGTGGTCTTCCGGTCGCGCGCGCAGCCAGACGGTGAAGCAATGACTCAGGAGGATCTCGAAGGTGGTCTCCTCGGACACGATGCCGCCAGGGGTGGCGATGACCGCCGAAGGGAACTGCTGCAAGGTCAGCTCCAGGGCACGCCGCTCATAACGCCGGTAGGCCGCAGCCCCGGACAGGGCATGTATCTGGTCGATGGCCATCCCGGCCACCGATTCGATCTGCCGGCTCAGCTCGACGAAGGGTAGCCGCAGCGCCTGGGCGAGCCGCTGGCCCAACGTCGATTTGCCTGCCCCGCGCAGACCGACCAGTGCAATGCGCAGCGATCGCTCGGTCGCCCGGGTCGGGCCCGCGAACAAGGCTTCGAGCCGCGCCCGCGCTGCCTGCAGGTCCGCTTCGGAACGCTGCGCCAGGAGAGTGCGAATGGCGACCCAATGCGGCGATGTCGGCGCGGTGGGGTCGACCACGTCTGCCAGCGAGCAATGCAGCGCCTTCGCAACCTGCTGGAGCACCAGCACGGAGGCGTTGCCGGTGCCGAGCTCGAGATTGGCGAGATGACGCTCGGACAGACCGGCGGCCGCTGCCAGACTCCGCCGGCTGTGGCCCCGGCATCCACGCAGGGTGCGGATGCGTTCTCCCAGGGCGACGAGGAAGCGGTCCGTCACTTGCGTCTGGCGCGGGGATGCGCCGCGTCGTAGACCTTGGCGAGATGCTGGTAGTCCAGATGCGTGTAGACCTGGGTTGTCGACAGGCTCGCGTGTCCCAGCAGCTCCTGCACGGCCCTCAGGTCGCCGCTGGACTGCAGCAGATGGCTGGCGAAGGAATGCCGAAGGGCATGCGGATGTACGCCGACATCCAGCCCGCGGGCCAGCGCCCGTCGCGTGAGCCGCTCCTGCACCACGCGGGGCGAGATCCGCCGTCCACGCAGGCCGACGAACAGAGCGCTCTCACCCGACGGGGCGATCGTGTCGCGCACGGCGAACCAGTGCTCGAGCGCCGTCACCGCTGCCGAACCCACCGGCACGACACGCGTGCGCGCCCCCTTGCCCAGGACCTTCACACTGCGATCACGAAGATCGACGTCGCCCAGGGACAGGCCCACTGCCTCGGCTAGCCTCAGTCCGGAGGAATACACCAACTCGAACAGCGCCCGATCGCGCGCCCCGATCGCCCCCTCCTCGTCACCGTCGAGCAGTTGGGCGGCCTGATCGGGCGTGAGGGTCGCGGGGAGATGGCGCGGCGCGCGCGGGGCCTTCAATCCAAGCGCGGGATTCACGGCGAGGCCGTGGTCGCGCGCCAGCCAGTCGAAAAAGGCCCGCCACGCCGACAGCTTGCGCGCCAGGCTGCGACCACCCAGACCCTGGGCGTGAAGCCGCGACAGGAAACGGCGCAGGTCGTGGACCGACAGCTTCATCAAGTCAGCCTCACCCCGCAGCTCGAGCAGCTGGCGCACGTCGCGGCCGTAGTTGTCGACCGTGTGGGCGGCGAGCCGGCGTTCCGTGACCAGATGGGCGACGAACCCGTCGAACAGCGCGGCCCCCGGATCGGCCAACCGGTCCGGCGATGTCATCAGGCCGCTGCGGGCAGGCAGCGACGCAGCGCCTCACCGATCATCTCGGCCAGCCGCGTCAGATACAGCGCCCCCATGTCCGGACGGAATCGCTCCGGATCCTCCGAACCCATGGCCAGCACCCCCGACACGGCGCCGGCATGCAGCGCGACGTAACCGAAGGAAGCGAGGGCCGGACCATCGTGCGAGAACCAGCCGAGCGTCTCGAACATCGGGGCGGCGCTGAAGTACGGCTCGGCCAGGCTCTCGGCGAACGCGCGCGCTTCGGGACCGGCAGCCCCCAGGCCGCAGCAGTCCTCACCGTCCTTCCAAAGCCGCAGAGCGAAGGCAGGAATGCCGAAGTCGTCCCGCAGGCTCGCGCTCAACGCGCTCACCGCAGCCCCGAAGTCGGGGGCGGCGATGATCCCCAGGGTCACCCGGTGCATGCGGTCCATGGTCGTGTCGTTCTTCTGGCCGAAATGCACGAACTCCCTCAGCTTCTCCTCGAGCAGGCGGTTGCGGTCACGCAGCGTCACGATCTGGCGCTCGGCGATCGGGATGGCCCGTCCTCCGAGGGGGTGGGGGACGTAGATCTCGGCGAGCATGTCCGAGTATTCGTCGAAGAACTCGGGATGATCCTTGAGGTATTGCGCCACTTCATCTGCGCTGAGTCGCATGGGTTTTCCTGTGGTTGTGGATTCAGCCGGGCAAGTCCAGTTCGCCGTCGAACACGCGAACGGCCGGCCCGGTCATGAGGACGGGCTGCCCTTCGCCAGCCCAACGGATCAGCAGCCCGCCGCCCCGGGCGAACACGGTCACCGGGCTGTCAAGCAGTCCGCGCAGGACGCCCGATACCACCGCGGCGCAGGCGCCGGTGCCGCAGGCCAGAGTCTCGCCGGCGCCACGCTCGTACACCCGCAGGCGGATCCGATGTCTGTCGAGCACCTGCATGAAGCCGGCGTTCACCCGTTCAGGGAACCGCGCATGGCTTTCGATGGCAGGCCCGAGCACTTCGACAGCGGCCGTGTCGACGTCGTCGACCAGAAGCACGGCATGCGGATTGCCCATCGACACCACCCCGATCTCGAGCCTCTTTCCGCTCACGTCCAGAACGTGCACGGGGGCACGATGTTCCGCGAGAAACGGCACCCTGGCGGGTTCGAGGATGGGGGCGCCCATGTTCACCGTGACACTGCCATCGGCCTCGAGCCGCGGAACAATGACTCCGGCGGCCGTGCCGACCCGGATCTCGGACCGGTCGGTGAGGCCACGGTCGTGGACGAAGCGCACGAAGCAGCGCGCTCCGTTGCCGCACTGCTGCACCTCTCCGCCATCGGCATTGAAGATGCGATAACGGAAGTCGGTATCACGGGAGTCAGGGGGTTCGACCACGAGAATCTGGTCGCAGCCGACACCGAAGCGGCGATCCGCCAGAAAGCGAAGCTGGTCCGGTCTCAGGGCGAACGGCTCAGCCGTGGCGTCTATGACCACGAAATCGTTGCCAGCGCCCTGCATCTTGGTGAAACGCAGCCTCATCGAACCACCTCCGACCCCCTCGATGTGCCAGGGGCTCCAAGGTCCTTGGACATCACGAAGTCGTCCATCATGAAGCCTCCGCCGATGTCGACCACCACCTCCCGCGCCACGTCGAAGCCATTGCGGCGGTAGGCGGCAATGGCCTGGGCGTTATTGCGGTTCACCTGCAGCCACAGGCTCGTCGCCCCGAGCGCCCGGGCCTCGCGCTCGACGTGAGCGAGCAATCGCGACCCGAAACCCTGGTGCCGCGCGTCATGGCGCACGTACAGCTTGTCGAGCTTGCACTCGCCGGGCGCGACAGGCTCGTACTGGGCGAAGGCCATCAGGCGACCCAGCCGCTCAAGCACATCCCAGTAACGCGACGAGCGGTCGAGATCCGCGGAAATCAGTTCGGGCTGGTATCGCTGGTTCAGCATGTAATCGATCTGGGCCAGGGGGATGATGGAAGGGTAGTGGGCATGCCAGGTGTCCCGGGCCAGCGCCAGCAACTCCGGGATGTCGGCGGCTTCCAGAGGCCGGATTCGAACGCCATCGCTCACTGCGCCGTGGAGCCAGCCCGGCTCCCTCCACACAGACCATTGAAGTCCCGCAGGATGCAGCGATCCATCACCGTCCAGATGCCGCCCGCCACGGCGCGGCGGGCGGCGGGGCTGTTGACGATGCCCTCCTGTATCCAGAGGCGGGGCAGTCCGAGCGCGAGACAGGCGTCGACGATGTCGTCGATGGCACTGCCCTGGCGGAAGACGTTGACCAGGTCCACCGGACCGGGAAGGTCCCGAAGCTCGGCGACCGCCTTCTCCCCCAGGATGCTGTCCAGGCGGGGACGGACCGGAACGATGCGGAACCCGTATCGCTGCATGGCTCGGGCGACGCGATGACTGGGGCGCTTCTCGTCGGGTGACAGGCCGACCACAGCCATCACCCTGACGGCCGCGAGTTCACGACACAGGCTTGCCGCATCCGGATTCGAGAAAGGGGGGTTGGACGACAAGCTCGCTCCTCTAATAGAGTCGGGGTTCGCCCTCGGGCCGGGTCTTGAAGCGCTTGTGCAGCCAGAGGTACTGGTCCGGCATCTCGCGGATCCGGTCCTCGATGAAGGCGTTCATGCGCCGCGTGTCTGCCTCCACATCCGCCGCCGGATAATTGTCCCACGCCGGATAGGCCCGGATCACGTAGCCCTCCGCCCCGTCGAGCTGGCGGATCACGACGGGGACCACCGGCAGCCCGGTCAGGCGGGCGATGCGTGGCAGGGCGGTCACGGTGGCTGCGGCCACCCCGAAGAACGACACGAACACCGAGTCCTTCGGACCGAGATCCATGTCGGGAGACAACTGCACGCTGTAACCTTCCCTCGCCCCGCGGATGATCGCCTTGACACCCTCCTGGCGCGCCACCATCCGCGCCCCGAAGCGGGACCGCACCCTGAGCAGGAAGTCATCGAATGAACGGTTCTTCTGGTGCGCGTAGACGGCAAGGCCCCGGTACTCGAGGCTCAGACGGATCCCTTCGAGATCGAGGGCTACGAAGTGCGGCACCAGCAACAGGAAACGGCCGTCGGCAGGCACATGATGCCAGTCCTCGAGCCGGACCACCTGGCGCAGCCGCTTCGCCGAACCGAACCAGGCGATCGAGGATTCGAGCAGCGCGCGTCCGAAACATCTGAAATGGGCCCGCACGACCTGCTCCCTGGCTTGCGCTGTCCAGGCCGGAAAGCACAGGCGCAGATTGGTGCGGGCCACGAGCCGCCGCTCGCGCGACAGCGCGAACAGCAGCATGCCGAGACTGCTCCCCAGGGGAGCGAGCAGAGACAGCGGCATCCGATGAAGGATCCACATCAGGGCCAGGATGATCCGGATGGCGAGGGCGCTCAACGCGACTCCCTCTGCGCGGGCGGCATGACGCCGGCTGGCACTTTGTAGCGGTTGTACGACCATAGGTACTGCTCGGGGCAGCGTCCGATCACCCGCTCCACGACGCGGTTCAGTCGCGCCGGGCCCTCCGGCCCATCAAGATCCTCGGCGACCGCCTCGAATTCCAGGCGGAACCCGCGACCACCCGGCAGCCGGTGACTGCAGGCGAGGATCACGGCACAGCCTGTCGCTTTCTGCAGTCGACCAATCAAGGTCATGGTGTAGGCCATGCGGCCGAAGAAAGGGGCCCACGCCCCTTCTCCGAAGCCCGGCACCTGATCCGGCAGGACGCCCACAGCCTCGCCCGATCTGAGGGCCTTGAGCAGACGCCGGACCCCGGCCAGTGAGGTGGGAGCGACGCGGCCCTGACCGCGCGTGCGGGCAGCGCGCATCAGTGGCTCCAGCCACGACAACTTGGGCGGCCTGTAGAGGACGGTCAGCGGGAGGCGCAGGGCCGCATAGGTGGCGGCGATCTCGAAACAGCCCAGATGGGGGGTCAATAACAACAACCCCCGGCCGTCACGCAGGGCCTCGTCCACCAGCCGCCACTCGCCGGCATCGACCACGAGCCGCTCGACCCGCCGAGGGGACCGAAACCACACGGCGGGCAACTCGAGGAGCCCTTTGCCGATCTCGGCCGCAACGCGGCGCTCCATGCGTTCGCGCGCCAGGCCAGGGTCCGGCGCGAGTCCGCTGAGGGCGAGATTTTCCGACAGCAGGCGTCTGAACCGGGGCGACAGCCTGCGCGTCATGCGGCCGACCGCTGCGCCGGCGAAATGCAGTACGCCCAGTGGCAACAGTGCGGTGGCTTGCAGCAGTACTCGGAGGATCATCGGCTCTGCTATCGGGGCTGGCGGGGAATCTGCTACTCTCCTCCGGTTTCCCTGTTCCACAAACCTATCTAAGGTTCGCGCTGATGAGCGAGTTCTTATTCACTTCGGAATCGGTTTCGGAAGGGCATCCGGACAAGGTGGCGGATCAGATTTCCGACGCCGTGCTGGATGCCATCTTATCCCAGGACAGGTACTCGCGCGTCGCGGCGGAGACCCTGGTCAACACCGGTCTGGTGGTGATGGCCGGCGAGATCACCACCCGTGCCACGGTCGATTACCAACAAGTGGCACGTGACACCATCAAGCGTATCGGCTACGACAACACCGACTACGGCATCGACTACCGGGGCTGCGCCGTGCTCGTCGCGTATGACAAGCAGTCGCCGGACATCGCGCAGGGCGTCAACGAGGGTCAGGGCCTGGACCTGGACCAGGGTGCGGGCGACCAGGGGCTAATGTTCGGCTATGCCTGCGACGAGACCCCGCAACTCATGCCCATGGCCATCTACCTGTCGCACCGGCTGATGGAGCGGCAGTCCGAACTCCGCAAGGACGGCAGACTGCCCTGGCTGCGCCCAGACGCGAAGTCTCAGGTCACCATCCGCTATGCCGACAACAGACCGGTGGCCATAGACACCGTGGTGCTGTCCACCCAGCACGCGCCGGAGATGTCGCACGCCCAGATCCAGGAAGCGGTCATCGAGCACATCATCAAGCCGGTCCTGCCCAAAGACCTCATCAAGGGCGAGGTCCGGTACCTGGTCAACCCGACGGGCAAGTTCGTGATCGGCGGGCCGCATGGTGACTGTGGCCTCACGGGGCGCAAGATCATCGTCGATACCTACGGAGGTGCCGCGCCCCACGGTGGCGGAGCATTTTCGGGCAAGGATCCCTCGAAGGTGGATCGCTCAGCCGCCTATGCCGCGCGCTACGTGGCGAAGAACATCGTGGCGGCCGGGCTGGCCACCAGATGCCTCGTGCAGGTCTCCTACGCCATCGGCATCGCCCGGCCCACCAGTGTCATGGTCAGCACCTATGGCACGGGCAAGCTGCCGGACGACCGGATTGCCGCGCTTCTGGAACGGCATTTCGACCTGCGGCCGAAGGGCATCGTCCAGATGCTCGACCTGCTGCGCCCGATCTACACGCGCACCGCAGCCTATGGGCACTTCGGCCGAGATGAGCCCGAGTTCACCTGGGAGGCCACGGACAAGGCCCAAGCACTGCGGGACGACGCCGGGCTCTGAGGCGAACCCGCCCGGCGCACCGCGCGGGGCGGGTTCGGTGTTCGCCGCTGAATCCGGCAGGCGGAGGCGGCGCCCGGAGGCTGCCTCGCCATCATCCAGTTGCCGGAGGAATACGGAGGCTAAACACCCCGACGGGCACGCTGCGGTGCGCCGGTCTGCTTTGGCGCGCCGCGTGAGGTGCCGTCCCGATGTCCGGCTCCGCGGCCATCCGGACGACGCGCTGCACCCGGCCGTCCATTCCCCGTCCTCGTCGGCATGACGGCAGGCCGTGCCCGAGGTTCGAGTCCCTCCAGAGTGCTAGCCGGCAGGCGTTGCGCGGTGAACCGCTCGATCTGCCGGATCTTGTGGGCGTCTTCCGGCTGGGCAAGAGTGATGGCCAAACCCGAACGCCCGGCGCGGCCGGTCCGCCCGATGCGGTGCACGTAGTCCTCCGCACTGATCGGCAGCCCGTAGTTGATGACGTGACTGATGCTCGGCACGTCGATGCCGCGCGCGGCTACATCGGTGGCCACCAGAACGCGCAGGCGCCGCTGGCGCAACGCGTTGAGGGTGCGGTTTCTGACGCCCTGCGGCATGCCACCGTGCAGGGGTGCGACCGCATGTCCATCCTCGGCCAGCTGCGCAGCCACCCGTTCCGCATCCTGCTGCGTGGAAGTGAATACGATCGCCTGATCGATGTCCGGGTCGCCAAGAAGGCGATCGAGGATACGTTCCTTGTGCGACCGGCTGTCGGCCCAGTGGAGCCTCTGGCTGATGTTCTCGTGGCGATCCCGGTGCGACTCCAGCTCGATGCGGCGCGGCTGCCGAAGCAGCTCAGCGCCCAGAGCGGCAATCCGACCGCCCAGGGTGGCGGAGAACAGCACGGTCTGCCGCGTGCGCGGCGTGGCTTGGGCGATGCGCTGAATGTCTTCGATGAATCCCATGTCGAGCATCCGGTCCGCCTCATCGAGTACCAGGACTTCGACGTTGGACAGATTCAGGCGTCCGCTTTCCAGGTGATCGATCAGACGGCCCGGAGTGGCCACGAGGATGTCAAGGCTGCCGCGGATGGCCTTGATCTGGGCACCATAGGGAACTCCACCCACGACCGTGGCCACACGCAACCACTTGAAGAAGCGTCCATACGTTTCACAGGCCTTGGCCACTTGCATTACCAGCTCGCGGGTCGGGGCGAGCACCAGCATGCGCGGCCCGCCACCAGCGCCGGTGCGACGGGCGCCATCCGACATCCGCTGGAGGGCAGGCAAAACGAAGGCCGCCGTCTTGCCACTGCCCGTTGCGGAACACACCATCAGGTCTGCGCCTTCGATGGCCGCAGGGATGGTCGCGGTCTGCACCGGCGTCGGCTGGCGGTAGCCTGCCTCTTCGAGCGCCTTCAGGAGGGCATCGTGCAGGCCGAGGGAGGAAAAACCAGTCTGGGCGCTCTCGCTCGAGGCGCCATCATTCGTCAACATGAGAATCTCCGGACAACAGGTGCCGGCGACGACGTCGCCGGGGTGAGTCGCTCAAGGTGGCGACGGCATCGCCGCCAACCAGAGACTCCCCATCCTGCGGGGGTCGGAGTCAGAGCCGATGAATACCTGACATGCGAGAGCCGAAATGGCAATTCGCTGTCGGAATGAAGATGATACGCCAGGTGGTGCATTGCAGCAACGTCGGCGCCATGCGCGCATGCCCTTTGCTTTCTCCGAAGGACTTTTTCGCATATCATTTTCGATTCTGTTCCGAGGAGCGTTGCAACGGGTGTCGACCCGCCAGGCTCGGGACGGCCTTTCAGGCCTTTGCAACGGCGCTCGTTGATCCGTGACCAGCACACGGGAGACGAGCGTTCGAATGATCCTTGCCCCCTCCCCGCGTTGGTCCCTCGACCAGGAGTGACCATGTCCGTTGTATCCAAGCTCAAGCCCGCCGCGCCCGACTACGTCGTGGCAGATCTGTCCCTTGCCGACTGGGGTCGCAAGGAAATCCGCATAGCCGAGACGGAGATGCCCGGCCTGATGGCCATCCGTGAGGAATTCGCCAGCCAGCACCCTCTGCGCGGCGCCCGCATCACCGGATCGCTCCACATGACGATCCAGACCGCTGTCCTGATCGAAACGCTCCAGGCGCTGGGCGCCGACGTGCGCTGGGCGTCGTGCAATATCTTCTCCACACAGGATCACTCCGCAGCCGCGATTGCCGTCCAGGGCACACCGGTGTTCGCCGTGAAGGGCGAAACGCTCGCCGAATATTGGGACTACACCCATCGCATCTTCGAATGGCCCGATGGCGGCTATTCGAACATGATCCTGGACGACGGCGGTGACGCCACCCTGCTGCTGCATCTCGGGACGCGGGCGGAGTCCGATGCCTCGGTGTTGAACCACCCGACCAGCGAGGAGGAGCAATTCCTGTTCGCCTCGATCCGCGAGCACCTGGCGCGCGATCCAAAGTGGTACTCCACCCGACTGGCACATGTGAAAGGCGTCACCGAGGAGACCACCACGGGTGTGAAGCGGCTCTACCAGATGGCGACAGAAGGTTCGCTCCGGTTTCCTGCCATCAACGTCAACGATTCGGTCACCAAGTCCAAGTTCGACAATCTCTACGGCTGCCGCGAGTCGCTGGTCGATGGCATCAAGCGCGCCACCGACGTGATGATCGCGGGCAAGATCGCCGTTGTGGCCGGCTACGGTGACGTGGGCAAGGGGTCTGCCCAAGCCCTGCGGGCCCTCTCGGCCCAGGTCTGGGTGACGGAAATCGATCCCATCTGCGCGCTGCAGGCCGCGATGGAAGGATATCGGGTCGTGACCATGGACTACGCGGCCGACAAGGCGGACATCTTCGTCACCGCGACCGGTAATTTCCATGTGATCACACACGAGCACATGAAGGCCATGAAAGACCAGGCCATCGTCTGCAACATCGGGCACTTCGACAACGAGATCGACATCGCGTCCCTGTCCCAGTACCGGTGGGAAGAAATCAAGCCCCAGGTGGATCATGTGATCTTCCCTGACGGCAAGCGGATCATCATGCTGGCCAAGGGACGGCTGGTGAACCTCGGTTGCGGCACGGGACACCCCAGCTACGTGATGTCTTCGTCGTTCGCCAACCAGACCATCGCGCAGATCGAATTGTTCCAGAACACGGCGAACTACCCGATCGGCGTCTACACCCTGCCCAAGCACCTCGACGAAAAGGTCGCGCGGCTTCAGCTCAAGAAGCTCAACGCCCAGCTGACCGAACTCACCGACGCGCAGGCACGCTACATCGGCGTTCAGAAGTCCGGGCCATACAAGCCGGACCTCTACCGCTACTGACCTGTCCGCCCCGTCCAACCCATCCCCCCCAACCCCACCCGCGCACACCGATGCATTCTTCGGCAGCAAGACAGTTCTCCTGCGAGCTATTCCCACCTCAGACGCCGGAAGGCATGGCGAAACTCGAGGTGACGGTGAGTCAGTTGATGCAGCTTGGACCGGAGTACATGTCGGTCACCTACGGTGCGGGCGGCTCCACCCGGGAAAGAACCCTCGGGGTGGTGCACTGCCTTCAACGACGCGGCATCGACGTTGCGCCACACCTGTCCTGCGTTGCCGCGAGCCGTGCCGGCACGCGCGAACTGCTGGACGAGTACCGAACGCTCGGCATTGGGCGCATCGTGGCACTGCGGGGCGACCTGCCCTCGGGCATGGTGGAGATCGGCGAGTTCCGCTTCGCCGCGGATCTGGTGGCCTTTCTGCGCGAGAGCTACGGCGACGTATTCCGTATCGAGGTTGCGGCCTACCCCGAAGTACATCCACAGGCACGTTCGGCAGATGACGATCTGATGCACTTCAAGGCCAAGGTGGAAGCGGGGGCCAACGCGGCCATCACTCAGTATTTCTACAACCGCGATGCCTATGCGAGCTTCGTGGATCGATGCGCGTCCCTGGGCGTCACCATCCCGATTGTCCCGGGCATCATGCCCATCACGCGCTACACGCAGCTGGCGCGGTTTTCGGACGCATGCGGGGCCGAGATCCCGCGCTGGATTCGCAAACGGCTGGAAGGCTACGGCGACGACTCGGCATCGATCCGAGCCTTCGGCCTCGACGTCGTGACCCGCCTGTGCGACGACCTTCTCCGGGATGGTGCACCCGGCCTGCACTTCTACAC
>JBILUV010000313.1:0-3887 GCA_044370825.1 Burkholderiales bacterium | reverse complement strand
CGGGAGGATGGGACAAGCCGTTGGGGAATCTGTAACCCATCGGTAGGGCGCGGCAAGCCAGAATGGAACCTGATCCGGCGCATGGGGCGCCAGACGCGATTCGGGAGGATTTGCCATGTCCATCGAAGGCGGCTGCCTGTGCGGCCAGGTTCGCTACAGCATCGGATCCGATCCCCTGGCCGTGGCCGCCTGCCACTGCCGGCACTGCCAGCAGACCAGCGGCAGCGCCTTCTCCGTGATCGTGGGTGTGCCACGTGCCAGCGTGACCGTCATGGGGCCGCTGGCAGGCTACGCCGACAAGGGCGACGACAGCGGGCTTTCGGTGACACGCCGGTTCTGCGCGAACTGCGGCTCGCCCATCCTCAGCGACGTGGCCGCCACACCGGATCTTCTCTGGATCAAGGGCGGCAGCCTGGACGATCCGGCTGCAGCCGCACCACAGATGAACATCTGGACAGAGCGGGCATTGCCTTGGCTGGACGGGCAGGCAAAGCTGCAGGGATTTCCGCGCAATCCACCGCTCGGGTAGCCCGGATGTTTCATCATGCCAGGGCATGATGGCGGGGCTGGAAGTCTCGGCGGGTCGATCCCGCAAACGAGCAGTGCACCGATGCCCAGCGGGTTTGCAGCGCATTGATTGCCGGCAAGCATGGGTCGGTCGGCCTCCACGGGCGCTGGCGGGCGCCTTGCGCTCATCCAGCGGCCCCGCTACGCGCCAATTGACCCCGTCGTTGGCTTGACCCGCGATGCACGGCCTGCCTTGCACTGCATCTCGACATCATCCCGTGACCTGATGAAATGTCCTGGCTGACCGACTGAGCTACGGGCCAGACCGTGCTGGACAAGGTCCAGCGGGCGACTGAACCAGGCTCGAGGGACGCCGCGAATAACATCCCTGGAGAAGCGACACCTCAGCCCTCGGGGATAGCTGCGCAGCCACGCCGGAGCAGGCGCGACTGCTCGCCTGCCCCGACCCCGTCCGCCAATGTGTAACTTTTGGCTCCATAATGTGTATTGGGAATGGTGACGGAGCGCGCAATGAGAACGAATATCGTGATCGATGACCGCCTCATGGCGGACGCCCTGAAAGCAACAGGTGTCAAGACGAAGCGCGAGCTTGTCGACTTGGCGCTGCGCACCTTGCTGAGGCTCGATCGACAGACAGAACTGAGGAAGCTTCGTGGCAAGTACGAATGGGAAGGTGACCTCGATGCCATGAGGCGTGACAAGTGATCCTGGTGGACTCCAGCGTCTGGATCGACTTCTTCCGGGGCGTCGCAACCCCGCAAGTGGAATGGCTCGACCGCCATCTCGGCGACGAGATCCTTCTCGTCGGAGACCTGATCCTCGCGGAGGTGCTCGCAGGATTCAAGCAGGACCAGGGGTTCGCCGAAGCGAAGCGCATGCTGGGGCGACTCGAACAAGTAGCGCTTTGCGGAACAGATATCGCGATCGAATCGGCACAAAACTACAGGCGCCTCCGGGCACTGGGTGTCACCGTGAGAGGAACCATCGACCTGATCATCGCGACGCGTTGTCTCGTCAATGGCTACAGGCTGCTGCATGGTGATCGAGACTTCGATTCGTTTGCAGAGCACTTGAACCTGCGCGTCGTCGATTGCAGGGGCTGAAGCGATGCTCCCGCAAGATGCGCGGCCTGCCTCGCGATGAACCTCGCCATCATCCCGTGGCCGCGTGACACATCCGGGCTGGCCCGGCATGCGACGCCTCGGGGCCGTTCTCATCGTTGCAGCGCATCGCGTGCCGTGCCATCACCGCGCCCACGGGCCGACGGGAATACGGTGATGCCTATGCTTCTCTGGCGGGACCACAAGACTCATGCACCTGTCTCGCCGCCCCGGAGCCGGGCCACGGGCAGAAGCATCCTGCGTTGATTGGTGGGCCCGCTGGGACTCGAACCCAGGACCAAAGGATTATGAGTCCTCTGCTCTAACCGACTGAGCTACAGGCCCGACCGTGCCGGAGGAGATCCGGCGCACGACTGAAACAGGCACCGGGGATGCCACGGAGGGTATCCCCGGCAGGGTGGCGTATCAGCCCTCGAGGAAGCTGCGCAGCCGCTCAGAGCGGGACGGGTGGCGCAGCTTGCGCAAGGCCTTGGCTTCTATCTGGCGGATGCGCTCGCGGGTGACGTCGAACTGCTTGCCGACTTCCTCGAGGGTGTGGTCGGTGTTCATCTCGATGCCGAAACGCATGCGCAGGACCTTGGCCTCGCGCGGGGTGAGCGTGTCCAGCACCTCCTTGGTAGCGTCCTGCAAGCTGGAGTACACCGCAGCCTCGACCGGTGCCAGGGTGGTCTGGTCCTCGATGAAATCGCCCAGATGCGAGTCGTCATCGTCGCCGATGGGCGTCTCCATGGAGATGGGCTCCTTGGAGATCTTGAGGATCTTGCGGATCTTGTCCTCAGGCATCTCCATCTTCGCGGCCAGGGTCGCGGGATCGGGCTCGAGACCGGTCTCCTGCAGGATTTGCCGAGAGATACGGTTCATCTTGTTGATGGTCTCGATCATGTGCACCGGGATGCGGATGGTGCGCGCCTGATCGGCGATGGACCGCGTGATGGCCTGGCGGATCCACCACGTTGCATAGGTGGAAAACTTGTATCCGCGACGGTATTCGAACTTGTCCACCGCCTTCATCAGGCCGATGTTCCCTTCCTGGATCAGATCGAGGAACTGCAGGCCGCGATTGGTGTATTTCTTGGCGATCGAGATCACCAGGCGCAGGTTGGCCTCGGTCATCTCGCGCTTGGCACGACGTGCCTTCGCCTCGCCGGTCGACATCTGCTTGGCGATGTCCTTGAGGTCCTTGATGGAGATGCCGACGCGGTGCTGCAGGTCGATCAGCCGCTGCTGCTGCTCGACGATGGCCGGTGCATGCCGCAGCATGGACTCGGTGTAGGACTTCCTGGTCGCGGTCTCGCGCCGCACCCATTCAAGGTCCTCCTCGTTGCCGGGGAAATTCTTGATGAAGTGCTGGCGCGGCATGCCGACCTTGTCGATGCACAGGTCCATGATGGAGCGCTCGTAGCTGCGCACGTCCTCCACCATGCGGCGGACGTTGTCGCACAGGGCTTCGATCTGCTTGGCCGAGAAGCGGATGTTCATAAGTTCCGCGGAGATGTCGGTCTGCGCCTTGAGGTAGGGCTTGCTCTTCGAGCCCTGGCGCTGGAGCGCGGTCATCATCTTCTTGTACGACGTGCGGATGTGCTCGAAGCGCTCGAGAGCCTGGGCGCGCAGGTGCAGCAGCGTGGCGCTCTGAACGGCACTGCCCTCCTCGTCTTCCTCACCGTCGCCGAGTTCCTCGTCGAGGGCCTCGTCGCTCATGGCCTCCTCGGCGATGGCCTCCTCGGCGTCGGGGTCGTGCAGGCCGTCGATGACCTCGTCGATGCGCAGCTCGTCCTTCTCCACCTTCTCGGCCAGAGCGAGGATCTCCGCGATGGTCGTGGGGCAGGCCGAGATGGCCTGGATCATGTGCTTGAGGCCGTCCTCGATGCGCTTGGCGATCTCGATCTCGCCCTCGCGGGTGAGCAGTTCGACCGAACCCATCTCGCGCATGTACATGCGCACCGGGTCGGTAGTGCGGCCAAATTCGGAATCGAGGGTTGAGACGGCGGCTTCGGCCTCCTCGGCCACGTCCTCGTCCGGCGTGGTGGGAGTGCTCTCGGACATCAGCAGGGTTTCGACGTCGGGCGCCTCGTCGTACACCTGGATACCCATGTCGTTGATCATGCTGATCACGCCTTCGATCTGCTCGGCGTCCAGCATGTCGTCCGGGAGATGATCATTGACTTCGGCGTAGGTCAGAAAGCCCCTCTCCTTGCCGAGCACGATGAGGTTCTTCAGACGCGTGCGCCGCGCCTCGGC
>JBILUV010000312.1:0-3889 GCA_044370825.1 Burkholderiales bacterium | reverse complement strand
GTCGCCGCCTTCCTGGCCCCAGATGCGGTCGTCGCCATCGTCGCCGTTGATGGCGTCGTTGCCCTGGTTGCCCTGCAGCGAGTCGTGGCCGGCGCCACCGGAGATGGTGTCGTTGCCCAGGCCGCCGAAGGCCCAGTCATGTCCGCCCTGGGCGGAGATGACGTCGTCCCCAGCCTCGGCGTAAAGCCTGTCATTGGATTCCCCTCCGGTGATGGTGTCGTTGCCACCGCCGGCGTAGACCACCAGCTGGACGCCGTCACCCGGGTTGCCCAGGTAGTCGAGCGCAGGCGTGCCGAAGGTTTCGGCCGTGTCGTTGCCGAACACCAGTTTCCAGGTGGGCTTGAGCAGGTCATCCGAGGCGAGCTGGTTGACCTGGACGCCGAGGAAGGTGATGGAAGCCGAGCCGCCGGTGGTGGTGACGGTCAGCTTGGCGCTGGTCGTGCCGTCATGGACGATGTTCGCCAGGGAGAGGCTGGCCCCGGGAAGGGCGAGGGTGCCGCCGGCACGGCTGTCCAGGAAGTCGTAGACCTGCTGCTGCTGGTCGTAGAACCTCCCCAGAAAGGTCCTGATATCCACAACGTCACGGGCGACGTCGAAGTCGGCGATGAGGTCATTGCCGACGCTGTTGACGCTTGCGGCGACGCTGCGCGATTCGGAGAAGCTGAATTCGAACACATCGCGGGCGGTGTCGCTGAAGCCGGCAGCCCCGCCAATGAGTTGATCATCGCCTGCGCCACCGTTGATCCAGTCGGCGCCGATGCCGCCGATCACGATGTCACTCTCCGAGCCGCCGTGCAGGTAATCGTTGCCGGCCCCACCGTCGAGAACGTCCGAGCCCTGCTCGCCCCAGAGGGAGTCGTCACCGTCTTCCCCGGCCATCACATCGTCGCCGGTACCGCCATACATCATGTCGCGCCCGGCACCGCCGAGCAGGTAGTCGTTGCCGACGCCACCGAACACCCAGTCGTTGCCGGTGCCGCCGTCGACGAGGTCGTCGCCCTCGTCGCCGCGCAGCCAGTCGTTGCCGGCGCCGCCGAAGATCCTGTCGTTGCCGGCGCCACCGTGGACGGTGTCGTTGCCGTCTCCGCCATCGACATAGTCGTTGCCGGTGCCGGCATCGACGAAGTCGTTGCCCGCGCCCGCGCTGACGAAATCGTCGCCGCCGCCGGAGTAGATGCGGTCATTGCCGCCGCCGCTGATGATGGTGTCGTTCGAGTCGGTTCCTTTTACAGCGTCGTTGGTCCCCGCGCCATCGACGAAGGCACCGCCTCGGCCGGCGAGCGTCTGCTGGAGCGCGGTGACGCGCATGTCGAGCTTTAGCATTTAAGTCTCCTGTTTGGTCTGGATGCACATCACTGGCGGAATCCGAGCCACCGGCACATCGGCACGCTCTGATCCCAATGGCGGATGAGCATCCCACAGGCAGCGATAATCGTTCCATAACAAGATGATTTTTATGTCCTTTTAACCTGGTCGGGATCGGGGGCATGAACGTCTGGCAGACTTGCCTCTGCCCGGGTTCGCCCAGCCTGCGGCCGCTGGTTTCCGGGACCGCGACGGATCACCCTCAGCGTGTGCCGCCGAAGGCGCCCCAGGCCTGAACGTCGCTGGCCGGGGAACTCACCTGCCAGTGTCCGCCGACTTCCTGTGCCTCGCGGCCGTGGAAGCGGCCAGCCATGGTCCCCGAGGCTACGGCCTCCTGGGCCGCATTGCGGGCCAGCGCCGCGCCCGAGAAGGCGGGTGTCCCGGGAAGCAGATCTCCGGTCAGTTCGATGTTCGCGAACGGCGAAGCGTCTGCTGTGCTGGACGGGTGCAGGCTCCGGACCACGAGCGAGGACAGGTGGCCTGAGACCGTGCCGCTGCCGAAGTCCGCGTCGAGTCGCAGGGCGGCGTGCAGCGTTCCTTGCTGCGACGGCGTGACGAACTGGCCGACGGCGGCGCCGAGGTAGGTGGCGGAGCCCTGCAGCGGAATCCGGGATGGCGGTGTTTGCTGGCCGACGTGGAAGAAGCCGGCGGTCGTCGTGTCTGGTGTGCCCGGACGGTCCTCCCAGTAGCCGAAGCGCAGATGGGACAGGATACCCTCGCCGGCGATGAGCAGGCGCTGGTCGTCCGCGGCGGCGCTCCGGTGGATCTGCATCGCCGCCGGAAGGCCCTCCAGCGGAACCACGGTATCGACGAAGGCCTCGCGCCCGAAGGTGGTGAAAGCGAGGTTGGCGCCACGGCTGGTTTCGAGCAGCAGATCGCCGCCCGGCAGCGGAGTGAGGAAGCTCGGCCCGGGCTCGAGGCTGGTCATCGCCGGCAGTTGCGTCGGTCCGGTGGTCGTCACCCGGGCAGCGATCTGGCCGAGGGTGAAACGCGTTCCCGATGCCGCCTCCCATGGGATCAGGCCAATGGGCCCGGCGGGATGGGCGGCCTCCGTCGTCCGGGCCCCGAAGGCCCCGTTGGCGGTTCCGCCGCTCATGGCGGCGGTCCACCCGCCCGCGACCTCCTGGGCCGAGGGCCCGAACAGGCGCCCGGTGAGCATGCCCGCCGGCTGGTCATCCACGCCGCGGAGTTCAGCCTCGAAGTAGGGGGACCACGGCCCGCCGTCACCGGGCCTGCCGTGTATGGCCAAGCCATCCAGGGAACGCCGGCGCCCGTCTGCCGATGTGGCCTCGAGCGCGGACAGTCGTCCGGAGGCGCGGGCGAGCGAGAAGTCGACCGTGAGGTCGATCAGACCGCTCAGAGACTCGAGGCCATCCGCGCGCACCAGCGCACCCGCCGTACGGCCGATGTAGTGGCCCCGTCCGCCGGACGGGATGCCGCTCGCGGGCGTCTGCGCGCCGAGATGCCAGCTCGACTCCACTGGCTCAGGGCTACCTGCGGCGCTCAACCGGCCATAACGGGACCAGGCCAGTTGGCCCGCGCTGGCATCGGCCAGCCCGGACTCGTGCCAGCGGAACCCTGACTGGGAAGCGACGCTTGCCGCCTGCGACAAGGGCGCGATCTCCCCGGGCAGGAATACCACCCGCTGAGCCGCGCCGTCCCCGAGGTAACGCAGGTCCAGGCCGCCTGGATGCAGGCGGCGCGTTCCGGCGACGGACCCGTCGGCGGCGTAAAGGGGATAGGTCGTGTCGGTCGGCATGATGAAGGACACCGGCACCGGGGTGGCGTACACGATGACCGGCTCGAGGCTGAGCGAAGGATCGCGGCTGGCGCCGAACACGGCCTGTAGCGAACGGCCGGCGCCGTCGAAGCGCCACCCGCCGGTCACCTCCCGGGCCACGGGCCCGAAGAACCGGGCCACCAGGGTGCCGCAGCACGCGGTCCTGGCGCCAGTGGCGTCGTCCAGCGCGGCGAGGGGGCCATCGAGCGCGGTGCCGCCGGCGTCCCGGGTGAAGCCTGCCAGCCCGCTCGCGGTGTCGATGAGGAAGCTGGTCCCGAGCGGCTGGCCGCCCCCGGGACCCTCGAGCATCAGGCCGGTGACGATGCCGTCGAGGCGGCCGCGGGCGAAGTCCACCACGAGACGGATGTCACCGGTGAATCGGCCGGTGGCATTGCCGGTCATCAGCCCCACGGTGCGTCCGTCGTAGCGGGCGCTTCCAAGACCCGGGTGGCTGGACAGCGGCAGGTCCGCGGTGGCCGTCTCGACGCCGAAGTAAAACAGCAACGACCGTCCGATCCCGCCATCGACGAAGGAGAACATGCCCAGGCGCGAGTGGGCGAGGGACCAGCCAGTTGAGGCATCACCCCACGTTTCCATGTAGCGGGTGTCGGTGCCTGCGCGCGTGGCGCCGAGGCTGGTGGCGTCGGGATTCGTGACAGCGGCGGTAGGGAATGAGGTCGCCCAGGCGCCCGCGGCGCGCTCGTGGTTGATGGTGATGGCACCGTCGGGCGTCCCGACCCGGGT
>JBILUV010000311.1:0-3942 GCA_044370825.1 Burkholderiales bacterium | reverse complement strand
GGATTCGTCGGCCGCAGGGTCGGGGCGAGACTGGGAACAGCCGGATGGGTGGGGGTGGGCGCGATCGCGCTGGGAATGCTTGTCGCGTCGGAACTCCTCGTCGCCGTGGTGCTTGCGGATCGCGGTATCGCCGCCTACCTTGCCAGCCGCGACCTCATCTCCGGCGGCGTCTATATCGTCATGCTTGGCGTGTTCGCCGCCATGCCGTGGTGGCGCCACAACTCGGCCCGCGATCGACCGGGTTGACCCGGTCCCGGGCTGCTGGGCGTCTGGCGCTGTAATCATCAATGACGGCGCGGCGTCTCACGGCGCACTGCAGCGTGATCCATGGCGTCGCTTTCGGTAGCATCGGCACGAGAGGGTCCGTGCCGTTCCGGTCGCGGGCTGTTCGACGATCCACGGAGGCAGACCATGGCAGCAAGAACGCTGTTTCGCGATGTCCAGGTGCTCGATGGGAGCGGTGCACCGCCGTTTGCGGGATCGGTACTCGTCGAGGGCAATCGCATCAGGAGCGTGACGCCTGCCGGCACGCCGGTGGCGGCCGACGGCGCCGAAGTGGTGGATGGCGGTGGAGCGACCCTCATGCCTGGACTGGTGGAGGCACATTCGCACCTCAGCTTCCTCGACACCGCCGATCTCGAGAGCCTGGGCTTCGTCCCGCCGGAGGAGCACATCCTCCGGACCGTGCGCAACGCGCGGAAGATGCTCGACCAGGGCTTCACTTCCTGCAACAGCGCCGCGGCGGCCAAGGCGCGCCTCGACGTCGTGCTGCGCAACGCGATCGACGCCGGTGATTTCCCCGGCCCGCGCACGCGCGCTGCCAGCCCCGAACTGGCCACCACCGCGGGCCTCGGCGATGTGCGCCTGCGCCACATGCACCGCGAGACTTTCGCCATCATCTGCGACGGCGCTGACGAGTTCCGCAAGACGGCGCGCGAGATGGTCCGCGAGGGCGTCGACACGCTCAAGATCAATCCGTCCGGGGACGAATTCGTGGCTCACGCGCGGGCCCACCAGACGGTCATGACCGAGGCCGAGATCGCGGCGGTTTGCGAGGTGGCGCAGATGCACGGCAAACGGGTGGCAGCTCACGCGCGCAGCGCCACGTCGGTGAAGCTGTGCCTCAAGCACGGCGTGCAGGTGATCTACCACGCCACCCTGGTGGACGACGAAGCCTGCACCGCGCTCGAAGCCGCGCGCGACTGGTGCTTCGTTGCCCCGACGCTCGGCATCAACTACACGACGCTCAACGAGGCGTCACGGTGGGGCATCACCACCGAGGCGGCAGAGAGCATGGGTGTGCGCCGCGAGCTCGAGGCCGGCATCGCCAACATGAAACGGCTCAGGACCATGGGGGTGCGCATCCTGCCTGGGGGCGATTACGGATTCGCCTGGAATCCCATCGGCACCAACGCCCGAGACATCGAGCACTTCGTCAACCTGCTGGGCTTCTCTCCGATGGACGCCATCGTGAGCGCCACCCGCCTGGGGGGGGAGATCATGATGCTGGGGGGCGAACTCGGGCAGGTGAAGCCCGGCTACCTGGCAGACCTGCTGCTCGTCGACGGAAACCCGCTCGCAAACGTCGCCATTCTCCAGGATGCCTCGCGCCTGCTGGCCATCATGAAGGACGGCGTGTTTCACAAGACGCCCGTGGCGGAGCGGTCTGCGGCTCGCCGCTCGGCCTGAGTTCAGCGCGGCGGGGTGCCGGGTGGCCCGGTGCCGGGCCCCGGGCAGGACGCACGCAGGTGAGGCGCGTGGCTCAGATCCCCCAGCGCAGCGCCGCCGTGTGTACCGGCGCGTCCCACAGCGCCTTGAACGTCGGGTCGAGCGCCGTCACGGTGATGGAGCATCCAGCCATTTCGAGCGAGGTGACCAGTGATCCCGTCAGGAAGCGCGCGACCTTCAGCCCGCGCGCTTCCAGAATGCGGCGGGCCGCGTTCACCATCAGGTAGAGCTCCATGGCGGGCGTGCCGCCGAATCCGTTGACCAGCAACAGCACCTCGCTGCCGGGTGGCGGGTCGAGATCGGACAGTACGGCGCCCATCATCTCCTCGGCGATCGCGTCCGCCGGTGCGAGCCTGACGCGACGGCGGCCAGGCTCGCCGTGAATGCCCACGCCCATCTCCATCTCGTCTTCCGCCAGCGTGAATGTCGGGGTGCCAGCCGCCGGCACCGTGCACGAGGACAGCGCCACACCCATGGAACGGGTGGCCGCATTGACCGCGTCGCCCAGCGCCTTGAGCCTCGCAAGGTCGTCGCCGCGCTCCGCGGCGGCACCAAGGATCTTCTCCACGACGAGCGTGCCCGCCACGCCGCGGCGGCCGGTGGACCAGGTCGACCGCTCGACCGCCACGTCATCGTCCGTGATCACCGTGGCGATCTCCCGGCCGGCCATGTCTGCGGCCATCTGGAAGTTCATCACGTCACCCTCGTAATTCTTGACGATGAACAGGCAGCCCGCGCCGCTGTCCACGGCCTCGGCAGCCGCCAGCATCTGGTCGGGTGTCGGAGAGGTGAAGACCTGGCCGGGGCAGGCGGCATCCAGCATGCCGCGACCCACGAATCCGGCGTGCAGCGGTTCGTGACCCGATCCGCCTCCCGAGATGAGTGCGACCTTGCCGTGCGCAAGCGTCCGGCGGCGGACGAACTTGCGCTCCTCCCCGAGCATCAGGATGTCGGCGTGCGCGGCAGCGAAGCCGTCGAGGCTCTCGGCCAGGACCGTGTCGGGCGAATTGATCAGTTTTTTCATTGCGGGCTCCGTGTCGATGCGCTGCGGGTCAGGTCTCTTCGGCAAGCCGGGCCAGACGCCGCGCGGTTTCCAGTATCGCCTCGTCGAGCAGCCGGTTGCGCCTGGCATCGCCGAGGTCTGGCACGGTGACGGTGAGGGAGCGGGTGCCGGCGGGTCGGCGCACCAGGTCCAGGCGGCGCGGATGTGCCGCGAGGTAGGCCGCCAGGAATTCGCTGCGCTCGGCCGGGGTGAAGTGGCATACGGCGAAAATGGCATCCAGGTGCTGCACGGGAATCGGTACCGCGTAGACCGGGTTGGTGATCTGGGAGATGAACGAACGGTTCTTGCCCAGCGCCATGGCCAGTCGATGTCGCGTACCGGAGGGCCGGTTGTCGACCACCCGCTTCAGCACCGACTTGTATGTTGCCACCGCGGTGGCGTTGTCCCGCTCCGGCTTCGCGTCGTTCATGCCGCCTCTCCGGCTGCGCAGCCCAGATCGCATGAGGCGATGGCCAGTTTCGCCCGTCCCACCAATGCGGGTGCCATGGATAGCATGCGCAGGCCCGCGCCCAGCAGCGGCGCGATGGCGCGGGGATCGCCGCCGGCATCGCCGCACAGGCTGACCTCGACGCCGCGCTCCCGCGCCGCGGCGACCACGCCCGCGATGAGCCTGAGCATGGCGGGCTGCACCGGGTCTGCGAGGTCGGCCAGGGCCGGCACGTCGCGCCCGGCCGCCGCCACGTACTGCGCCAGGTCGTTCGACCCGATCGAGTAGAAGTCGGCGTCGAACATGTCCGCCGTCACCGCGCAGGCGGGCACCTCCACCATGATGCCCAGGGCAGGCATCCGTGCCGGCACGCCCTGCGCGCGCAGCGACTGCACCGCGTCGCCGAGCATGGCCCGCGCGCGTGCCAGCTCGCCCGGCTGAGTGACCATCGGCAGCATCACCTTGAGTTCGCCGTGCACTCCGGCGCGCGCGAGGGCGCGCAGTTGCGCCATGAACACTTCCGGTCGCGCAAAGCACAGCCGCAACCCGCGCACCCCTAGGAAGGGGTTGCTCTCATTCTGCAGCGTCAGGCCCTCGCTGGGTTTGTCGCCGCCTGCGTCGAGGGTGCGCACGGTCACCGGACGTCCGTCTGCCCACTCGAGGACACGGCGGTAGGCGCGGTACTGGGCTTCCTCGTCCGGCAGCCCGCGTTCGCCATGGAACA
>JBILUV010000310.1:0-3947 GCA_044370825.1 Burkholderiales bacterium | reverse complement strand
CAGTATCTGCGGCAGAAGTGGAGAGTGTGGGCAGCGATTTGGCTGTCGACAGCGGGCCGGTTATCGGGCTGACCACACGCGGACTATTCGCGAGGACTGGTCGTACCAGTGCCTGCGCCGGGCTGAGTTGCAGGGAAGGCGTCGCTGGCACGAGCGCAGTGGCCACATGGGTCGGGCAATCCCCGGACGCGCGGTTGGCCATGGTCAGGCGCAGGCCGCCGGGCGCCGCGGCAAGCGTGAATACCGGGTCGCACGCGGTTGCCGTGGCTTGCACGGTGAGCGGCATGTTCTGGGTGCGGCCCGCCCAGGTGACGGCGACGGTGCCCTGTGTGGTCTGGGCAACGGTGGCGGGCAGGAATACCGCTTCGGCACGCAACGGAGTGAATCGATTGTCCCACCCACCCCTCACTTCAGAGGGTGATGAAGCACTGGCACCTTGAAAACGGCCCAGCGCAGGGGAGGACAACCGGAAGCTGAGGGGCATGGCAGCGGTACCCGGCAGCAACGCCTGCGGATGATGTGCGCCAAGCACCACAGGCGAGCCGGGGCGCAACGCGCCAGTGGGCGCGACGAGCGTGAAGGGCTGCAAGGGTGCCACGGCCACATTAAACGGCAATGCCGAGGCGTAGTTCCCCGCCAGCACCAGCTTCATTGCATGGGTGGTGACGCGCTCTGATTCGATGGCGCGGATCGGAATGCGGTAGCTTGCCGTATCCCCACCGGCCCCGGTGAACGTGATCGCGGCTCGGAGGTGATCCATCAGCCGCGGCTGGCCACTCTCGCCCACCACCAGACCGTCCAGCACCCTGGCGGCGCGCTCGACCACTGTCCGATCGCTGGGGTTGCCCTGATCGATGGCAACGGTGAGGGTCAAAGGGAGGATGCAGCCACTTGGAATGGCTGCATCGAAGGTCAGGTCGAGGCGCAGCCAGCCAAGAGCGGCATCCCCGCCGGTGACGGTCGCATCCCGAACATCTCGCGTTCGGGCTGACGCAGGCTCGGTGTCTGCCCGCACGCCAAAATGAACGATGCGAGGCACGGGTCGGCTGTCCGGTATCCCACGAGGAGATTCGAGTCGCCCGGTGCTGCATGAGAAGTTCTGCAGTGTGTTCGCCTGCACCGGCATGGCGGAGAGAGCGGCCACAAGGCCGGTGAAGATCGTGAACGCCTTGAAAAGTTTTTCCGTGTTCATCATGAGTCCTCTGCAAATCGCTGACGGTCGGGCACCAGCGTCCGCCTCCGGACAGGTGCACCTGTCACCAAACGCCGCGATGCGTCGTCCGGATGACAAGTCGAAAACATCTCTCGGGTCTCAGGATGACCTGCCCCCTCCACGCACACCGCATCCCTCGAGAGCCACCGGTCGTTGAACAGACTGGCCGGTACACGACCAGGGCAGATGTCCGACCGGCTCAGTCCCGAGTGATGCCCCTCATCCGAAACACGCCCTGACGACGCCCCCCTCCACCCTCAGAGCGGCGCCGTTTGTCGCCGATGCCAGCGGGCTGCACACGTAGGCCACCATGGACGCCACCTCGTCGGGGGTGGCGTAGCGCTTGAGCAGGGACGTCGGCCGCACCTTCTCGAAGAACTCCTTCTCGACCTCTTCGATAGGCTTGCCGGGCGCGCGGCGGGCAATGGCCGCAAGATTTCCGTCCGACAGCGTCGGGCCCGGCAGAACGGCATTCACGGTCACGCCCGTTCCAACGCAGGTCTCTGCCAAGCCGCGGGAAATGGCGAGCTGCGCAGTCTTGGTCATCCCGTAGTGAATCATGTCCCCCGGGATCTGAATCCCGCTTTCGCTGCTGATGAAGACGATCCGTCCCCAATCGCGCTGCTTCATCCCTGGGAGATAGGCACGGGCAAGGCGTACCCCGCTCATGACATTGATGTCGAAGTAGCGCTGCCAGTCGGCATCGACGATCTGGTCAAATGCCCTGCGTTCGAAGACCCCCAGGTTATTCACCAGGATGTCCACGTCCGGGAACCGCGTCGCCAGCGCCGTTGCCGCATCCGCGGTCGAAAGATCACCGGCGAATCCGCCCACATGCGTCCCCGGCACTTCCGCCTGGATGGCCGCAATCGCGTCGGAGACCGCGCTATCGCTCCTGCCGTTGACGATGACACGCACGCCCTCGGCGGCGAGGATGCGGGCGATGGCGAAACCTATGCCCTTGGTGGAGCCGGAGATGAGGGCCACCCTGCCGTCGAGTCTGAGATCCATGACGCTGTCCGAGAGCTGAGGTCGAGAAGTCCGGAGGGCCGGAACACGTCAGGCGGCAGGGAGATTCCCCCTGCCGCCTCGGGGCAACGAAATCGGCAGACGAGGCACTCCCCCCTCCGCCCGCAGCCTGGCTCAGGCGGTACTGGCGATCTTCACGTGCGCCTCGGGCACCGGATAGCCCGCCGCGCCGAAGGTCTCGGTGATCGCCTTGTTCGTATCGAAGTAGACCTGCCAGTAATGGCTGGTGTGCGCGTACGGACGTACAGCCAGAACGGCGCCGCGCTCGTTGAAGTCGATGATCTCGACATCGGGGGCCGGCTGCGCGACTACGTTCGGTATCGCGGCGATGGCGATCCTCAGCCGCGCGATCGCATCCTGGGCATCGACGCCGTGGGCGAGCTGTGCCGTCCGGTCCACGCGCCGGTAATCGCTCGCATTGAAGTTCTGGATCGTGTCCGAAAAGATCTTGTTGTTGCCAACGAAGGTGCTCACGTTGTCGGGCGTGAGAATCGTCGTGGCGAACAGACCCACCTCCTTGACCGTACCCTCGATGCCCGCGGCTTTCACGTAGTCGCCAACCTTGAACGGGCGCAGCACGATGAGAAAGGCCCCGGCGGCGAAATTCGACAGCAGCCCCGCCCAGGCC
Organism: Burkholderiales bacterium; assembly: GCA_044370825.1. GTDB lineage: Bacteria > Pseudomonadota > Gammaproteobacteria > Burkholderiales. The sequence goes on along the minus strand of JBILUV010000310.1, from coordinate 1,077 downwards.
GCCCCGATCGCGACGCCCATGCCGGCCACCAGCGCGGCGAACGATGTCGTCTCGACCCCGAAGTAACCGAGGATCGCGACCACCAGCACGATGTTCAGCGCCACGTTAACGATGTTGCCGATGTAGCGCATCAGGGTCGGATCGACCTGCTGCCGCGTCAGTGCCGACGCGAGCAGTCTCACCGTGAGGCCGATGAGCCATCGACCCACAACCCAGACCGCGATGGCTCCGGCTACCTTGAGGCCGAACGTAATCAACTGTGCACTGACGGTGTCGATGATTTTTTGGAAGTCCATGTCTGCTCCAGGGTGTAGTGGAAGCCGGAGTCTATTGCATTCCGCCCTTGGCTGGCACTCATGGCGGGGGTAACAGGCCGCGACGCAAAACGGACGCGCATATGAGATCCGGTCACCCGCTCAAGTCGTCACGCGGGATCCGGGCTTGCGAAAATGCGGGTCGACCCGAACGGGCGCTGGCAGGCCCTTGCGTTCATGCAGCGCCCTGGCTTCGCGCGAAGGGAAGGCCTGGCTATCGCCTTGGCGCGGCATGCGCGGCCTGCCTCGCAATGCAAATCGCCATGATCCGGTGGCCTGATGAAAAGCCCGGGCTAACCCGGACACCCGGGCGCTCTCCGGCCTTCGAGGTACTCGTCGATGAGCGCGACATGACGTGCCCGCCCGAAGCTGCCGAAGTGCCCGGCGTGCACCACGCTCACCGGCAATTCCCGCAACCGCCGCATCGACGCCACGTAGTGCTCCGGGTTCGAATGGTAGGCGTCATCGACCAGCGGCCCGTCGTATACCGCGTCGCCCGAAAACAGCACCCCGGTGTCCCGCTCCCACAAGGCGATCGAACCCGGGGAGTGGCCGGGCACGTGCAGCACCTCGAACACCCTGTCGCCCAGGTCGATGACGTCGCCGGCCTCCACCAGCCGGGTCGCCGGTGCCGGACGCACACGGTAGGCGGTCTGATCGTAGCCTCCGGGCGGCGGGCGTTCGAACATCTCGACCACGGCGAAACGGTCCGCGAGGTTCCAGTCGCCCCGAGGGTCGGCAAGGATGTGGGCCTCCGCCGGGT
>JBILUV010000309.1:0-3949 GCA_044370825.1 Burkholderiales bacterium | reverse complement strand
CGAGGTACACGCCGCGGTCGAGCGCGCGGTTGTCGCGCAGCTGGCAGTCAAGGGTGCCGACGCGCGGCCCGCCGTGGTGCGAGCCGCTCTGAAGCTGTTTCTGCAGCACGGCGCGCGATACTGCTTTCCCGCCACGCGCGGTGGCATGACGCGCGGCGTGCCTACGGGCTATGCGGCCGCACCCCTGAAGGACAGGATTCGGCCCGGCGATGACCCTCCGCCGGTCTGGCCCAGTGCGAGTGGCACCGCGCGCGGGCTGGCGCTCCAGCCCCTGTATCCGAGTGTTCCCGAGGCGGCTGCGCGCAATCCCGCGCTGGGAGAGTTGCTGGCCCTGTTCGATGCGGTACGCGGCGGCAGCGCCCGAGAACGCGCACTGGCCGTCGAGCTCCTCGACGAACGGCTCGCCGCGTGAGGGCGGCGGATCCGAACCTGGCGCTGCTGGAGAACGTTGCCGAGCAACTCGGGGTCGACCTGTGCCAGCAACTGGTGTTCGTCGGCGGGGCGGTGGTCGGCCTGCTGGTCACCGATCCGGCGACGACGCCCATCCGCCCGACGCAGGACGTGGATGTCGTGTGCAGCGTGACCGCGCTGTCGGACTACTACCGGATGGGCGAGCAGCTTCGTCAGCGCGGCTGGCGGGAGGATGATCGGTCTGGCGCCCCTGTTTGCCGCTGGCGCGCCGGGGCACTCGCGGTCGATGTGATGCCGACCCATCCCGACGTTCTCGGGTTCTCCAGCCTCTGGTATCCGCTGGCACTGGCCACCGCGACGCGTGTGGCTTCTCCCCGCGGGCAAACGATTCGTGTCGTCACGGCGCCGGTCTTCGTCGCACTGAAGCTCGAGGCGTTTCAAGACCGCGGCCACGGGAACTACCTGTTCAGCCACGATCTCGAAGATCTGGTTGCGGTTGTGGACGGCAGGGAAAGCCTGCTCGCCGAGTGCACCCGTAGCCCGCTGGAACTCCAGCGCTATCTCGCGGGGCAGGTCTCCGGCCTGCTGGCAACACCCGGCTTCCAGGAAGCGCTTCCGGGCCATCTGCCGGGCGATGTGGCGGGGCAGCAGCGCCTTCCCATGCTGTTGCAAACGCTACGGTGTCTGGGGAGACTCGGTGCTGCCTGAGCCCGGGATGTCCTGTCCCGCACGCTCGCGATGATGTCCATTGGCGGCCTCGTGGAAATCCGGCGGGAGAACCGTCAGGCACGTCCGATCGCAAAGGCCACCGAGATCCGGATCGTGGTTTCACAGGCATGTCAGAGGCGTCTGGTCACGTTGCGTCGAAGCGGTGGGGCCAACGAGCGTATCCATTGCCTCGGGCGGGCATCGACGCACGCGGACCCGTGCCCAATCCCTTCCCGGTAACGGATGACCGGTTGTCATCCGTTACCGCGACGTACCGCGCTCGCGGACGAGTACCCGCGGCGCCAGGATCGACCCCTGACCGAGCGGCGGGGATAGTCGAGGCGTACTCCCTTCGACGCACCCGTTGCGGCGACGAAGCCGCGGCGCCGCGCGGTTCGCGGAGCGACACATTGAACCGGGCGCGCTGCACAGGGAGTCCTGCGCGACACCTGGGTGCCCTGCCCGATGCCCGAGTGCGTCTGGCCCATGCGCGGTGGGGGTGCGGCTTGCACCCCTCACGGATTTCATGACACCGCTGTTCGGGCAAGAAGCCAGACCGACCGGCGCCAGACGAACATACATATCATCGGATGATATATTTCAACAGGCGCGAAGACCCCGGGATCGCCACCCTGGTCGAACTGCACGAGCAGATCATCGACCAGGGTAACGGCTACTGGGTCCGGATCGAGGCGTGGCGGGTGGCGGCCACGCAGGATATTCCGCATGGCATTCGTTACTCGCTCACCCTGCATGAGCCGTACGGTCAGCGGATCCTCGGTTACGACAACGCCCATGCGGTCAAGCCACCGAGGAAGTTCAGATACGCCGGGACGCGACTGCCGTATGACCACACGCATCGGCATGTCGGCGACCAGGGCGTGCCTTACGAGTTCCGCGATGCTCACCAGTTGCTGACCGACTTCTTCGCTGACGTCGATCGCGTATTGGAGGAAATCGGAAGATCATGAAAGCCATCGTCGTCGGGATCCTGCCGCAGGACCGCATTCGCGAGCGCATGCTCGCCATTGCGCGCGGGGAGTACAAACCCAAGGCTGGCGAGCCCAAGGTCTGGTTCAACTCGATGCGATCGCTGGCCGAGGTGCTCAGCGACGAGAACCGCGCCCTGCTGAGAGTGATTCAACAGGCCAGGCCGCAGTCCATTTCGACACTGGCGGCGATGACGGGGCGCAAGCCGGGTAACCTGTCCCGCACGCTCAGGACGATGTCGAACTACGGCTTCGTGGAGATCAGGCGGGAGAACCGTCAGGCACGTCCGATCGCAAAGGCCACCGAGTTCCGGATCGTGGTCTGACCCGCAGGGGCAACCGCCGCCTGTCACGGTGCGCGTCTTCGTTCGAGTCGGAGGTCTCGATCACTCCGTTGTGCCTGTCCTGGGGCCGCTTGAGCGTCTTCAGCGTGGCGGCGAGCGTCGCGTTGCCTTTCGGCGGGCGGGGGGCAGGAGGCACGGGTTTGCTTCGGCATTGCCTGGAAGGCGACTTTGGTATCGCCGAGTCACCCACTCTACCGGCGCCGCCGGGCCGGTCGAATCGTTCACTTCGCCCGTACCTCCTCCAGCAGCTCGGGATGCCGGTCGAGCACGCGCAGCAGCTTCACCAGCGCGACCGGCGGCTTCGCCTTGCCGGTCTCGTAGCGCGAGAACGCATTGACGCCGCCGCCGAAGATTTCGGAGGCCTCGCGTTGGTCGAGGGCGAGCTTCCGGCGCACGCTGGCGATGAAGCCGGGATCGACCCGCGAGGCATTGACCTGCCGGACGAACGCCTGCATCAGGGCCATCGTGCGGGTCGACTCGGATGCATCCAGGACGGCTTCGCCGCACGCTCGACAGAAGTCGCCGGTCACGCGGGGAAGCGTCGTCGACACGCCCTTGTAGGTGTAGGGCAGGTCGCGCGTGTCCCTCGTCAGCTCTACCGCGCCGCAGCCCGGGCACTTCATGGTCAAAGCTCCTTGAACGACACGATCAACACGTCATCGACCACGGTCAGCTTGATATACGCGGTACCCACCGGCGTATCGGACTGGTAGACGTCCTGCCATACGCGAGGGTCGCCGTGGGTTGTCATGCTTTTCCGGAAGTCGGCGCTCGTCAGCCGCTTCACGATGGACAGCATGTCGTCGAAGCCCAACCCCATCGCTGCAGCTCCCTCTCGGGCGCTGCGCGTGGTTCGAACCTGCCCGGCATCGACCCGTGTTCTCACGAACGACAGCGGACAGTGCGGAGTTCGCTTCTCCACAGGGCGAAAGACTAACCTAGTAGGTTATCAGGAGGCAAGGGTTGCCTTTCCCATGCTGGCTCACCCGCGATGTCGGTTCGCGGTTGTGAAGTGGCGGTTGTCGACGGAAACGCGACCGGGCTTGCAGGCAAGACGAAACGCGCCATGGGCGCCGTCATTCCTCGGGGCCGGGGCCGGAGGATGCCCGGATGCAGGATCCCGGCGCGGCCACTGCAGGGGCGGTGGTTGCGCCACGCCGGAGACGGAGCAGGACAGCGGGCCTCTCCCCACGCCAGGTCTTGGCGCTGCGCGGCAATGGGGCAGGGCCGCCCGATCGAGGGCCTCTCGCCGCAGAGCGAACCCGAGGCGGCGTGATCCTCGGTCGCCCCCGTATCCCGACCGGGGCGTCCCGAAGCCGCCGATCCGGCCGGCGAGTCCCGGTGTAGCCGATCCGGCCTGCGAGTCCCAGTGTAACCGTTCCGGCCGGCGCGGCGAATCGACGAGACAGCCGTCATCGCCTTGGCGGCCATTCCACATCGGGAGAGTCCATGAAACGCCGTTCGTTCGCTGCCGTCCTGTCCTTCCTGCTGCTGGGT
>JBILUV010000074.1:0-14000 GCA_044370825.1 Burkholderiales bacterium | reverse complement strand
CAGGGCCGCGGCGCCGACCGTCCAGCGGCCGACGTGGCCCAACGAGAGCGCGACGCCCAGGGGCACGAGGCCGTGGAGCGCGAGCACGCCGGCAGCGACCGCGAAGGGTCCGTCGGTGGTGTCGTGCGTGGAGCGTGATGAGGACATGCAGTGGTTTCCGTTGGCTGGCTGTGTCCGGGGTCGTCGCTCGTGCCGGGGGGGGGGGGGGCGGCGTGTTCGATGGGGTGCGGCCGCCGGGCTTGCCCGCTTCGGTCCCGCAGCGGGGCGAGAGCTCTTGGCCTGTCGTCGGGTCGGTGCCATCCTTCGCCGGGAGACCCACACCCTCGTCGCTGCGAGCGCCGAAACCGGATAACGGCCGAAATCCAGGTGACTGCAACGTGCTCGCCGGCCTGACGACGAGGCTTCCGGGCAAGGCCGATGACGCGGTGGCAGAGGTCCGGGCGCCGTGCCTGAGCCAGCAAGTCACCGCGGCGATGCTCCGTCGCGCCCCCTCGCCCCGGGAAAGGCCGCATTCCGCCGGGCAGGGGTTTGGCCCGCCATGACCAGCCGATCGAAATCTCTGGAGGCCGCCGATGAGCAATCCGCAACCATCCCGCCGCCGCGCATTTCTGGCGCACTCCCTCGCGACCGTCGGCGGCGCAGCTGCGCTCCAGGCGCACGGCCGCGCGGAGCCGCGGCTCGCAGTCGACAACGTCACGCGTCTCTACCCGGTCGAGGTTGCTCGCATCGAGGTGCCGCGCGGCACGGCGGAGGTCGCGGTCGCCGTCACCGCCTGGCCGGGACAGATCGGCGTCGGTGGCGGGCGCTACAGCATGGGCGGGCAGGTCGCGGTTCGTGGCGGCCTGCATCTGGACATGCGGCGGATGAACCGCCTCGTATGGCTGCGGCCGGAGGAGCGGGCGGTTCGCGTGCAGGCGGGGATGCGCTGGCGTGATCTGCAGGACGTCCTGGACCCGTTCGGGCTGGCCGTGAAGATCATGCAGAGCTATTCCAATTTCACCATCGGTGGTTCGATCTCGGTGAATTGCCACGGCCGCTACGTCGGACTCGGCCCCGTGGGGCATTCGGTGCGGGAGCTGCGATTGGTCACGGCGGACGGGTCGGTCATCGATGTCGGGCCAGGGGCTGAGCCTGAGCTCTTCGCGGCGGCGATCGGTGGGTATGGCGCCGTGGGGGTCGTGACCGAGGTCGAACTCGACGTGGTGCCCAATGCCCGCATCCGGCGCCATGTCCGGCAGGTTGCCCTGGCCGACTACGTCGCCTTTTTCAGGCAATCCGTGCATTCCGATCCGTCCGCTGTCCTGCACAACGCCGACCTGCTGCCGCCTGCATTCGATGCCCCGGTCGCCGTGACCTGGCACCGCGTCGGCGACGACACGCCGCTCACCGAGACGGCGCGTCTGGTTCCACGCGGCGAGTCGCATGCGCTGGCTCAGAACGCCATCTTCGTGATGACCGAGATCCCGGGCGGCGCCCGTTTGCGGGAAAAATTCGTGCACCCCCTGCTCATGCGCCCGGAGTCCGTGAAGTGGCTGAGCCACGAGGCCAGCCTCGACGCGGCCGAACTCGAGCCGCGCACCCGGGCCGTTTCGACCTACGTGCTGCAGGAGTACTTCATCCCCGAGCGCGGTTTCCTCGGCTTTGCCCGGGGGATGGCAACGCTGCTGCGGCATCGCGGGGTCGAGGCGCTGAACGTCTCGATCCGGCATTCCCCGGCGGACGGTGTGTCCCTGCTGCCCTGGGCTCGCGAGGAAATCTTCTCCTTCGTGCTCTACCACAAGCAACGCACCTGGCCCAGCGCGCGTGAGGAGGTGGCCAGATGGACACGCGAACTGATCGACCTGGCTCTGGAACACGGGGGGCGCTACTACCTGCCGTACCAGCTTCACGCCACGCCGGATCAGTTCGCCCGCGCCTATCCGGAGGCGGATCGGCTGCGTCGCATCAAGCGCAGCGTCGACCCGGAGGGCAGGTTTTCCAATGAACTGTGGCGCAAGTATCTCTGAAGGACAGCGCTGCCGATCATCCGGCGGCGCCGTTTTCGCAGATCAGTGGACCGGTGTTTCCATCCGCTCGAAGCGGGCCTTCAGCTGCAGTGCGACGAACCTGGAATTGAAGCGCGACAGGTGCAGATTGCCGCCGTGGAACCAGAGGTTCGGATAGCGCAGCGGCTTCCACATGTTGCGCATCTCGCCTTCCCAGGGGCCGGGATCGCCGCGCGTACCCGAGCCGTAGCCCCAGTTCGGGCCGATCAGGTCGGCCACCTCCCGGGAGACGATCCTGGCCACCCATTCGTTCATCGGCAGGTATCCCGTGGCGTAGACGATGACGTCGGCCTCCAGTTCGGAGCCGTCGCTCAGTACGACGCCCTGGGGCGTCAGGCGCGCGATCTCGACCCGCGGTCTGACCTCGATGTCTCCCGAGGCGACGAGGTCCGAGCAGCCGACGTCGAGGTAGTAGCCCGATCCGGTGCGCAGCGCCTTCATCATCAGTCCCGAGCCGTCCGGCCCGTAGTCGGTCATGAAGCCCCGCGCGTTGAGACGCCGGATGAGATCCGCGTCCCGGGCGGCGATCTGCTCGTAGAGCGGACGCTGCAGGTCGGCCATGAGGCGGAAAGGCACCGAGGCGAACATCAGGTCGGCCTTGTCGGTGTCGATGCCATCCGCCACCGCCTGTTCGGAATAGGTGGGGCCGAAGCCGAGCTCCATCAGCGACTCGGAACGAACCACCGTGGTGGGGCTGCGCTGGATCATGGTAATCCGGGCGGCCTCGTGATCCCAGAAGTCGGCGCAGATGTCATGTGCCGAACTGTTGGCGCCGACCACGATGCAGCGCTTGCCGCGGAACACCTCGGCGGAGACGTGCCGTGACGAGTGGTATTGGACCCCCTCGAAATTGTCCCAGCCCGGCGGACGCACCTCACGTGGCGGCCCGTAGGATCCGGTCGCGAACACGAGGTGGGTAGGCTGCAACGAAAGCGCCTTGCCTTCCCGGAGCACCTCCACGGACCACCTGGACGACGCCTCGTCGAAGGCTGCCCGGGTCACCTCCGCCGAGGTCCAGTAGTCGAGCTCCATGAGCCTGGTATAGGCCTCGAGCCAGTCGCCCATCCTGTCTTTCGGCGTGAACACCGGCCAGTGCTCGGGAAAAGGGATGTAGGGCAGGTGGTCGTACCAGACCGGATCGTGCAACACGAGTGATCGGTAGCGGTTGCGCCAGGAATCACCGGCGCGGGGGTTCTTGTCGACCACCAGTGTGGGCACACCGAGGCGTTTCAGTCTCGCGGCCAGCGCGATGCCCCCCTGGCCGCCGCCGATGATCAGGACGTAAGGCTGCCTGCTGATGCCGAGTTCGGCCTCGTCCGCGCGCCGCATGTCTGTCCAGGTGCGGCGTGCGCGCCGGGCGCCGTGCACGAGGCCGGGCTCGCGGGTGAAGCCGGTCTTTTCCTCGTGACCCTTGAGTTCCTGCAGCGTGGTCAGGATCGTGAAACCCTGGCCATTGCGCAGGCGCAGGTGACCGTGGCCGCGACCCACTGGAGTCTCGAAGCGGAACCAGGCTTCGAGCGTGCCATCGCCGCGGTTCGCGGGTGACGTGAGAGCGAACCCCTGGGGCCGGGTGTGTGGCAGGGTTGCGCGCAGCATCTCCGCCAGTGCCGGGCGCCCCTCGAGCGTCCGGATGTTCCAGGTCAGCGCGACGAAATCCCGCCAGTAGCACTCATCGGAGAACAGCGCCGCAGCCGCGTCTGCGTCCAGTGTGGCGAGGCTGGCCTCGAGCCGTCCTAGCCAGGCCGCGGCTTCCAGGCTGTCTGGATCTGAACCGATGCTCACGCTCATGTCCTGCGCCTCCTGTCGCGGTCGACCGTCCCGAATCGCGGGACCTGGAACCATGGTAACCGAAGGTCACGGAGCACCGGTCACAACGCCCATCGCGCGGGCCGATCGCGTCTCGGACGCCGGAGCCAAGGCGGACGGGAGCATCGGGTCCCGTCGAACACCTCGATCCGCGTCAGCGGCGGCCCAGCCCCTTGCCCGAGAGCAGGATGGCGCCGACTCCGACGAGCAGGGCCGCGAGGGCGATGACCGCGCCGAGGTAGGGCAACCAGCCGAGCAGGGAAACGGCCAGAACGCCGAGCGTGGCCGCGCCGATCTGCCGCCACCTCGCCTCGGCTCGGGCGGACTGGAATCGTGCCAGGGCCCAGGCGCCGACGCCGAGACCCGTGGCGACGTAGCCGAGCAGCAGCAGCACGAGGTAGAGTCCGAGGGCCAGCAGTGCCAGGGGGATGCCGACCAGCGTCATCATCAGAACGACGATCGCGATCGGGATGCAGACCAGCGCGACGAAGCCCAGCAGTGCAGACACCCAGCCTCTCGTGCGCACGGTATCCGTCACCCTCGACGAGAAGCCGGGGAACACGCCCGTCAGCACCGCGGCGATCAGCATCAGACCGATGGTCCACACCACGGCACCGCCGAGGACGAAGTACTCCCCCGCGCGCTCGGACGCGTGACCCTCGTCGTCCAGTTGCAGGCGCTCGATGCCCCCCCGCACCTGTGCGGACGGATCGCGCCGGACCTCGTCCTCGCTGGCGTAGCGCAACCGGCCGCCGATGCGCGCCTTCGGCCCCAGCTCGACAGAACCCGCCGTCACGAGAACGTCGCCGTCGACGGGGCCGTCGATCCGTACCCGGCCGCCCGCGACGCGCACGTAGCCCTTCACCGGCCCCTCGAGGCGCAGGTCGCCACTCGCGATCAGGACGTTACCGCCGACTTCCGCGCTCGAACCCAGCACGACCTGCCCGCCCGCGATGCGGACATGCCGCGCGACGCTGGCGCCGACGTGGACCTGACCACCGAGCACGTACAGCGACTGCCCGACGGGTGCACCGATGCGCACGTCGCTTCCGGACGCGAACGCATCGCCGTCGATGGCGCCTCCGATCTCGACACTGCAGCCCGCCGCGAACAGATCACCCTGGACGGGCCTGTTCACCCTCAGCGGGCAGTCGGCGGCGAAATGATCGCCGGCGATATCCTGCTCCACCCGCCAGTCATCGTCGTCGTTCGCCGAGGCCTGAAGCGAGAGGCCGCAAAGCGCAACCGCCGCTGCCACCAGCACGGATTTCAACATGGGCGCCTCCGCTTACCCCCGCCCCTGGTCGAGGCGCAGTGGGGTCGGTCTTTGAAAGTCCGCTTCAGTCTGGCCGAAAGCGAGTTCCGTCGCATTGACCTGAATCAAATCTGGACCTGTCCGGCACATTGGCAGTGCCCGGTCGATGTGCTCTTGCGCCGATGCTTGTTCTCTGTGCTGAAGGATGTTGCGCCACTCTGGGGTAGCCCATCGATCGGCGTGGCGGGTGCGCGTGGGGGCAGCAGGCGCCAGCCCGGGGCGGCCGGATGGCCGACACTGGACGCCGTGGACGTGCGCCTTTGACGGGGGCAATCGGTATGCGATGATACGGCGCGTCGGCGCCGGTCTGGATCGGGATTGCAGGTGAGACCGAGGGTTTTTTGCTCAGAGGGCCACCAGGATGTTGGCGTCGTGTGACTCCGGGTTCGTCAAGGGGAGCCGCCCCTGGGAGGATTGTCGCAAGGCGTGGTGTTCAAGGAGGGAGTGCAGTCATGCAATCGGGATTCACCCATCGCGGCAAATGCCTCGCGGCGGGCACCTTGCTCATGGTGGCGTCAGGCACCGCATTCGGGCAGGCGCAGGGGCTGCTGGACAACAGGTTGGTGGTCAATCTCGGGCTGTTCGTGGTGGGTACGGATGTCGAGGCCAATCTCAACGGGCAGTCGGTCAACAACCCGGCGATCGATTTCGACCAGACCTTCGGCAAGGCGCGCGATGCGACACGTGGCCGGCTCGATGTGTTGTGGCGCATCAACCCGAGGCATCATCTGCGCTTCCTTTACTTCAGCAACGACAGTTCGCGCAACCGCGCGATCGACCGCGATATCCAGTGGGGGGACTACACCTTCCAGGCGGGCGCCAACGTTGACTCGCGCATCAAGTACCAGATCTTCGAACTCGCCTACGAATATGCCTTCCTGCGAGCTCCGAGCTACGAGGTCGCGGTCGGGGCCGGCCTGCACGTGGGCCGTCTGACCACTCGCCTATCCGGCAACGCGGCCGTCACGGGTGCGGTGGGCGGAGCGGTGTCCTTCCAGACCCAGGACAACTCGGTGACAGCACCGTTGCCGGTGGTCGGGCTGCGTGGCGGCTGGGTGGCGGCGCCGCAGATCTACCTCGACGCCCAGGCCCAGGTCTTCAAGTTCAGGATCAACGACGTCGATGGCCACTGGACCGATCTGCGGATCGGCGGGACCTGGATGTTCCACGAACAGTTGGGCGTTGGCGTGGCCTACAACCGATTCTTCAGCCGTGTCGACCTCGACAAGACGAGCTTCGACGGCAACCTGAAATTCGGCTACGGCGGCGTGCAGGTCTTTCTGACGGGTACCTTCTGACCACGGGACCGCACGTTCCAACGTTCCGTTGCGCGCGATATCCCATTCTTTGGAGACACTGAATTCCATGAGGCACTTCTGCAACAGGCTCGCACTACTCTGCGCTGCTCTCTTTGTCGTTCCCTTGGTCTCTCATGCCCAGCAGAGCCCGACTGCGTCCGCGACGATGGAGGTCGGACCCGGTTCGGCGCTGATCACCGAAACCGTCGAGGTGTCCGCCATCATCGTTGATATCGAGGCTGCGGAGCGCCTTGTGGTGCTGCGCATTCAAGACGGTCGGGAGTTCGCCGTCGTTGCGGGTCCGGAGGTCCGGAATTTCGCGCAGTTGCGTCTCGGCGACGAGGTTGTCGCTCTCTATGTCCAGGCCCTGTCCATTGAACTCAGGAAGGCGGGTGCGGGCACCAGCCAGAGCGGTGCGTCGGCGGCTGTCCTGAAAGCGCCAGAGGGAGGCAAGCCGGGCGCAGCGATTGGTACGCGCGTCACCCTGGTTGCGGACGTCACCGGCGTTCAGACCGACACGCAGACTGTCACCCTGCGCGGACCCAAAGGCCGCAGCATCGATGTGCAGGTGAGGGATCAGGCGCAGTTCAGCCTCGTCGCCGTCGGAGACAAGGTCGAATTGACTTACGCCGAGGCGATGGCGGTAAGCGTCGAGCCCAGACGCTAACGCGATGTCAGGCTGACGATCGCCGGCGCGGCATTTCCGTTCGTCATGCTCCCTCGTTGACCCGACGGAGCCGGGGATCAGCGCCGGCGGCCTCCCGCCCGGCCGCCGCCGTGCCCCATGGCGCCGGCGGCGCCGCGCTGACGGGCCTGGAAGTCGCGCTCCAGACCGGTCATCGCCGCGCGTTGCTGCATCTGCCCGGCGAAATCGGGATTGGACTTCCACGCACCGCGATCTCGCGTCTCCCATCCCGCAGGGGTGCGCCGGTGCAGATTGCCGTCGAGATCTGAGAACACGTTGTTCGGTCCCTTAGCTGGCCGGTTGCCGCTGTCCGCGAGCAGGTTGGCCGGGCGTGAGAGCGTGCTCGTGCCCGGGCGGTCGCGGTAGACGTTGCCGAGGTCGGCCGGTCGCGCCGCGGGTCGGGCAGCGGGACGGAGATTGCCGCCGCCGATGCTGTTGCCGATGTTGATGTTGCACTGGTAACAGGCGACCGGCGGGCGGTATCCCGGGCGGTAATAGGGAGGGTGGTAGCCCGGGTAGTAGCCGTAGCCTCCGAACTGGAAACCCACTGTGAGGAAGCCGCTGCTGACGCTGAATCCGTAACCCCAGCCACCCCAGGGGTTGTAGGTGGCGTGAAAGCCGTAGGTGACGGGGCGAGGGTAGTAGAACGGGCCCCAGTAAGGTGGGTAATACCAGCCTGTGCCGTAGACCGGCACGCCGTAGTACGGGTAGGACCAGAAATAGCCCGGTGTGTAGCCAACGTAGACGACCTCGGGGGTGGACTGGTACACCGTCACGTACCTGACGTTGTATACCGGCGCCGAGGGCGGGATCCTGTCGATCTCCGATTTTGGCACGCGGTCGGCGACGCTCCACAGCCCGGTCGGCTTGGCTGCGGTGAACCATACGCCGTCATCCACCGCGTAGTACGCGCCTTCGATGCGCAGTACCTGCGTGGCGGTGTTGTCCCCATAGGCGACCCGGGTCCCGGGGATGTCGATGAACCTGGGTTCGCCATCCCAGCGCACCTCGAGGCGGGCGTCGGCGCGCTTGACCACTGCCGTCTGCGGCACCTGCATGTCGAGCAGGGCATCCTCGGCCTCCGGAGTGCCCGCCACGAAGCGGCGCACTCCGCCGACCTCGGATTTCGGCGGGATCTCGGAAAACGCCCCGGGAAGGGCGTCCGGCCGGACGAAGGTCCATGGTCCTGCGACCGCGGTGCTGGCGAACCATCGCCCCGACAGCAGGATGTAGTGCTTCTGGGATTCCAGTTCACGGAACCACGGTGTCTCGGTGTTGCGTACGTAGAGCAGCCGGCCGGCCGCGGTCTGCTGCCAGTCCGGCTTGCCATCCGTCGCGATCAACTCGGTCGGCTCGGTGGCCACCACGACGGCAGTCGGCCTGGCGCGTCCGGATGCCTTCGGGTCGGGTTTTGCGAGTCTTGTGATCTCCGCCGGCGGTCGGGCGTCCGGCGTCCAGGGGCCAAGGGGACTGGTGGCGGAGTACCAGCCGAGGCCGTCGCCGAGGAACCACGTGGGCTTGCCTTTCTCGCGCACCACCGCGAAAGGCGTGTTGACCACACGCTCCAGCGTCGAGTTGTCGATCGGCCGTGTCTGCGGCTCACCGTCGTAGAGCAGCAGGACTGCCGCCTGCTCGGAGAACACCATCTTGGGTGGCGCATTGCTGAAGCCCTCGATACTTGCCTGCTCCTGCTGCGCGTTGGCGAGACTTGCGCTCAGCCGGCTAAGCGAGATGGTCATGCCGTCCTTGGGGAAGTCCGACTCGACCACCTCGGTGAAACGCTGTGCCAGTGCCGGTGTGACCTCGGGCCAGCGGACACGGGTCACCGTCAGCGACCGGATCATCGCGAGGTTGAGGTTACGGTCCGTCTCGATGGTGGCGGTGAGCCACACGGCGCCGAAGATCGGCTCGGCGCGATCCCGCGTCCTGATCGAGATGGCCGCGCGTCCGGTGAGGTGGTTGCCCTCGAGTTTCTCCGGCTGGGGCTGGTAGATGGTGACGGTCGCCTTCGGCGTGGCGATTTCGCGCGGCCATCCGTAGTCCTCCGCCATCGAAGCCAGTGGAGCAAGGACCGGGGGCAGCAGCAATGTGATGAGGCGGACGAGGCGCAGAAAACGCATGGATGGACTCCGGTGTGCGGTGCGACGGGCATGATCCCGGGCGCGACGAGTGCCGGATTCTAACCTTCAGTCTCCAGCGCGACCGTCAACGTTTGGGTCTTGCCCATTCGTAGAGGAAATCCGGGACGGCTTTGTCTCCCGTCGCGTTGTCGAGATCCTTGCACGCCATCCAGAGGAAGGTGCGACCCGTGGCGACGCGCTCGGGAGGCAGCTTTGCGTTGTTGTCGAAATGGAGCGCGATCTGCCTGGCGAGGGGGTCGTAGGCATTCGCCAGGTTCGACTGATCGAGGTGCGCACGCAGCTGGCGGACGAGAAGGCGCCGGATGCGCAGTTCGGACGGGCCGGAAAACTCGGCCAGAGAAAGCATCCGGGCCCAGCCCGCGGCCGTTGGCGGATTGCCGAGCGTCGCTTCCACATGCTGGTCCAGCGCGGACTAGAGCATGTTCGCCACCGCACCCGACTGGGTTCCGATGATGACCGAGGTGTCGGATGAGTCCGCCGCTCTCAGCGACAACGCGCGTATTGCCGGCTGGGTCAATTCGTCGAGCAGGTCGTATTCGGCCATGTCGAGCTGCCGGTCCTCGAGGAGGATCACAACGACTTGCCGGGCGGCGGCCTCATCGAGACCCGTCGGAACGGTGCGCCTGATCTCGTTGATCAGCTTGATCACGCGCGGGTCGGCGGTGGCCTGCGCGTCCGCACCACCGTCGCTGCGCATTGCCGCCTTGGCGATGCGGGGTGGCAGCGGTTTGGGGCTTTACGTGCTGGACAACTGGGCGCAAGCGTTGGACGCCGCGACAAGTGACAGAATGCAGCCCGCAATGATGCGATGGCGCACCTTCACGGTTCACCTCCTGGCATGGTCGATCGGGATCGAGGAACGGGTCACGTTTGGGGGCAGCCTCGCCGTGTCAGCGGCCACTCAGCTGTCGAGTCGCACCCATCCAGTCCTCCACGTGATAGGTCCGGCCGGACAGCCTGCCGTCGCGCACGGTGTGGATGTCGATCGACAGGACGCGGAAACCGCGGCCGCCATGGGGGACACCCAGGAACTCGCCCGCGGGCGTGCCTGAGCCCTCGCCGCGCACGATCACTCGATCTCCTGACACCAGGATCTCGTGGATCTCCCACTTGAGATCCGGTACCCGTTGGTGGAATCCCGCGATGGCTTTCCCCACCTGCTCGGCGTTGCTGCACCGGCTGGTGTTGCCGCAGGACTCCCAACCCGGCCCGGCCGCCGCGTTGATCAGGGCCACGGCGTCGCTGCCGGCGTTCAGGGCCTGGTAGAACGGGGCGATGGCCGCCCGGGCCTGTTCCATATCCAGTGCCTGGGCCGTTGCGGCACCCGAGCCTGCAAGGCTCGCGGCGAGGCAAAGACAGAGACGAAAGGCGAGACAACGCTTCATGACATCACCTCCAGAGGCACTCGGGTTGCATCATGCCTCGGGGCTGCGTCGCGGGTCCAGCATTCCTTCTGTCCGCCGGCTCGACCCCACACGGCGAGCGGAATGCGAACTCCTTCGGTTGTGACCCCGGGACTCGTTCAGGTCGACCACCATCGAGGCGGTGATCGACCCTGAATCGACGCTTCAGACTCATGCCATGTCGGAAGCAGTCATCCCGCTCCAGACGCCCCCCATGTTGGAGGAGACTCGCGCTTGTGAGGCCGAGGGCTGTCCGCTACATTCGCCGATACCCTGGGTTGTCTGTCCCGTGTCGGGCTATCCGCCCGATCGTGCGTCCAAGAGCACTGCGATGGTGAGCCTGGCACATGCCGCAACCAGGCGCGGTGCCAGGGAAGCGCGGTGTGCCTTCGCCGATTCCCGCGCGTTGGGCGTGGAGTGCTTCCCGATCCCTCTCTTCCTTCGTCTCCGTCAGAGGTTCAATTCCGCATGAACAAACGGCTGTTGTCCCTCGGTCTCGTCTCGTCTTTGACTTCCGTGGCCTGGGCTCATGATCCATCCCCGGTGGAGAGGCCGAATGTCGTCAGTGTCGGGTTCGCCTACGGATATGTGCCCGCCGCGGCGGAACACGCCAATGGCGCGCATGGCCAGTTCGTGCCCGGCATCGCTGTCGACTACTTCCGGCGCGTGCTTCCGCGCCTCGAGGTCGGTGTCATGGGCCATCTCGAGCTGGCGCGGTATGTCATTCCGCGCAAGGATGCGCTGGAGCGCGACAGGGCGCTGCTGGTCGCGTTCGTGGGTTCCTATTCGGTCACCGACAGGTGGGCGGTGGTGATGGGGCCAGGCTACGAGATCGAGAGGCACAAGAGCTTCCCGATCTTTCGCCTGGGGGCGGAGTACCGCCTGCCCTGGCACGGCGAGCGATTCATCCCGCTCGGGCTGTTCTACGACCTCAAGGAAGGCTACAACGCCTGGTCGGTCAGCACGGGCCTGGGGGTGGAGTTCTAGCCCAATGTGATGGATATTTCATCAGGCCACGGGATGATGGCGTAATGGGGATGCCGTTGAGGATCGTCGTTGGCCCGGCTCGGGCGATGCGGCCGGCGCCACCGTCCGGCGTTCGGGAGGACCCTCGCGCGACCGAGTTCGCGGTTCGCCGTGACAGCGCTGCTGCATCGCGACCCGTGTGGGGCAGGGGCGCCATGCACGCGGTCCTCGGGGCTCGGTGCCGTGCCTGCAGAGGTCGGTCGGCATGATCAGGCAGGCGCCGGTCGACCGGCTGGCGGGGCTGGATGGTTCGGCAGACGGGCTGGCCGAGGCGGATGCCGCGTCGCGCGCGGCGCTGTTCGGCGCCAACCGCATCCTCGAGGCTGCACCGAAGGGGTGGCGCGATGTCGCCCGGGATACGCTGGCCGATCCGATGCTCTGGTTCCTGCTCGGCACAAGCGTCCTGTTCGCCTTGGTCGACCAGCCCCGCGAGTCGGTGATTCTGCTGCTGGCCTTGTTGCCGCTCGTCGGGATGGATGCCTACCTGCATCAGCGGACGCGCGCCTCGATGGAAGGGCTGAGCAGCCGGCTGGCGAACAGTGCGACGGTGGTGCGTGCCGGCCTGAGGCGGACCGTTCCCGCGTCTGAACTCGTCCCGGGTGATCTTGTGGTGGTCACCGCGGGGGAGGCGTTTCCCGCCGATGGACTGGTGGTCGGCGGCGAGCGCATGCAGACCGACGAATCGGCGCTCACCGGCGAGTCCCTGCCGGTGCGCAAGCGGGTCCTCGAAAGGCTCCCACGGAATGCGGCCGAGGCGGGCATCGACGGCGAGGCCTGGGGCTTTGCCGGCACGCGCCTGCTCACGGGCGAAGCGCGGTTGCGGGTCGCATTCACAGGCCGTGAAACGCTCTACGGAGAGATCGCCCGTTCGGCGAATCCCGGGGACCAGGGGCGCACGCCCTTGCAGGAAGCCGTCGGCCAGTTGGTCGCGGTGCTCGTCGTGGGTGCGGTGCTGCTGTGCCTGACGCTCGCCTGGGTGCGCTGGCAGCAGGGGCACGGCCTGCTGGATGCCTTGCTCAGTGCCCTGACGCTGGCAGTTGCGGCGCTGCCGGAGGAGTTTCCGGTGGTGCTGACATTCTTCCTCGGGGCGGGCGTCTACCGGCTGGCGAAGCGGCAGGCGCTGGTGAGGCGGTCCGTGGTGGTCGAGAACATCGGGCGGGTGACGTGCATCTGTTCGGACAAGACCGGGACCATCACCGAGGGCAGGTTGCGCCTGAGTCACCACGTTGCCGCAGGCGGCGTGGAAGACGATGTCCTGCTGCAACTGGCGGCCGCGGCGTCACGCCTGGAAACGGGCGACCCGATGGACCTCGCCATTCTGGACGCACTTCCGACGCCTCCCGGTTGGGAGACGATCACGACCTTTCCCTTCACCGAGGATCGGAGGCGCGAGACCAGTATCGTGCGCCGGGACGCCGGGCTGCTGGCCGTGGTCAAGGGTGCGCCGGAGGTGGTGCTCGCGCAGTGCAATCCGGGCGAGGACGTCGCCCGCGCATGGATGGAACGGGTCGACACCTTCGCGGACACCGGGCACAAGGTGATCGCCTGTGCCTGGCGGCCCCTGGAGCGCGCCGAGACCTGGCCCGGCGGCGAGCCGGACCGGGGGTTTCAGATGGCAGGGCTGCTCTGTTTCGAAGATCCTGTCCGTCCCGGGGTGGCCGAGGCTCTGCAGGCCTGCCGAGGCGCGGGCATCCGCGTCATCATGGTGACGGGGGACCATACCCGCACGGCTGTCGCCGTCGCACGGGAGATCGGGCTTGGGGCGGGCGAGCCGCGTGCCGTCGATGGCGAGGAGATGAGTGCCCGGATGCAACGGGGGGACACCGCGCTGCTGGCGGAGGTCGACGTCATCTCGCGTGCCGTTCCATCGCAGAAGCTCGCGCTCGTGCGTGCCTTGCGGAACAGCGGTGAGATCGTCGCCGTCACGGGGGATGGCGTGAACGACGTGCCAGCCCTGCAGGCTGCCGACATCGGCATCGCGATGGGTGCGCGGGGCACGCGCAGCGCGCGCGAGGTCGCCTCGATCGTGCTGCTCGACGACAACTTCAGCAGCATCGTGCGCGCCATCGCCGAGGGCCGGCAGCTGTTCGCCAACCTGCGGCTCAGCTTCCAGTATCTGCTCATGATCCACCTGCCGTTCGTGCTGACGGCGGCGCTGATCCCGCTCGCGGGGTTCCCCGTCCTGTATCTGCCCATCCACTTGGTGTGGCTGGAACTCATCATCCATCCGACGGCGCTGCTGGTGTTCCAGGACCTGCCGCCGGACGGTCGCCTCGGCCCC
>JBILUV010000001.1:0-43176 GCA_044370825.1 Burkholderiales bacterium | reverse complement strand
CGCCAGAAATGAAAACGGCGGGTTTGACCCGCCGTTTTCACGCCGTATCCGGGGATTCGCTCAGGCAGCCCGTTTCTTCTGCTGGGCGGCGGCCTTGTGCATCTGGGCGTAGGCGTCATGCGCCGCACCCTCGGCATCGCCCACGTGCACCGGCATGCCCATGTCGGAAAGCACGGAGCCCAGCGCCGACAGGCACAGCATCACGTTCTCAGGACGACAGGAGTAGCCCATGGTGCCGAAACGCCAGATCTTGCCTGCGAGAGGCCCAAGACCGGCACCGATCTCGAGGTTGAACTCGTTGAGGAGGCGTTTGCGGACTTCCGCCTCCTTGGGAGCGATGGCCTCGGGGATACGCACCGCGTTCATCTGCGGGATCTGGAACTCTTCCTTCACCAAGAAATGCAGGCCCATGGCTTCGAGCCCCGTCTTGAGGGCGACGTGGTGGCGGCGATGCCGCGCCCAGCAGTCCTCGAGGGTCTCCTCGCGGATCAGCAGGAGGGCCTCATGCAACGCGAACAGCGAGTTCGTCGGTGCCGTGTGGTGGTAGGTGCGCGTGGTCGCGCCCCAGTAGCCGAGTAGCAGATTCATGTCCATGAACCAGCTGTGGATCTTGTCCTTGCGGGCCTTCACGTGTTCCACCACGCGATCGCTGAAGGAAACGGGAGACAGGCCGGGCGTGCACGACAGGCATTTCTGGCTGGCCGAGTAGACGGCGTCGGCATTCCACGCATCCAGCAAGACCGGCACCCCGGCCAAGGAGGTCACCGCGTCCATGATCGTAAGGGCGCCGTGGCGATGCGCCACCTCGATGATGCTCCTCGCGTCCGAAAGACAACCCGTGGAGGTCTCGGCGTGGACAAAGGCAACCACCTTGGTTTCAGGATTGACCCTCAGCGCCTCGTCGACGCGGTTGGGGTCGACCGGCGTACCCCATTCATGCTCCAGAACGACGGGGATACCGCCGCACCGGACCACGTTCTCGAGCATGCGGCCTCCGAAAACACCGTTCACGCAGACGATGACCTTGTCGCCCGGCGCCACCATGTTGACGAAACAGTACTCCATGCCGACGGAGCCCGGCCCCGACACAGGGAAGGTGAGGGGATTGCGGGTCTGGTAGACGTATCTGAGCAGACCCTTCAGCTCCTCCATCATCTCCACGAAGACGGGGTCGAGATAACCGATCGCCGGTTGGCTCATGGTGGTGAGCACCCGCGGGTGGATCTCGGTGGGCCCAGGCCCCATCAGCGTACGTTGCGGGGGATGGAAGGAATGGATGCGCTTGGATGGCGCGAAGGAAATCATCGTGTCGCTCCCTGCAATTGAAGTTCCGTGAAAGATCTCGTCCTCGCCGCGGGACTTGACCCGGACCGGGCGGAGCCTGTTGGCTTCGTCGAGCACCTCGACTGCGGCGATCTGCCCTTCGGTGACCACCTCGACCTCCATCGCCCAGCGCGCCGGCACGTAGCCGGACTTGACCCAATTGCTGACGACGGCGCGATCGAGCTTGAAGCGTCTGGCTACTTCGGCCTGACTGCCGAAGAGACTGACGAGGCGTTCGACACAATTCATGGCTGCGCAGGAGACGTTGAAGGTGCGGAGCTTGCCTTATCAAATAAATTTTGACAACTGAAGTTTTCGCCAAGCCCGCTCCCCCACCTGCCAGCCGCCTCTCCCTGCCGCGTTGACGCCCCTGAGCGGAATGGGCACCATCGACCGAGTGTGCGGCGGGTGCCGGGCATGCTGCCCGTCGCCGCTCCGCCCCAACCCGCCAGGGGGTCGCAGGGCTCCTCCGGCAGACTCATGCTCGCATTCACTGTCCGGCGTTCGATCCAGGCGGCAGCGGTCATGCTGACCGTCGCATTGCTTGCTTTCTCCCTCTTCCGATACGTCGGCGACCCCGTGGTCTTCATGCTCGGCCAGGATGCAACGCCGGAAGAGCGGGCTGCGGTGAGCGCCGGCCTCGGGCTGGACCAGCCCTTCCACGTTCAGTACGCGCGCTTCCTGTCCCGTGCGCTCACCGGAGAGTTCGGCATGTCGCTGCGACAGATGCGACCCGTCTCCACCCTGTTTCTCGAGCGGCTGCCAGCCACGCTGGAGTTGTCCTTCATGGCTGCAGCCTTCGCGCTGGTGGCGGGTGTGGCCATGGGCGTGCGCACGGCCCTGGCGCCCCGGTCCATCCTCAGCCAGATGTTCCTGGTCGTCTCGCTGGCCGGAGTGTCGCTGCCGACCTTCCTCATCGGCATCCTTCTCATCCTGCTGTTCTCGGTGCACCTGGGCTGGCTGCCGTCGTTCGGCCGCGGCGAAACCGTGCTCATCGGTGGGTGGAGCACCGGCCTGCTCACCGTCTCCGGTCTGAAGGCGCTGGTGCTGCCGGCCGTGACGCTCGGGTTGTTCCAGATGACCTTGATCATGCGGCTCACCCGGGCCGAGATGCTGGAGGTGCTGCGGACCGACCATATCCGCTTCGCCCGCGCCCGAGGGCTGCCGGAACGGTCCATCCAGCTGCGTCACGCCCTGCGCAACACGCTGGTTCCGGTCATCACGGTCACCGGGCTGCAGCTGGGCTCGATCATCGCCTTCGCCATCATCACCGAGAGCGTGTTCCAGTGGCCGGGCATGGGTCTGCTGTTCATCCAGTCGGTGATGTTCGCCGACGTGCCGGTCATGGCCGCCTATCTGTGCCTCATCGCCCTGATCTTCGTCATCATCAACCTTGTGGTCGACCTCCTCTACCATGTCGTCGACCCCCGGCTGCGCACGCGCGGCGCCGCCACCTGAAACGAGGAACCCGACCATGGCCGACCCCGTCGCCTACATCCGCCGTCAGCAGGACGAACTCACCGCCATCCGGCGCGACATCCACATGCACCCGGAGCTGGCATTCGAGGAAGCGCGCACGGCCGGCATCGTCGCGCGCGAGTTGACTGCCCTGGGGATCGAGGTCCATCGGGGGCTGGCAACCACTGGCGTGGTCGGGGTGATCCCGGGACGCGTCGACACGCGGGGTCGCAAGATCGGCCTGCGCGCAGACATGGACTGCCTGCCGATGCACGAGGCCGACGACCGGCCCCATGCCTCGCGCAGCGCGGGCCGGATGCACGCCTGCGGACACGACGGCCACACCACCATGCTGCTCGGCGCAGCGCGGTACCTCGCTGCGACGCGCAACTTCGATGGCACCGTGTACGTCATCTTCCAGCCGGCTGAGGAGCACGGCGGTGGCGGTGGGGTGATGGTGCGGGAAGGCCTGTTCGAGCGCTTTCCGGCGGATGAGGTGTACGCCTTGCACAACTGGCCGCAGCTGCCGCCAGGCCGCATCGCCGTGCGTGCCGGCCCGGTGATGGCGGCCACGGACGAGGTGGCGATCGTCATCCGCGGTCGGGGCGGACACGGCGCGCTGCCCCACCTGAGTGTCGATCCTGTGGTGGCGGCGGCGCAGGTGGTGACCGCGCTGCAGACCATCGCCAGTCGCAACGTCTCCCCCGTGGATGCCGTGGTGGTGAGCATCTGCTCCATGCACACCAGCCAGACAGGGGCCCACAACGTGATTCCCGACGCCGTCCACCTGCTCGGGACGCTGCGCAGCTTCCGCCCGGAGACACGTGATCTGGCCGAAAGACGCATCGTCGAGATCGCCAACGGTGTCGCCATGGCGCTGGGCGCCACGGCGGAGGTCAGGGTGACGCGGGGATATCCCGCGACCGTCAACACGGCCTGCGAGGCGGAGTTCGCGGCGCGCGTCGGTGAAGCCATCTTCGGCGCCGCCAACGTGATCCGCGATGCCGATCCCACCATGGGCGCGGAGGATTTCGCCTACTTCCTTCAGGAGAAGCCGGGGGCCTACGTGTTCCTCGGCCAGGGTGGCGCCGACGGCGGATGTTTCCTGCACAACCCGCGCTACGACTTCAACGACAGCGTCATTCCACTGGGCGCGGGTTATCTGGCCGCGCTGGCGGAGGCGGCACTGCCGCTGCGCGACCGGAACGAGGCCAGGGCCGACCCCGTGGAGGTCGCGTGATGAACGCCCGGCTGCTCCGGAACGCCGCCAGGGTGCTCCTGCTGGCAGCTGCGCTCGCGGTGCCGCCGGCAGGCGCGGCGACCTTCCGCTTCGCCAACCAGGGTGATGCGCTGTCGGTCGATCCCCACATGCACAACGAGGCGGTGCTGCTGTCCCTGATGGGCAATGTGTACGAGGCCCTCACCGGGCGCGACCGCAACTTCGCGCTGCGGCCGGAACTCGCGACCGACTGGAAGCAGACGGCGCCCACGGTGTGGCGCTTCAACCTGCGCAAAGGTGTGAAGTTCCACGACGGCAGCGCGTTCACGGCGGACGACGTGATCTTCAGCTTCGAGCGGGCGAGGGGCGAAGGCTCGGACGTGCGCGTGTACGTGGCGGGGATCCGCGAGATCCGCAAGGTGGACACGCACGCCATCGACATCGTCACCAGCGAGCCGTTCTCCATCCTGCCGCAGAACATGAGCCGCTGGTACATCATGTCGAAGACGTGGTGCGAGCGTCACAACGCGACACGGCCGGTGGACGTGCGCAAGGGTACCGAGAACCACGCCAGCACCCATGCCACCGGGACTGGCCCCTTCGTCCTGAAGTCACGCGAACCCGGCGTGCGCACGGTGTTCGCGGTGCATCCGGGCTGGTGGGGACAGCCGGAACACAATCTGACCGAAGCCACCTTCACACCCATCGGCAACGACGCCACCCGTGTCGCCGCGCTCATCAGCGGCGAGATGGACCTGGTCGATCCGGTGCCATTGCAGGACGCGCCCCGCGTCCGGGCGAACCCCGCGCTCAAGATCCAGCAGTCGCCGGAGATGCGGACCATATTTCTCGGCATGGACCAGAAGCGCGACGAGCTGCTGTTCTCCAGCGTCAAGGGCCGCAACCCGCTGAAGGACCGGCGGGTGCGGCAGGCCCTCTACCAGGCCATCGATGTCGAGGCGATCCGAAGCCGCATCATGCGCGGTGCCTCCACGCCCGCTGGGCTGATGGTGGCACCCGCAGTTCGCGGGTTCGTCGAGAGCCTCAACAAGCGCCTGTCCCATGACCCGGAAGCGGCGCGCCGGCTGCTGGCAGAAGCGGGTTACGCCTCCGGATTCGATCTCGGGATGCACTGTCCCAACGACCGCTATGTGAACGACAGCGAGATCTGCCAGGCAGTGGCATCGATGCTGGCCAAGGTGGGGGTGAGGGTCAACCTGGTGGCCGAGCCCAAGACCCAGTTCTTTCCCAAACTCCTGCAGCGCAACGTGTCCTTCTACCTGGCGGGCTGGACACCGACCAGCCAGGACAGCCACAACGCCCTGTTCGCATTGATGGCCACGCCGGGTGACAGCGGCCAGGGGCAGTTTAACGGCGGCAGCTACTCCAACCCGCGGCTGGACGACCTGATCCGGCGCATCGGTGCCGAGAACGACCCGGCGAAGCGCGATGCCATGATTGCCGAGGCGTTCCGGCTGCATCAGGATGACGTCGGCCATATCCCGCTGCACCAGCAACCCCTGACCTGGGGCATGAGGAAGAACGTCGAGGTGGTGCAGTCGCCCGACAGCTTCCTGGCGTTGCGCTGGGTGATGGTGCGCTGAGTCCGGCCATGCCGGCGCGGACCACTCACCCGCGACCCGAGGCCTCGTCGCGACCATCACCGGGACGCCTGGGACGCTGGCTGGCGTCCGATCTCGTCTGGTCGTTCCGCCATTCGCCCCTCGCGATGGGGGCGGCAGCGGTCGCACTGACCCTGGTGGTCGGTGCAGCACTCGCACCGTGGCTGGCGCCCCACGATCCCTTCGATCTGGCGGCACTGGAACTCATGGACGGCCTGTCACCACCGGCCTGGCTGCCCGAGGGTCGCATCACCTACCCCCTGGGGACGGACGACCAGGGTCGCGACGTCCTGTCCGGCATCCTTCACGGCGCCCGCATCTCCCTGCTGGTGGGCGTTGCGTCCGTGTTGCTGGCGATGGTGCTCGGCGTCAGCCTCGGCCTCGTCGCCGGCTATGCCGGCGGCTGGGCAGACGCCCTGATCATGCGCGTGGCCGATATCCAGCTCTCCTTCCCGGCGATCCTGATCGCATTGCTGGCCGACGGTGTGGCGCGGGTGATCCTGCCCGACGCAGCCCGCGGCGGCCTCGCGCTTGCCGTGCTGGTGGCCGCCATCGGGCTGTCGGGCTGGGTCCAGTATGCTCGGACGGTGCGCGGCTCCACATTGGTGGAAAAGAACAAGGACTACATCCAGGCTGCCAGGGTGATCGGTCGTCACCCGCTGGCGATCATGCTGCTGCACCTGCTGCCCAACGTCACCGGGCCGGTGCTGGTGATCGCGACCATCCATCTGGCGACGGCCATCATCACGGAAGCCACCCTGTCCTTCCTGGGTGTCGGCATGCCCGTGACCACGCCTTCCCTCGGTACCCTGATCCGCATCGGCAACGACTTCCTGTTCTCCGGTGAATGGTGGATCACGGTGTTCCCCGGGACGGCCCTGGTGCTGCTGGTGCTGTCGGTGAACCTCCTGGGCGACTGGCTGCGCGACGCCCTCAACCCGCGTCTGCGCCAGGGGGCGCGGTGACCGAGGCGCCGCTCCTGGAGGTCCAGCGGCTGCGGGTCGAGTTCGCGACCCGCGGCGGCCCGCTGGTGGCCATCGACGATGTGTCGTTTTCCATCGCGCCCGGCGAGATACTCGGCATGGTGGGCGAGTCCGGTGCCGGCAAGTCCGTGACCGGAGCCGCGGTGCTCGGACTCCTGCAACCGCCCGCCCGCATCGCCGGTGGCCAGATCCGGCTCGAGGGAAACCGCATCGACAACCTGCCGCAGCAGGCGTGGCAGCGTCTTCGCGGCCGGCGCATCGCCGCCATCTTCCAGGATCCCCTCACCGCCCTGGATCCTCTGTTCACAGTGGGCCAGCAGCTGAGCGAGACCATGCTCGCCCACCTGCCGATGAGCCGGCAGCAGGCGCGGAACCGCGCGGTCGAGCTGCTCACCGAGGTCGGCATCCCGGCTCCGGAACGCCGGGTCGAACAGTACCCGCACCAGCTCTCCGGCGGCCTGCGTCAGAGGGTGGTGATCGCACTGGCGCTGTGTGCCGATCCCCAACTGATCATCGCCGATGAGCCCACCACCGCGCTGGATGTATCCACCCAGGCCCAGATCGTGGAACTGCTCAGGCGACTCGCGCGCGAGCGCGGAACGGCGGTGATGCTGATCACGCACGACATGGGTGTGATCGCCGGCACCGCGGACCGGGTGGCCGTGATGTACGCCGGGCGGCTGGTCGAGATCGGGCCTGTGCACGAGGTGGTCCACGCCCCCCTTCATCCCTACACCACCGGTCTGATGGGAGCGATCCCCAGACTGGGAGCGCGACGCGCCAGACTGAGCCAGATCGACGGCGCCATGCCTGGGCTGGAATCCATACCTCCCGGCTGCGCCTTCCATCCGCGCTGCCCGCGCCGCTTCGATCCGTGTGATTGGGAGCGGCCACCGGAGGCTGGCGCGATGGAACATTCCGTGTCCTGCTGGCTGTACGCGGAGCCCGGCGATGCCTGAGGCGCGCACCCTGTTGCAGATGGACGCCGTGGGCCGGGACTTCG
The DNA here is from genome assembly GCA_044370825.1 of Burkholderiales bacterium. Classification (GTDB taxonomy): domain Bacteria; phylum Pseudomonadota; class Gammaproteobacteria; order Burkholderiales. Next base: position 35,568 of record JBILUV010000001.1, on the reverse strand, counting down.
ACGTCTCCCGGCCCTGGCTCGACCGGGTTGTGTCTCGCCTGCCGCGACAACGCCTCGTCGCCGTGGATGATTTCAGCCTGGAGGTCCGGGCGGGCGAGACAGTTGCGCTGGTGGGAGAGTCCGGCTGCGGCAAGTCGACAGTGGCGCGGCTGGCGGTCGGCCTCTATCCGCCGTCGCGAGGGTCGGTCCACTTCGACGGTGTGGACCTGCACGACCGGTCGGCGGTGCGAGCCGCCGGCGTCCGCCAAAGACTGCAGATGATTTTTCAGGACCCTCAGGCGAGCCTCAATCCCCGCTGGCGGGTAGCGGACATCGTGGCCGAGCCCTTGCGGGCCCATGGCCTGACGGGCAATCGTCGGGAAACCCGCGAGCGCGTCGAGTCACTCCTGTCGCAGGTGGGGTTGTCGCCGACGGACGCCGGGAGGTTTCCGCACGAATTCTCCGGGGGACAGCGCCAGCGCATCTCGATCGCCCGCGCACTGTCTTCCTCGCCTGCCTTCATCGTCTGCGACGAGCCCACTTCGGCGCTGGACGTCTCGGTGCAGGCCCAGGTGCTCAACCTGATGGGTGATCTGCAGGCCAGTCTCGGTCTGGCCTACCTGTTCATCTCCCACAATCTCGCGGTGGTGGAACACGTGGCGCATCGCGTCGGCGTGATGTACCTCGGCCGCCTGGTCGAATCGGGACCGACCACCGAGGTGCTGGCACAGCCGGCGCACCCCTACACCCGCATGTTGCTCGCGGCAGTGCCCGACCTCGAGGTTCGGGAGCGTCCTGCACCGATCTTGACCGGAGAAATCCCCAGCCCCATCGACCGGCCATCAGGATGCAGCTTCCACCCGCGCTGCCATTTGGCAAGCGCGCGCTGTCGCGAGGAGACCCCTCTTCCGAAGAACGATGGCACGGATCGCAGCGTCGCATGCCATGCCGTCGATCCGCGACCGGCGTGAAGACGCGGGACGATTGCCCGATGGCGATCAGGCCGCTGAATTGAATTTGCGGCGCCCATCCGGGACGCTTGCCAGGAAACCGACAAAACAGGGAGAGAGCCCATGAGTGCCGACATGACCTGCCACGGCAGCTGTTTCTGGGGAGCGGTGCAATTCGATGTAAGCCGGGAGCCGGCCGCTGCCGGCTACTGCCACTGCGACTCCTGCCGGAAGTGGTCGGCCGCTCCTGCAAGGAAGGTCTGACGAAATCAGACCTTCCTTGACGCCTTCTCGCTCTGGCAGCCGGCGGCGGTGAAGGTGACCCGCGGCGAAGACAACATCGGAACCTACAACAAGACCGACCGCAGCTACCGCAAGTGGTGCAAGACCTGCGATGGTCACGTCCTCCATGAGGAGACCGTACTGCGCATCCGCGACGGCCTGCCGAAGATGGCCGATATCCCCGCGGAACTGGGAGGCTCCGGCCGAACCTTGCCCGAATGAAGGAGTCGTGACCGCCCTCAGGCAGTCACGACCTTGAAAACGGAGGCCGGTGCGGGCGACGTCACCCCGGCATCATCGAACACGGTGTCACCGTCCGGATCGGCAACTCCGCTGGGCTTCAGCGAGACGAAGTCGAACAGCCGCCCATCGGCCAGGTGGGAGGGGACCACGTTCTGCAGGCTGCGGAACATGGTCTCTATGCGTCCGGGGAAGCGCCTGTCCCACTCGGCCAGCATCTGCTTGATCTGCTTGCGCTGCAGGTTGTCCTGCGAACCGCACAGATCGCAGGGGATGATGGGGAACTGCCGAAGATCCGCGTATGCCGCCAGATCCTTCTCGGCGCAATAGGCAAGGGGTCTGATGACGGTGTGGCGTCCATCGTCAGACACCAGCTTGGGCGGCATGCCCTTTAGCTTGCCGCCATGGAACATGTTGAGCAGCAGCGTCTCCAGCATGTCCTCCCGATGATGACCCAGGGCGATCTTGGTGGCACCGAGTTCGGTCGCCACCCGGTAGATCACGCCCCGACGCAGTCTGGAGCAGAGCGAGCACATGGTGCTGCCCTCCGGGATCACCCGCTTGACGATGCTGTAGGTGTCCTGGCGCTCGATGTGGAAGCTGACCCCGCGCGCCCGCAGGTAATCGGGCAGCACGTCGGCAGGATAGCCAGGATGAGCCTGGTCCAGATGCATGGCGACGACCTCGAAGTCGACGGGCGCTCGTCCCCGCAGGGACAGCAGGACATCGAGCAGGCCGTAGCTGTCCTTGCCACCGGACAGGCAGACCATGACACGATCGCCCTGCTCGATCATGCGGTAGTCGACGATGGCTTCCCCCACCTGACGCCTGAGGCGCTTGGCGAGCTTGTTGCCCTCCAGGACTTCCTTCCTGGAGGTGACGGGAGGGTGCTGCTGCTGCATGAGAAACCTCACAAATGGACGCTGCGGCCGCCATCCACGGCGATGACCTGCCCGGTGATGTAGGGAGCATCGCCGACCAGGAAGCGCACGGTTCTGGCGATGTCGTCAGGCTCGCCGCAACGCTTGAGCAAAGTGGTGTCGATGATCCGGCGGCGCTCCTGCTCGTCCGACCAGACCTCGTCGTCGGGCCAGAGAATGGGCCCGGGTGCGACACCGTTGACGCGGACCTCGGGGCCGAGTTCTCGCGCGAGCGAGCGCGTGAGCGCCACCAGTCCGCCCTTGGCGGCGTTGTATACGAGGTGCCCCTGCATCGGACGATCGACGTGGATGTCGACGATGTTGACGATGCAACCGCCAGCCGCGCGCAGATGGGGGGCTGCGGCCTGTGACAGAAAGAGCGGCGCCTTCAGGTTGGTGCCCACCAGATCGTCCCAGTGCGAACCGGATATGCCACCCACGGGCGTAGGGAAGAAACTGGAGGCATTGTTGACCAGCACGTCGAGGCGCCCGAACCGCTCCACGGTCTCGCTCACCAGCCGCGACAGACCCGGCACGTCGAGCAGGTCACCACGGACGACGGCCGCTGAACCGGGACGAACGGCCTCGAGCTCTGCCTGGAGGTCCCGCGCAGCCGCCTCCGAAGAGTGGAAATGAATCATCACGCGGGCGCCCCACCCGTGCAGCATGCGCCCGATGGCGGCGCCGACGCGGCGGGCACCTCCGGTGACGAGGACGACGGGATCGGGCATGGACGGACCTGGCTTGGGCATTGAAATGGCGCGACCGGCTGGGCCGGGAGGACCCCCGCCCGCATTGCTGGCGCCAGCGTTTATAGTGCGATTCTACGACAGCACTCCCCCGCCCCAAGTGCCAGCCCGCACCTCCACCCTGCCGGAACCCCCGCCCGAAGCCCTGGAAAACAGCCAACGTCTGGCGCAGCGGATTCGAGATGCGATCCTGGCCTCCGACGGGTGGATAGGCTTCGACCGTTACATGGCTCTCGCGCTCTACGAGCCCGGCCTGGGCTACTACGCGGGCGGAAGCAGGAAGTTCGGTGCCGAGGGCGATTTCACGACCGCGCCGGAACTCTCACCCTTGTTCAGTCGGACGCTCGCCCGTCAGGTGGCAGACATCCTGGCCGAGACTGGCGGTGACCTGCTCGAACTGGGTCCCGGCAGCGGAGCCCTGGCCGCTGCCGTCCTGCCGGAATTGGCCCGTCTCGGCTGCCTGCCGGCGCGATACCTCATGCTGGATGTGAGCGCAGACTTGCGCGAACGCCAAGAAATGGCAATCAGTCGACTGCCTGAGGCGTTGGGCCGGCGGGTCTCTTGGCTGGATGCCCTGCCAACCCGACTGACCGGGGTGGTGGTGGCCAACGAGGTATTGGACGCCTTGCCGGTACACCTGGTCGAGTGGACGACGGAGGGCTGTTTCGAGCAGGGCGTCGGTCTGGCCTGCGATGCGTTTGCGTGGCGTCGCGGGCCCCCCGTGTCGGGCCCGCTGTCCCAGGCCGTGGCGGCGATCGCCGTGACGCCCCCCTACGTGAGCGAGGTGGCGCTGCAGGCGCGTGCCCTCGTGTCCACGCTTGCGCAGCGGCTCATGCGCGGGGCATTGCTTTTCATCGACTACGGTTTCGGCAGGCGGGAGTTCTACCATCCCCAGCGGAGCGAAGGCACTCTGATGTGCCACCACCGGCACCGCTCCCATGCGGATCCTCTGATACTGCCGGGCATCCAGGACATCACAGCACACGTCGATTTCACCGCAGCGGCCATGGCGGGCACGGAGCAGGGACTTTCGCTGGCAGGCTTCGTCACCCAGGCGCATTTCCTGGTCAATTGCGGCATTACCGAACTGCTGCTGGCTTCGGGACCTGCGGCGACCCGCGACTACCTTTCCCTCAGTGCGGGCGTGCAACGGTTGCTCAGCCCGGCGGAGATGGGAGACCTGTTCAAGGTGATGGCACTGACCCGCGACTTGGCACCACCCTTGCGAGGATTCGTGCGGGGCGACATCAGCCGCATGTTGTGAAACCTTCGATACGGCTGGCATCCCCGCGGATCGGCAGCCACGGATGGCGTCTTCTCCCGGCATGGCCGTGCCAGAGTCTTGCCGACGCGGACCGAACGCCAACTTCCTGGCGAGGAACATACCCCGAATGAACGCACCCGTCTCCCTGCTCTTCGGCGTACACGCCCATCAGCCCGCGGGCAACTTTCCCGAAGTGGTGGACGAGGCTCACGAGAAATCGTACGGACCTTTCCTGCGCACGCTGCATCGCCACCCCCGTTTCCGATTCGCGGTGCATTTCTCGGGCTGGCTGCTGCAGGAACTGCTCGAGCGTCATCCCGACGACATGGCCCTGCTGCAGGAAATGGTGGCGCGTGGCCAGGTCGAACTTTTTGGTGGCGGCGACATGGAGCCGGTCCTGGCTGCCATTCCAGGCCGCGACCGGGTCGCACAACTGGAGGCCCTCGGTGACCGCCTCGAACGCGCCCTCGGCACCCGGCCCCGCGGGGCCTGGCTCACCGAGCGCGTCTGGGAGGCGACAGTTGTGCCTGCGCTCCTCGACGCCGGCATCGACTACGTGACCGTCGACGACTACCACTTCGTCTGCGCCGGCCGGGATCTGTCCGAACTCGGCGGGCATTTCTCGACAGAGGAGGACGGTCGCCGGCTCGACCTGTTCCCCATCTCGGAGCAGCTGCGCTACCGCATACCGTTCGCGCCGGCCGCCGAGACGATCCGTTACCTCGAGTCACTCGCGCGCGAGGGGCAGGAGACCGCAGGCATCTACTTCGACGACATCGAGAAGTTCGGCATCTGGCCCGAAACCCACGACTGGGTGTACGGCCGGCGCTGGCTCGAGGATTTCATCGAAGGCGTGCTCGGCTCATCCCTCCTGCAAACCCGCCACTTCGGAGAGTTCAGGGCGCGCCAGCCGACCCGCGGCGTGGTCTATCTCCCGACGACCTCCTACGTCGAGATGGGCGAATGGACGCTGCCGGCAGCGCGCGCCGACGATTTCGCCGAACTGGTTTCACGGCACAAAGAGGCGGGAACCTACGAGCGTTTCAAGCCCTTCCTGCGCGGAGGCATCTGGCGCAACTTCCTGTCGCGGTACCCGGAGGCCAACTGGATGCACAAGCGCATGCTCGACCTGTCCGCGCGTGTCGCAGCGCTCGGGGAGAAGGCGTCTGGCGACATGCTGCCTCTGCTGCACCGGGCGCAGGCCAACGACGCCTACTGGCACGGGTTGTTCGGCGGCCTGTATCTCCCCCATCTGCGTCGCGCGGTCTGGAACGCCATCGTCGCCCTCGAGGATGCCCTTGAGCGATGCGCGCCCTCGGAGGCCTGCACCACGATGGACCTCGACCTCGACGGCCGGGAGGAGATCTTCCTCCGCGATGACCAGTGGGTCGCGGTCGTGCGCGACGACGCCCACGCTGCCGTCTGCGAACTCTCGCACCGAGGGCTGTCCCACAATTTCGCGGACACCCTCACCCGCCGTCGCGAGCACTACCATCGACTGCTCGACCAGACTGTGGCGCGCCGGGCCCAGCATGGCGGAATCGCCTCTGCCCACGACCGGGTCGCCTTCCGCCACGAGATCGTCCCGGCGGACGTGGTGGAGGACCGCCGTCCCAGACAGTCGTTCATGGACACTCTTTTCGTCGAAGATGGGCCGCAGGGCTTCATGCCTCGGTACGTGCGTGCAGGCGGCGCCGGTACCGCCTTCCTGGCGCGCAGCCGGGCGGCCGACATCGACAAGCGCTTCTCCCTGGACCGCGGCATCCTGCGGGTGACCTACGACATCGACGCCACCGAGCCCCTGCGCTGGGAAGTCGAACTCAACCTCGCCATGCCGAGCTGCGATGGTTTCCTGGGCCGCGTGCGTTGCGGCAACCTGATCGCGGGCGGTTTCGGCGACGTGCTGCACCACGGGACCACGGCCGGCCTCTCACTCGAGGATGGCGTTCTGCAGGGCGGCGCGACGCTGGCCATGGAGCCGCCGGCGACAACCACGACACAGCCGTTGCGCACGGTATCCCAGTCCGAGGCAGGTTTCGAGAAGATCATGCAGGCCTGTGTGGTGACTCTGGCATGGCCGCTCGGGGTGGGACGCCACCGACTGACGGTCGAATTCGGTGGCACCGCCGTCGATGCCGCACCGGACGCATGAGCCCTTCCGGAGGGCCGTGGGCCCGCCCCGCCCAGGGTTGTCCGGGCCGGCAGGGCGGCGCATCATAGGATTGTGGTGATTCAGGGATGGTCACGGACCTCCCGCCTGCCACCCCGGGACCGCGAAGCCTCAGGTTTGCGGCCCGGTGGTCGAAGTCAATAGTGTCGGCATTGCCAGGAGGTGCAACCCATCGCCCGCCGAGGGCGTGGGCGGGGACCGGCCAGGAACCCCCCGCCCGGCAGCACGACAGACCAGGGAGGGCTGGATCGCCTCCCGTTTTCTAGCTCGATTGATGGAGGGAAAACGCATGCAAACTCCGCTGCAGATCACTTTCCACGACGTGCCCCATTCCGACGCCATGGAGGCGCACATCCGTGAAAAGGCGGCGAAGCTGGAGTCGCTGTTCTCGCCGATCATGGCCTGCCACGTGAAAGTCGAACTACCCCACAAGCACAAGCATCAGGGCAGGAACTTCCGGGTCAACCTCGACCTCAGGGTCCCTGGCACCGAGATCGTGGTCAACCACCACGAGCACGAGGATGCCTACGTCGCCTTGCGCGACGCCTTCGACGCGGCCAAGCGCCAACTCGAGGAACACCATCAGAAAGTTCGTAGCAGCGTGAAACACCAGCTCGGAGGACGCGCCATGGCTGCCGAACTGCTCGCGTCCGAGGCCTCGGACGAAGGCGCCTGAGCGCCTGTCCATCACTGGTGAATGGCGGCCTCCGGGCCGCCATTTCTTTTTCGGGCGCCCGCCGGGCGCGCCATAATTCGACGCGACACCCGGAGGACCCTGATGACGAACAAAAGGACGACCCCAGAGCAGCTGCGCTCCCACCGCTGGTACGGCCCGCAGGACCTGCGCAGCTTCGGCCACCGCTCGCGCACCCTGCAGATGGGCTACTCCCATGAGGACTACAAGGGCAAGCCGGTGATCGCCATCGTCAACACCTGGAGCGACGTCAGCCACTGCCACTCGCACTTCCGCGAGCGGGTGGAGGACGTCAAGCGCGGCGTCTGGCAGGCCGGCGGTTTCCCGCTCGAGATGCCGGCCATGACCCTGGCGGAGGTTCTGCAGAAACCCACCACCATGATGTACCGGAACTTCCTCGCCATGGAGACCGAGGAGTTGTTGCGCAGCTATCCGGTGGATGGCTGCGTCCTCATGGGCGGCTGCGACAAGACCGGACCGGCACTGATGATGGGGGCGATCAGCATGAACCTCCCGGCCATCTTCGTTCCCGCCGGACCGATGCTGACCGGACGCTGGGCAGGGCGTACCCTCGGTTCGGGTTCGGATGTGTGGAAGTACTGGGACGAACTGCGTGCCGGCAACATCACACCCCGGGACTGGAAGGAAATCGAGGAAGGCATCGCACGATCGCCCGGGACCTGCATGACCATGGGCACGGCCTCCACCATGACCAGCATCATCGAAACCCTGGGCTTCAGCCTGCCCAACGCGGCCGCCATTCCCGCGCCGGACTCGAACCATCCGCGCATGGCTTCGCACAGCGGCCGGCGCATCGTGGAGATGGTCTGGGAAGACCTCAAGCCGCGCGACATCATCACGCCGCGCTCGGTGGACAATGCCATCAAGGTCCTGATGGCGCTGGGCGGATCGACCAACGCGCTGATACACGTCATCGCCATGGCCAGACGCGCCGGCATCGACCTGCCCCTCGACCGCTTCGAGCAGATCGGAAGCCGCACCCCCTACCTGGTGAACATGCGACCCGCCGGCAAGTACCTCATGGAGGACTTCTACTACGCCGGCGGACTGGTGGGGTTGCTGGAGGGCATGCGCGAGCTCCTCGACGTGGATGAACTCACCTGCACCGGCCTGACGCTGGGCGAGAACATCTCCGGCGCGAAGATCCACGACAGCGACGTCATCCGCACCCCCGCCGACCCCATCCGTCCGGATGGCGGGCTGGTCGTGCTGCGGGGCAATCTGGCGCCCGACGGGGCCGTCATCAAGGCCAACGCGGCCGACCCGCGGCTGCTGCAGCACACCGGTCGTGCTTTGGTGTTCGAAGACTACAACGACATGGCTGCCCGTATCGACGACCCGGATCTCGACGTCGACGCCGACTCGGTGCTGATCCTTCGCAATGCCGGCCCCCTGGGCGGACCCGGCATGCCCGAGTGGGGCATGCTGCCCATACCGAAGAAACTGCTCAAGGCCGGTGTTCGGGACATGGTCCGGATCTCGGACGCGCGCATGAGCGGGACGAGCTACGGCACCTGCGTGCTGCACGTGGCGCCGGAGTCCTGGATCGGCGGTCCGCTGGCGCTGGTGCGCACCGGCGATCTGGTGAAGCTGGATGTGCCGGCGCGCCGTCTGGACCTGCAGATCCCGGAAGCAGAGATGGCGGCCCGCCGGTCGGCCTGGACACCCGCCCCCCCGCGCTTCGCCCGCGGCTTCGGCATGCTGTTCAGCCGCCACGTGTCCCAGGCCAACGAGGGATGCGATTTCGACTTCCTCGAAGGAACACAGGCTACGCCGGAACCCGAGATCCACTGAGAGCCCGGCATGGGGCGCCGGCTTCGCGTCGCTGCATCAGGCCGGATACCCTGCGCGGTACACGAGTGTGCCCGCGCGCCAGACATGGGTCACCTGGGGCAGTCCGTCCACCTCACGGACAGCGATGAGGTCGGCCCTCAGGCCCGGGGCGATCTGCCCGCGATCTTCCAGACCCGCCGCGAGGGCAGGCGCGCGGGTGACCATCCGGACTGCCTCAGGCAGCGAGAGCGCCGAGACCGCCGGCAGACGAAAGGCGGCGGCCAACATGGCGGCCGGTGCGTAGTCCGCGCACAGGCAGTCTGCCAGACCCTGTTGCACCGCCGCCAGGGCGCGCATGTTGCCGGACTGGCTGCCGCCGCGCAGGATGTTGGGAGCTCCGAAAACCGTGACAAGACCAGCGGCACGCGCGGCGGTCGCTGCTTCCACGTTGACCGGGAACTCGGCAATGCTCGCGCCCATGGCGGCCATGGTGGCCACCCGCCCAGCGCTGTCATCATCATGGCTCGCCAGCCTCACGCCGGCGGCGCGTGCGAGTCCCCACAGCGCCAGCGCACGGTCCCGGGCCGGTTCGCGTTGTCCCCGCTTTGCGTCCGCCATGCGCGCCGCCTCCGCCGCGCTGCAGTGATAGGTCCGCATCACGTAGTCCCGATAAGCCTCGGGCGTCCGGAATTGTCCCTGCCCCGGTGAGTGGTCCATGAAGGAGAGCAGGTCCACGACGCCCGCGCTCAGCAACTCGCGCAGCACGGGCTCGCCCGCGGGATCCGTGATCTCGTAGCGCGCGTGCACACGGTTGTTTACCAGCGCATGGGTCTGGAAACGGTGCAGCGCAAGGGCAAGGCTCGCAGCCAGCCGGACATTGCGCACGCCGAGTTCATCGTGAGCGAAGGAAATGGCGTGATGGACTGTCGTGATCCCGGCTGCGGCGTTGCGCTTGTCGGCGTTGGCGACCGCGAAGCCCTCTCCGAAGAACACGCCCGGCCGCGGCTCCAGCTCCTTTTCCAGCGCATCGCAATGAAGGTCTACGAGCCCCGGGAGCAACCAGTGTCCTCTCAGGTCGGTCACCATCGCCGCTGCGCCGGCGTCGGCGCCCATCGCCAGCACACGGCCGCCCTCCAGGAGAACATCGGCGTCATCAAACACCCCGTCGGCAAGCACCACCCGGGCGTGCACCAGCTGCTGCCGCTCCGGCGTCACGTAAGTCACCCGAGGCGACGCCGCAGCGAAGAGGACAGCGCGTCGATGCCGACGATGGTGACGAGCATGACCAGGATCAGGGCGGAGGAGCGGCTGTAGTCGAACAGGCGTAGCGTGTCGTGCAATGCCAGGCCGATTCCGCCGGCCCCCACGAGGCCGAGCACCGAAGCCATGCGCACATTGCGATCGAGGATGATCAGGACGTAGCCGGCGGCTTCGCGCAGCACCGACGGCCACGCGGCATACATGATGCGCTGCGGCAGCGTGGCGCCCGTGGCGGCGAGCGCCTCGTAGATCCCGGGTTCCACGCGCTCCATGCTCTCGGCGCAGAACTTCCCCATGAATCCGGCAGTGTGCACACCGAGTGCAAGCACCCCGGGGAGGGGCCCCAGCCCAAAGGCGGCCACGAAAACCAGGGCAAGCAGCAGGTCCGGCATCGCCCGCATAAGGTTCAGCACCTCACGCACGGCCAGATAAGTCCACCGACGGGGCGACAGGTTGCGCGCGGCCAGGGGCGCGAGCAGTCCTCCCAGGACGAGTGCCAGCACTGTTCCCCAGAGAGCGGTCGCCATGGTCTGCATCATGAGCGTGAGCATTCCCGGCACTCCGGCGAAGTCCGGTGCGCCGTAACGACCGAAGTACTCGATCATGTCTTCGAGGCCGTAGGCGAGATCCTCGAACGACAGTTCCAGGTCGTGGCCCGCCGCGTAGAGCAGGGCCAGCGCAACCGCAGTCCAGGCCGGCAGCCAGCTGCGCGGCCGCGGTGGAAGCTGTGACCGCTCAGCCATCGATCACCCGGGCACGCAGGCGATGGGACGCCCGATCGAGCAGCGTCACGCACAGCCAGATGGCCGCCCCGATGAGCACCAGCCGGTCATACTCGAACAGGCGCATGGCCATCACCATGTCGTAGCCGATGCCGCCGGCACCGACCAGCCCGAGTATGGCTGCAGCACGGACATTGTGGTCCAGGACGTACAGCGTGGACCCCAGCAGATCGGGGAGAGCCTGGGGCAGGACTGCGAAACCGAGCACCTGCCACCGCCGCGCCCCATGGGCTGCAACGCCCTCCACCGGCCGCGGATCGACCACTTCGATGGCCTCGGCGAAGACCTTGCCCATGAAACCGACCGTGACAACGGCGAGCGCGAGGATGCCCGGAAGTGGACCGAGCCCGACTGCTGACACGAACACCAGCGCCCACACCAGCTCCGGCAGGGCGCGGATCAACGAAAGCAGGCCGCGGCCCAGAGCGAACACGAGCGGGTGCGGACTCACGGTGCGCGCCGACAGCACCGCGAGCGGCAGCGACAGCACCAGCGCGATGGCGGTTGCGATGACAGCCATCTCGATGGTCTCCACCATGCGCTGCCCGAGATCGGGCAGGTAGGACCAGTCGGGCGCGACCCAGAGGTGGCCCAGGAACTCCAGCATCCGTGTCCCTGCGCCGGCCAGGGATCGCGGATTCAATTCCACCAGGGGTGCGCTCGCGATCAGCAGACCGACGACGATCAGCACCACCCGCACCAACGGTCGCGGCGGCAGCCCGTCAAGTGTCGGAAAGCGCAGGGCCACGCATCGCCTCCACGGTCTGGCCCACCGGTGACGGGCGCTGGTAGATGTCCCGGAGCAAGGCCTCGGTGAGCCCACTCGCCGGACCGTCGTAAACCAGTCGACCGGAATGCAGGCCGAGGACGCGCCCCGCGTAGCGCCGTACCAGATCGACCTGATGCAGGCTCACGACCAGCGTGATGCCATCGCGCCGGTTGATGTCCTGCAGCAGGTCCATGATCTCGATGGCAGTGACCGGATCGAGGCTGGCAACAGGCTCATCGGCCAGGATCAGCCGCGGCTGCTGCGCCAGGGCACGAGCGGCTCCGACGCGCTGCTGCTGCCCACCAGACAGCCGGTCGGCCCGCTCCCAGGCCTTCTCGACCAGGCCGACGCGCTCCAGCACTGAGTGGGCGATCTCCAGGTCTTCCCGGCGGAACAGATGGAACAGGCTTGCAACGGTGGAGCGCTGCGCGAGGCGGCCGGTGAGAACGTTCGTGACGACCGAAAGCCGCCCGACGAGATTGAACTGTTGGAACACCATCCCGACGCGGGAACGGATGCGGCGCAGCGTATTGGCCCGCAGTCGGATACCGTCCACCGTCACTGAACCCGACGTAGCCGACTCGAGGCCGTTGATCAGACGGATCAGGGTGGACTTGCCCGCCCCGGACGACCCGATGACCGCGACGAAGGAGCCTGCCTCGATGTCCAGATCGAGCGGCTCCAGGGCCAGCAGGCCATTCGGGTAACGCTTGCTCAGGCCGCGCAGTTCGACCGCCGCCATGGCCATCGCGTGCCGTTCACTTCAGCATCTGCTCCTTGGTGAGCCCGAGGGATCTCGCCATTTCCTTGATGCCTGCATAGTCCGCCCCTGAGGCTGCGACGTAGCGGCTGAGCGGCACGTAGCCGGAGATGTCGATCTCCTTGTGCGCCGACAGGATGGCCTCGGTGATCTTCTTCTTCAGCTCCGGGGCGAGGTCGCCGCGAAAAGCCAGCGGAGGCCCGGGTATGGGAGCGGACTCCGCAATGATGCAGTTGGTGTCGCGGCTGATGAGTCCCTTCGCGACCATGCGCTCATAGGTGACGTCCGCATCCGCCGCCGCGTCCACCGTGCCGTTCTTCACCGCCAGTTCGGCGGCATCGTGTGTTCCGGCATAGGTGAATTTGCCGAAGAAGGCCTGGGGCATCAGTCCGGTGTCGCGCTTCACCATGAAGGTGGGCACCAGTCCGCCCGAGGTCGAGGCAGGATCGACGAAGGCGACGCTACGGCCCTTGAGATCCTTCAGCGACTTGATGCCGCTGTCGCAGCGCGCCACGATGACGCTCTTGTAGGTGGCAGAGGCGGTGCCGACCCGGATGCCGATGGCAAAGGCCTCGGCCCCGGCTTCCTGCTCCGCCAGCACGTAGGACATCGGGCCGTAGAAAGCGATGTCCACACGCTTTTTGCGCATGGCCTCGATGACCCCGGTGTAGTCGGTGGCGGTGAACATCTTCACCCTCTCGCCGAGCTTCTGCTCCAGGTAGGCGCGCATCGGCTCGAAGCGCTTCAGCATCTCCTCGTTGTTCTCGGCTGGCACCAGACCGAGAACGAGGTCGCGCGCCACGGCGGAGGTCAACGGCGTCAGCGCAAGGGCTGCGGCGAGCGCGAGGCGGACAATTGGGTAGGCTTTCATGATGGGCTCCACTCAAATGAGGTGGGGCGTGCGCGGGACGGCACTCCTCGTCACCGAATTATGCTCCCAAGGGCCCCCTCGGTTGCCCTGCCTCGCACGCTGGCGACGCCTGGAAACGTCGCCAGTCGCAGGCCCGGCGTGCCACCCGACGGATGCGGCGGATGGCCCCGGACCGGAGTCCCGCTCACTGCGCCGGCATTACACGTGCAAGGTCGGCGACCAGCCGGTGCGGCTGGAAGCGTTTTCCGTCAGGGTCGACGCCGGTGCGCACGATCACGAGATCACGGCCGGGAACGATCGTGACGTACTGCCCCTTGTTGCCTGCAGTCGTGAAGGTTCCTGCGGGCACGCCCGGCATCTGGTCGAGCAACCAGATCTGGGCGCCGTAGCCCCACTGCCCGACCTCGGGCGGCTTCGCAGGCGCAGGGGTCGCCAGAAACCGCACCCATCCCTCCGGCAGAATGCGCCTGCCGTTCCAGACACCATCGTTGGCCAGCAGCAACCCGAAGCGGGCGAGATCGCGCGCGGTGGTGTAAGTCTGGCTGGAGGCGATGAAATTCCCCTGGTGATCGATCTCCATGCGGGTGTGGTGCATGCCGATGGGGTGCAGCAACTCGTCGTAAGGGAACCGCAGATAGCGCAGATCGTCCCCCAGCCGGTGGCGCAGGGCGCGCATCAGCAGCAGCGTGTCGTTGTTGGCGTACTTCCAGCGCTTGCCGGGTTCCGCTTCCAGGGGATTGCCCGTCGCCGTGGTGACGACGTCCTGCCCCCCGAAGTAGAGAGCGTTGGTATTGGCGCCACCGCTGAACAGTCCGCTGGACATCCACAGCAGGTGGCGATACGTGATCTTCTGCCGGGGATCCCCGGGGTATGACCACTCGGGGATGGCCGCGGGTGCATCCGCATCGATGAGCCCCTGGCCGGCGGCGATGCCGACCAGTGCCGCGGTGATGCTCTTGGCGGTGGACCAGGTGCGATAGCCGCTGTGCACCCCGAAGCCCGGGCGATAGCGCTCGGCGACGATACGACCACGATGCACCACCAGAACCGAGGTGGTCACCACGCCCTCCGCCTCCCCGTAGCTGCGCCCGTCGAAGGCGCGCTCCAGGATGGCACCGAGGGCACCATGGCGAGCGTCGATACCCACGGCCGGTAGGTCGACGCGGTCGCCCTGGGGGAACGGTACCGTAGACACATCCGGAACGCTGGGCATATGCACGTAGGGCAGGCGCGGCACATCCGTGATCGACCAATGCGGGGGCAGCAACGTGCATCCCATGGCGTCTCGATAGGCGGCGGTCTGCACGACCGTCCCGGAGGGATCACTGGCCGTCACGAGCTTCCGGGCGGCATCGATGCGCGGCGCCGGGTAGCCGAACCCGGCCACGTCCACCAGTTCGACCCGCTCGATGTCCTCGAGCGGCCGGCCCATGAGGAAATGGGCGGAACACGTGAAAATGGCGCGGTAGCCAGCGACGACGAGAGGCTCCTTGTCGTCCGCGATGCCGGCCGGCCGCTGGTAGGGCGGCGCCGCCTGCGCAAGCGCGCAGGCCGTCATCAGCACTGCAGAAGGAATGGCTCTTGTCTTCACATCGATCTCCTCAATCCTCGGACCGTCGCCTGAAGGAGACGCGCCTGCCGCAAGCGCGCGTCACGGCGGCCACCGCCGATTTCAGGCTTCCAGACGGCGCCGGTAATCCTCGGCGTCGAAACCGGTCCAGAGCTGGTCGCCCGCCTCCACCACAGGACGACGGATGGCCGAGGGGTGCTCCAGCATCAGGCGGACCGCGCCTTCAGCGTTGGCAGCCTCCCCCTGAACCTCCGGAGGCAGCTTGCGCCAGGTAGTCCCACGCCGGTTCAGCAGTTGCTCGACGCCGAGTCTGCGAACCCAATTGCCGAGCAACTCCGCAGTGGGCGGCGTTTTCTTGAAGTCCAGGAATTCGTAGGCGACCCCGTTGGCATCGAGCCATGCGCGAGCCTTCTTGACCGTGTCGCAGTTGGGAATGCCGTGCAGCCGGATCATGCGCTCCACTCCTTCAGACGTCGCGACCGGCAGCGACCCGCCATCGGTGCACCCGGCCGATCCAATTGGCCTCACCGCTCCGGGGCTGCATGGATGTCATCCACCCAGTGGACGGTCTCTGGCTGCTCGACCACGGGAATGTCGAGATTCACCACCACCGGATCCTGCCCGCTGCGGCACAGGACACATGACAGCGGCTCGGTGTCCGACGCGTTGATCTCCTGATGCGGCACGAAGGGGGGCACGTGGATGAAGTCCCCGGGACCGGCCTCGGCGGTGAACTCGAGCCTGTCCCCCCAGCGCATCCTGGCCCTGCCGCTGACGACGTAGATGACGCTTTCCACCGGCCCGTGGTGATGGGCTCCGGTTTTCGCTTTCGCGTGGATCACGACGGTGCCAGCCCAGAGTTTTTCCGCGCCGCAACGGGCGTTGGTGATGGCGGCGGCGCGATTCATGCCGGGTGTCTGCGGCGTGTTGACGTCGAGTTCGGTGCCCTTGACGACGCGCACGCCGTGGAATTTCCAGTCGGTGGGGGAGGTGTCTTCCATGGTGTCTCCTGGACTGAGGTGATCAAGATCAGGCGGTCGCGGGCAAAGCCAGTTCGAGCACGCGCGCGACATGCAGGGCCGCGCGACCGGTGCCGTCCCTGATCTGGTGGCGACAGCTGGTGCCGTCCGCGATCACCAGCGCGTCCTCTTTGCTGGCGCGCACCGCGGGTAAAAGTGAGAGCTCACCCATCGCCCGTGAAACCGCGACATGCTCGGCCTCGTAACCGAAACTGCCCGCCATGCCGCAGCAGCCCGACTCAACCACCGAGACCTGCAATTGCGGCACGAGGCCGAGGACCTCGCGCACCGCCTCGAAAGCGCCGAAGGCCTTCTGGTGACAATGCCCATGCAGGACAGCAGGCCGCGGCAGAGCCTGGAATGCGGCCTTCAACTTGCCGCTCCTGGCTTCGGCCGAAAGAAATTCCTCGAAAGTGAGTGCTTGTTTAGCCAGTGCGTCCGCTGCAGCCCCGAGGCCCAGTACCCGGTATTCGTCACGCAACGTGAACAGGCAGGAGGGCTCCAGGCCCACCACCGGGAGACCACGCTCGATGGCAGGCTGCAGCGCCCGCAGCAGCCGTCGCGCCTCGGCCCTGGCCTCGTCCACCATGCCGACCGCGAGATAAGTCCTGCCACAGCAAAGCGGCCTCCCGCCATCGGCGTCGCGCGCAGGCTCGACGGCATAGGACAGCGCATCCAGCACCCGGACCGCGGCGCGCAGGTTCTCGGGTTCGAAGTAGCGGTTGAACGTGTCGGCCAGCAGGACCACCGGCGTCCGGTCGCCGGACGCATCCCGGCCCGGTATCTCGTGGTCACGAAAGACGTCTGCGCGCCAGCGTGGAAGCGGGCGCTGCGCCGACAACCCGGTGAGGCGCTCGAGCAGTGTGGCCGCGCCGGGCAACCAACTCGGCGTGTTGACCAGCCAGGACAGACGCGCTGCCAGGGGTGCATATCGGGGCAGGTGTGCCACGAGGCGATCGCGCAACCCCGCTCCCTGCGCAAGGTGCTGCCAGTGGCGCCACTCGAGCTTGAGCCGGGCCATGTCCACCCCGGTGGGGCATTCCCGTTTGCATCCCTTGCAGCCCACGCAGAGGGACATCGCCTCTGCCAGGGCGCCGGCAGATTCGCTGTCGCTCCCGAGCTGGCCGGACAGGGCCAGCCGGAGGGTATTGGCCCTGCCACGGGTGAGGTGCCGCTCCTCACGCGTCACCCGGTACGACGGACACATCGTCCCGGCGTCGAACTTGCGGCAGTGGCCATTGTTGTTGCACATCTCCACCGCACCGCCGATCCCACCCCATTCCGACCAGTCCAGGGCGGTGGGCGGAGACTTCAAGGCGTATCCCGGCTTGTAGCGGAACAGGCTGCGGTCGTCCATGCGCGGCGGGCGCACGATCTTGCCGGGATTGAACAGGTTTCCCGGGTCGAACAGATCCTTGATCTCCCCGAGCGCACGCGTGAGCCTTTCACCGAGGATGGGCTCGATCCATTCGGAGCGCACCAGACCATCGCCGTGCTCGCCCGAGTAGGCTCCCTTGAACCGGCGCACCAGGGCGCAGGCTTCCTCGGCGATGGCGCGCATCTTCCGCGCGCCGTCACGGCGCATGTCCAGCACGGGACGGACGTGCAGCGTCCCAACCGAGGCATGGGCGTACCACGTGCCACGGGTACCGTGGCGGGCGAACACCTCGTCGATGGCGCGCGTGTACTCGGCCAGATGTTCCAGGGGCACGGCGCAGTCCTCGATGAAGGACACAGGTTTGCCGTCGCCCTTCATGGACATCATGATGTTCAGCCCGGCCTTTCGCACCTCCCACAGACTGCGCTGCTGGGCCGCATCCGTGACCTGGACCAGCGCGCCGGGAAGACCGAGATCCCCGAGCAACTCGTCCAGTCGCGCAAGCCTGGTGACCAGAGCGTCGCGATCCTCGCCTGCGAACTCGACCAGCAGGATCGCATCCGGCTGGCCCACGAAGAACCGCTCGACCACCGGCCGGAACTCGTCGTGCTCCCGAGCCAGCGAGATCATGGTGCGGTCCACGAGCTCCACCGCGTCCGGATCGAGCCGGACGATCTCCTGGGTGAGCTCCATGGCGCGGTGAAAGCTGGGGAAGTGCGCGACTCCCAGAACCTTGTGTCTGGGCAGCGGGGCAAGCTTCAGGTGCAGGCGGCGAAACCAGGCCAGCGTCCCCTCGGAACCGACGAGCAGATGCGCGAGATTGTGCGGCAGATGCGGCTGCATCATGTCGAGGTTGTAGCCCTGCACCCGCCGCATCACCCGTGGCCAGCGCGCCTCGATCTCTGCGGCCTCCCGCTGCGCGATGGCGTGGATGGCATGGACGAGTTCGCGGTACCGGAACGATCCGGACGCGACCTGCTCCGCAGGACCGAAGTGGCACTCGCTGCCATCGGCCAGCCAGGCATCGACGCCCAGGACGTTGTGCACCATGTTGCCGTAACGTATGGAACGGGCACCGCAGGAATTGTTGCCCGCCATGCCGCCCAGCGTGGCCTGCGCGGAGGTCGACACATCAACCGGATACCAGAGGCCGCTGCGCCTGAGGGCAGCGTTCAGGTGGTCCAGAACGATGCCGGGTTCCACAACTGCGGTGCGCGCCTCCTCGTCCAGCCGGACCAGACGGTTCAGGTGACGGGAGGTATCGATCACGATCGCCTCACCCACCGTCTGCCCGCACTGGGAGGTGCCCGCTCCCCGCGGCAACACGGGCACTCCCTGATCGCGGGCGATCTCCAGCACCGCTTCGACATCCGCATCGGTTCGCGGAACCACGACGCCGAGGGGCTCCACCTGATAGATCGAGGCGTCGGTCGAATAGCGTCCACGGCTGGACGCATCGAACAGCACATCACCCTCGATGGCGCCGCGCAGGCGTCCGGCCAGGGCGGGATCTCCGGGTCGCCTCGAGCGGACGATGGGATGCGGTGCGTTCATGACTGGGGGAATGATACTCTGCAGCCGTTCACTGGACTCGTTTGAGGAGTACCCCATGGCACATCGCGCAGGCCGCCATTTCCTGCAGATTCCAGGGCCGACCAACGTGCCGGACCGGATCCTGCGTGCCATGGACCGGCCGACTATCGACCACCGCGGCCCCGAATTCAATCGCCTCGCACGCGAAGTCCTCGACGGACTCAAGCCCATCTTCGGGACCCGCGGCCCCGTGGTTATCTACCCTGCCTCCGGAACCGGTGCCTGGGAGGCCGCTCTGGTGAACACCCTGTCGCCTGGCGACAGGGTGTTGATGGTCGAGACCGGACACTTCGCCAGCCTGTGGCGGAAGCTCGCAGCCCGGCTCGGTCTCGAGGTCGAGTTCCTGCCGGGCGACTGGCGGCATGGCGCAGACCCCGAGGCCATCGGTGCGCGTCTGTCCGAGGATGCCGCGCATGCCATCAAGGCCGTATGCGTGGTGCACAACGAGACCTCCACGGGTGCGATCTCCCGCATTCCGGACGTCCGCCGTGCCATCGACACCGCCGGCCACCCGGCCCTGTTCATGGTCGACACCATCTCGTCGCTCGGCTCGATCGACTACCGACATGATGAATGGGGCGTGGACGTCACCGTGGCCGGCTCCCAGAAGGGCCTGATGCTTCCCCCGGGGCTGTCGTTCAATGCCATCGGCCGCAAGGCGATGGCTGCGTCCGCGGCGGCGCGGCTGCCTCGATCTTATTGGTCATGGGAGGAGATGCTCGCCTCCAATCAGTCGGGGTGGTTCCCCTACACGCCCGCCACCAATCTCCTCTACGGACTGCGGGAGGCCATCGTCATGCTCATGGAGGAGGGGCTGGAGAACGTGTTTGCGCGTCACGACCGCCATGCCGAGGCGACCCGGCGCGCCGTTCGCGCCTGGGGTCTCAAGGTACTGTGTGCCAACCCAGCCGAGTACAGCAGTTCACTGACGGCGGTCGTGCTTCCGGCAGGGCACGATGCCGATCGGGTGCGGGCCCTGATCCTCGACCACTTCGACCTCTCTCTGGGCACCGGACTGGGCAGACTCGCCGGCAGTGTGTTCCGCGTCGGACATCTGGGCGACTTCAATGACCTCACCCTGGCCGGCACCCTGGCGGGGGTGGAGATGGGTCTCGTCCTGGGCGGCGTGCCAATCGTCCGGGAAGGTGTTCGAGCGGCGCTGGATTTCCTGACCGAGTCGAAGCGCCCCTCGGCGCTGCCGCGAGCCGTGGCCTGACGATGCCGCGCATGAGCGCGCTGCGACGGGCCGCGCTGTTGGCGATGCTGCTCTGCCTCACCGCGTCCGCATGGACTGCTGAACCGACGCCTCCACCGCTGACACGCGAAGAAGCTGTATCCGCGCTGCGCACGGGCGAGTCGGCGACCCGTCAGCTTGCCGCCATGCGTCTCGAGCGCCTTGGCACCATGGCCGATGTCCCGGCTCTTCTGTCTGCATTGCATGACCCCGACAATCTGGTCAGATCATTGGCGCAGAACGCGGTCTGGGCGGTATGGGGTCGTTCCGGCGACGAACGGATCGATGCACTGATGGAGAACGGAAGGCGGCAGATGGCGGAAGGCCGCCTGACCGAGAGCATCGAGACTTTCAGTCGCGTCGTCGGGCTTGCCCCCGATTACGCCGAAGGCTGGAACAAGCGTGCTACTGCATGGTTCCTGGTCGGCAATCTGGATGCTTCGGCGAGGGATTGCGATCAGGTACTGGCTCGAAATCCCTCGCATTTCGGTGCACTTGCCGGCTACGGCATGATCGAGACCGGACGCGGGAACATGGAACGCGCGCTCGCGTTCTACGAGCAGGCTCTCGATATCAACCCGAATCTCACGGGTGTGCGTGCCTCCATCGGAGATCTCCGTCGCGCCATCGCCCGTCGCGCCCGCGGCCAGACCTGAACCGCGCTAGGCATGCTGCTCACCCGGACCCAATCACGGGCTACAGCGCCGCGAATACAGGGGCCCGGCGGCCGAAACCCGACAATGAGTGCGACGGTGTGGCGCACCTTGCCTTTGCGCCATCGATCGCCTGACCCCCTTTTTCGACAGCCGTACTCGCGTCCTGCCGATCCTCAGGAAGGTCTGATTGATTGTGCGGTCGGGACGGAGGTCCCGCGCCGGAGCAGTCAGACCTTCCTACGGCGCGAAGCGCTCCCGCAACACGTTCTTCTGGACCTTGCCCATCGCATTCCGCGGAAGGTCAGGCACCACGTGTATGCGTTTGGGGACCTTGTAATTGGCGAGCCGCGCTCGAAGCGCAGCGAGGACCCCCGCCTCGTTCAGAAACGCTCCTGCTGTCAGTACCACCACTGCCGTCACCGCCTCGCCGAAATCAGGGTGGGGTATGCCGATGACGGCAGACTCGACGACGCCGGGCCAGGCGTCGAGTTCGAGCTCGATCTCCTTGGGATAAACGTTGAAGCCACCACTGATGATCAGGTCCTTGGCCCGTCCGACGATGGACAGGTAGCCCTCCTCATCGATCACGCCGACATCCCCAGTGCGGAACCAGCCGTCGCTGGTGAATTCCTCCTGCGTCTTCTCCGGCATGCGCCAGTACCCCTGGAAGACACTCTCTCCACGGATCTGTACCCCGCCCGGTTCGCCCGCCGGCAGGGGCACGTCCTCGGATGACGTCACTCGGACGTCCATCCCCTCGAGAGGCTGGCCGACCGTTCCTCCCTTGCGAATCCCGCCCAGGGGATTTGTCGTGATGACGCCTGCCTCGCTCATGCCGTAGCGCTCCAGGATGCGCTGTCCGATGCGCGCCTCGAACTCGCGGAAGGTCTCGAGCAGCAGGGGCGCCGAGCCCGAAACGAACAGACGGACGCTGGCCGCGCTGTTGCGGGTGAATCCGGGCTCCGCCAACAGGCGCGTGTAATAGGTGGGAACGCCCATCATGACACTGCAGCGCGGCAGACTCGCCACGGCCAAGGCGCTGTCAAACCTGCGGTGGAACAACATCCGGGCTCCGCTCAAGAGCACACAGTGTGTCGAGATGAACAGCCCATGCACGTGGAACAGGGGTAACTGGTGGAGCAGCACATCACCAGCCTCGAAGGCCCAGGCTCTGCGCAGGGCCTCGCCATTGGCGGCAAGACTGCCGTGGGTCAGCATCGCCCCTTTGGATCGTCCCGTCGTCCCAGACGTGTAGATGATGATGGCGAGGTCGTCCGCTCCGGCGAGATGGATCGACTGATCATCTGGGGCGGCCCGCGCCTCGTCGGCCAGAGTGCCTCGACCTGAGGCGTCAAGGGTCAGCACGGTTGCGACGCCGGACTCGCGCGCGCGCGGCTCGAGGGCCTCGACGCTCTCGGGACGGCACACGAAGACACTGGGTTCGGCATCCCCAAGGAAGTACGACACCTCGGGCGGCTGGTAGGCGGTGTTCAGCGGCAGATAGACAAAGCCTCCGCGCAGGCAGGCCAGATACAGAGCCAGCGCCGCAGGGGATTTCTCCACTTGCGCGGCGATGCGGTCGCCGGGGACAGCGCCGCACGCGGCCAGGACTGCGGCCATCCTGGCCGACAGGCCAGCCAGATCACCATAGGTATGGACGACACCTTCCTCGGTCTCTAGAAGCGGGGTGTCCGGGGGCGGGAAACGGCTTTCCAGCAAAGTGTAGAGATTGCGGTTCATTGGGTGAATATCCAGGTGGCGGTTGCCAATTTCAGTCGCGTTCGGCTGGTCGGGGTTCGTAGTCGATGCGGGGGGCCGACGCCCAGCCGTCGATCACCCTGGCCTCGAGCAGATCTTCCAGGGTTGCACTCGCAGCCTGACGCTGCCCCAGGACCCCATCCACGACGCGGGGCGGAAGGGTCTGGATATGCATTCCCGGCCAGGCGGTGACGCGTGTCGCTGCAGCAGCCAGGGCCAGATAGATCGCGCCCCCCGCCTCGCCCACCAGCCAAAGGTCGACAAGTCGGCCCTCCGCACCAAGCCCGTGGACAAGATCGGCCACGCGCGCAACGAACTCGCTGAGCAGGATCTGCTCGTTGTCCACGTCTGCCATCTGGCCGGGGCTGTCCAGCAGCAGGGTGACTCCCAGGATCGGTGGTTCATCGGCGAAACCACGCAGGATTTCCATCATCCGGACGCAGGCGAAGGCGCCGACAGGCCGCCCCGCCACAAAACCGGCGAAACAAGTCTCCCCCCCGTCCGCCCAACACTCGCCCCAGACCACGCCGTCGCTGTAGGCGGCAGTCCAACCTCCGGGAAACCATTGATCCAACCGTGTACCGACGTCTGGCGGAGGGCTCGTGCTGGACAGACTGCTCGGATCACCCCTGTAGAGGCTCAGGCGACGGGCAAGGCGGCTCTCGGTGGCTGACGTCGCTGCAGGGGGCCTGCTCACGGCCTCTGCAAGCCATGCGCGAACAAGAGCGGCGACCGCAGAAGAGTCATCACTCACTATCACACCGTCTTCGTCATGACGGCATCGGCTTTCGGCGCCATAGAGTGTAAGGACCGCTGTATCGGTCTCCGGGCCAGCGTCCAGGGAACGCAGCGCTCGGGGCCCCGACAGACCGAGGCGACAGCCCTGAGGATAGATCCTGGTATCCGCCGCAAACGCGAGAAGGCTGGCTCCGCCGAAACAATTCCGCCCAAACACCGCGAGAGTCGGCAGACCCTGACTGCGCGCGACCAGCATGCTGCGGAGCAACCGGCGGAAGGCACCCAGTACGACCACCCCTTCGGTGAGAAGAGCACCAGCGGAATCGATGAGCAGGATGAGCGGCAGGCGGTGCTCCATCGCCTCGTCAACGGCGACGGCCAGGACTTCAGCCTCGGCGCCACCGATGGCGCCCGATGCCACGGCCGGGTCAGTCGCCGCCAGGACAACGCGATGACCATGGATGAGGCCGCGTACCGCGATGGCTGCCGCAGGCCGCAAGGCCCGGGCGGTGGAAAGCGGCCACGTGTCGCCTGCAAGATCCCACAGGCGCTCGCCCGAAAGGCCGGCGAGGAAGGATCGGGACACGGTCTAACTCATGCAGACAAACGGGAGCATGTGTCCAAAGCGTGAGCCCGTGCCGATCGCGGCAATCCGCGGGTCGACGAGCGTCGTCCCCGATCGGTGCGCCCGGGTGCGGAAGCAATCGACCGGAAAGCCGGGCGTCATGGACATCGCGCTCGGTCCGGCATGAGGCTTAAAGCGCTCGGACTCAGGCGCGACACCAGTCCTGCATGATGCGCAGGAACGCCTGGGTCGCGGCCTTTACCCGCTCGGTCTCGCAGTACTCATCTGTCTGGTGCGCCATGTGCGGCTCACCGGGGCCAAGGATCAAGGTCGGTGGGTTGCCGAGAGCCGGCTTCAGGGCCGCGGCGTCGGTGAAATACGTCGCCGTCCGGGGCTCGGGTCGGCTGCCGAGATAAGGGGCCATCACGTCGAATACGCTCTGCACCCAGGCTTCCTGCGGTTCCGTGTAGACCGCAGCCACGTCCAGCAGCGTCTCGAGTTGTACCTCCGGCCCCAGAACGTGCCCGAGTTCCTCCCTGATATGCGCATGACTCTGGGTCGGGACAGTGCGCATGTCGATACCAATGACGGCCTGATCAGGAACGGAGTTGATGTTGAGCCCCCCGCTGAGGGTACCGACGTTCAGCGTTCCCTGGCCCATCATGGCGTGCGGCGGCGTGGAGAAGTGAAAATGCTCCAGGCAGGTGACGGCTCGGGCGGCCTTGTACACGGCATTGACACCTTTTTCGGGCATCGAGCCATGCGCGGTGATGCCGCTGGTGCGGGCCTGCAGCCAGTAGGCGCCCCGATGGCCGACGTAGGGAAAGTTGCCGGTGGGCTCGGCCACCACGATCGCACCCGCGCGCCCGAGTGCACCGGGTTTGGAGACGAGGTCGAAGGCGCCCTGGCAGCCAGTCTCCTCGCCAGCGGTGATGACGATGGACACCCCGGGAGAGCGCGCCAGATGAGGCGCCAGTTCGACTGCCGCAGCCACGAAAGCCGCCACCCCTGCCTTCATGTCACTGGACCCGCGCCCGTACATTCTCCCGCCATCGGTCTCTCCCGCGAACGGATCATGGCTCCAGGGCTTGGCTCCAAGAGGGACGATGTCGATGTGCCCGGTGAAACAGATCGGGGCGATCTCGTCGCTGCCGCCAATGGTCGCGACCAGATTGGCTCGGCCAGAACCGAAGCCGTGATATGTCACCCGGTACCCGACCGCCTCCAGCAAGGCGCCGATATGCCGTGCGCAGGGTTCCTCCGCGCCAGGCGGGTTGATCGTATTGAAGGTGAGCAGCTCCTGGGTGAGCCTCAGGGGATCGATGGCAGCCATGGATGTAGTGTCCTGAAAATATCCGCCGAGTATAGCGGCGCACCGGGACTGGAACGCGCAGAACCTGCGCAACCGCGGAAGTCAGCTTCCCGGCGTCTGAGTGTCTCCAAAATACGCAGCCACAAGCTCCGGGTGGCGCTTCAGCTCGGCCGCTGTGCCCGACGCCACGACCCGGCCCCCGGAGAGCAGATAGCCGCGATGGGAGACCTCGAGAGTCTGGTGCACGTTCTGCTCGACGAGCAGGACGGAGACGCCCGATTCGTTGATGCGACGTATGACCTGGAAGTTCTCCTTCACGAACTTCGGTGACAGGCCCAGCGAGGGCTCGTCGATGATCAGCAGTCCCGGTGAGCCCATCAACCCGCGCCCGATGGACAGCATCGCCTGCTCGCCCCCGGACAGGGTACCCGCCAGCTGTGACGCACGCTCCCGCAGGCGGGGGAAGGTCTCGTACACGTTCACCATGCGCTGGCCGACAAGTTCCCGATCAGCGACTAGGTAGGCGCCCGTCCGCAGGTTCTCCTCGACCGTGAGCTTCGGAAAGACCCGCCGCCCCTCTGGAATGGCACCGATGCCGAGTCCCACGATCTGGTGGGTGGGCATACCCGAGATCCTACTGCTCCCCAGCAGGATTTCACCTTCGCGCGGTGGCGTCAGGCCGAGAACAGCCCGCACCAGCGTAGTCTTGCCGGATCCGTTGGCACCCAGCAGGCAGGTGATCTCTCCCGGGTGGGCCAACAGGGACACATCCTGAAGCACGTCGACCCGGTCGTAGCCCACCCGGATGCCGCGGACCTCGAGTCCGAGCGCAGAAGTCATTCCTCAAGCCCCAGGTAGGCGCGTCGCACTTCGGGATCTGCAGTCACCTGCGCGTAGCTGCCCTCGCAGAGCTTGCGTCCGTAATCGAGTACAGCGCAGCGCTGGGCAACACTCTCGATGACGGTCATGTCGTGCTCGATCAGGACCACGGCAAGGGCTGGACGGCCAGCCTTCACACGCAGCAGATCACGCATGAGTTCATGCGTCTCGTCAGGCGTCATTCCGGCGGACGGCTCATCCAGAAGCAACAGTCTCGGTTCGCGGATCAGTGCCCGGCAGACCTCGACACGGCGCCGATCGATCATGGTCAGGGCACCCGCCGGTTCGAACAGGCGATCGGGCAGGGCCGGGCTGAACTGGGCCAGGAGGTCCCTGGCGATCGTGGTGTACCGATCGATGCTCTGGCGCAGTCCCCTGCGGAACAGCAGGTTGCTCCAGACGCCGTGATCCAGCGAGAGGTGCAGACCGAGCATGAGGTTGTCGAATACCGAAAGTTCGAGCAACAAACGCAGACGCTGGAAGGTACGCGCAATACCGCGACGCGCCACTTTGCGCGGGATCATCCCCGTAAGATCCTCGCCCGCGAAGCGGATGCTCCCGCCGGCCGGGACGACGAAGCCGGTCACGGTGTTGAAGAAAGTGGTTTTGCCGGAACCATTGGGCCCGATCAGGCCGAGCATCTCGCCTTCATCGATGCTCAGGTTCAAGCCATCGAGAGCCCGGACACCGCCAAACCTGACCGACAGGCTGGCCGCTACGAGAAGTGGTTCGCCGCTCATCCCGGGTTCCTGAAATATTGGCGGGGGCGGCGGGGCAGCAGGCCGCCAGGTCTCAGCAGGAGGATACCTATCACAAGTGCCGCGAACAGCAGGAAACGGTATTCCTGGATAACCTGCAACTTCTCGGGGAGGACGACCACGATGAGCGCCGCCGGCAGCAGGCCCAGGGGATTGCCGAGCCCGCCAAGGATGACAATGGATACCAGGATCAGCGAGTCGCCAAAAGTGAAGCTAGCCGGGGCGATGAATCCCGATAGCATGGCATAGAGCGCTCCGGCGATGCCGGCGAGGAAATTGCCCGCGGAGAAGGCTACGATCTTCCAGGCAGCGGCATTGAGGCCGAACGCGGCAGCTGCGGTTTCGTCCAGACGCACCGCATCCATCGACAGTCCCAGCCAGGAGCGCTCGAGGCGACGAACCAGCATCGTGGCCAGGAACAACACCGCGAGACACAGGCCGGCGTATTGGAGATAGAACGACCACTCTGTCTCGTCGCCGATCTCGATGGCGCTGTTGAAATCGACACCTGCGAGCCGCATGCCCGGAACCTTCAGGCCCTGCGGTCCGCCAAGCGCGTCATTGACCTCGAGGAAGGTCCGGAACAGGATGCCGAAGGCGATCGTGATGAGAGCCGCGTAGTGGCCGCGGGTGCGCAACAGAGGCAAGAGCAGGACCGAACCCACCAAGGCGCTCACCAGACCGGCAACGAGAACGACGAGCAATGGCGGAAGGGGACTGGATGTCAGCAGCACTGCCGCGCAGTAGGCCCCGACTCCGAGAAACGCCGCTGCGGCGAAATTGACGACGCCGGCGAATCCGAACTGCACCGTGAGTCCGAGGCCCGCCACCATGTAGAGCATCACGGTGCACAGCATCAGCAATTCGAAGTTGTGTTCACGTAGCAGGAAGATGACGACCGCAGCAGTGCTCCACGCCAGCGCGTTGGCGACGAGACCGTGTCGGCCAGCGGATCGGTGCACGCGCTCCGTCCAACCCAGGCGTCCAGCCATCAGGACCACTGCGACACAGGCGACCGCCACTGCGGCGACTTCCCACTGCTTGTCCGCGAGCATGAGGCCGAGTATCGCGAGGGCGGCTCCGAGGATTGCGGCGAGCGCAGGCAGGATCGTACTCATAGGTCGTAAGGCCTCTCAGACCCGCTCGGCCGATCGCTCGACCAGCAGGCCGCCCGGCTTCAGTGCCATGAGGACGATCACGGCACCAAAGGCAAACACATCCTTGTAAGCACTGGCGATGGGCAAGGCCACCGCCCCCACCGTCTGCAGTCCTGCGAAGATGAAGCCCCCAAGGATCGCGCCGTAGACATTGCCCAGGCCGCCGATCACCGCAGCCGAGAACCCGATGGCACCCAACAGCAGGCCCATGTTGAAGCTAACCTCGCTGTAGTAGAGGCCGTTGACCACACCCGCGAGCGCGGCGAGCGCGGACCCGATGGCAAAGGTGGCGAGCACCGTGCGCTGAAACGGGATTCCCATGGTCGACGCCGTCTCTGCGTCCTGGGCGACGGCGCGGATGGCCAGCCCCAGGCGGGTGTGACGGATCAGGATGTGTACCGTGACGATCGCCGCCACGCCGAGCACGAGAAGGATCGCGCTGTCGTGTCTCAGGGTGAACTGGCCGAACTCCCAGGCCCCACCTGGCAGCAGGCGGGGGAAAGGCTTGGGGTTGGAGCCCTGGGGATAGAACAGACGTACAGCTTCCCGTATGACCGTGCCAGCCATCAAGGTGATGAGCAGCACGTTGAGCGTGGGGGCCCTGCGCAGGGGGAGGACGAGGAAGCGGGCGAGCAGAGCGCCTACCACACCCATGGCGATCACCGAGATCACGAGCATCGCGGCAAGGGTGACGGCGGCGGGGAAAGCCTGCCCGGACAGACCGACGGACGTGGCAAGGGCGACGAAGGCACCCAGCATGACCACATCGCCATGGGAGAACTTGATGACGTCGAGCACCCCGAAGAACAGCGTGAAACCCACCGCCACAAGCGCGTAGATCACCCCCAGCATGGCGCCATTAAGGACGTGCTGCGCGAGCAGCGCGATATCCATGGCGGCAGATTACTTCCGGACCAGGGCGCGCTTGCCCTTGGCGTATTCACTGTCCTCCCAGACCATCCATCGCCCATCCTGAACAACGAACTTGGTGATGACCGGCACCGCATTCTGTCGGTGGTCGTCGAAAGTGATGCGGCCGACGACGGACTCATAATCACGGGTCTTGTTCAGTTCGGCCCGCACCTTCTTGCGATCAGGGCCGAACTTCTCGATAGCATCCATCAGCAGGTTTGCGGCAACGAAGGCGAACGGGCCGTACGCCTCCGGATCATCGCTGTACTTCGCCTTCGCATACTGCTCCAGGAAGGCCTTTCCGCCGGGCAGCTTCTCCGCAGGGGCACCCTCGCGGAATGCCACCACCCCTTCAGCGAGCGGCCCGAGGCCCTCGACAAAGGCATCGGAGATGATGCCGGAGGTACCCTGGAAGACGGCCTTGACCCCGAACTTGTCCATCTGGCTTCGAACGCGCACCCCGAGAGGCGTGATGCCGCCGAAATAGACCACCTCGGGTTTGAGCTCCTTGATCTTTGTGAGCTCGGCCGAAAAATCCTGCTGGTCCGCAGTGACACCGAAGCTGCCCAGTATCTGGCCACCGTTCTTCTGGAGGTATTCGGCGAAGTACTTGTTGTGGCCTTTGCCGTAGTCGGTAGTGTCGTGCACGATCGCCCAGCGCTTGAACTTCTGGGCGGTCATGAACTGGGCTGCCGTTTCGTTCTGGTTGATCATGGTGCCGTTGACCCGGTGGATCTCCCGGTAGTCATTGGCGTAGGTAACGTCGGGGAGAACGGCACCCCAGATAATCACAGGAAGCCCGAAGCGGTGGTATACGTCCACGGTGCCCATGGCGACGGTGGAACAATAATGCGTCACCCCACCGATGATGCTGTTGTCGGAAGCCGCTTTCGTCGCCACCTGAACCCCGACATTGGGTTTGCACTCATCATCCAGCACGACCAAGTCGTAGGAAAAGCGGGCCCTGGGGTCCGCGTTGCGCAGTTTCACGGCCAGGTCCACGGAGTTGCGTCCGCCAAGGCCGTTCGCCGCCACTCCCCCCGTCAGCGGGCCGATGAAAACGATACGCACGGTGTCCTTGGCGGCGGTCAGGGACGGGACGGACAACAACGTTGCCGTGGCAAATGCGGCGACAAGTCGTTCGATCATGGCTGCTCTCCCTCTTCGGTTTCTCTTGGCCTGTGTGTGGCGCGCAGCCTATTGGGCACCCGAGTGACTGTCAAACGCTCTTCGCCGTTAACTCGTCACACAGACGGGCTCCATGCCGAAAGACCGCGAGTTCGCCTGGGGTCAGGGACGTCCACGTCTCGTTGTCCGTAAGCGGAACGGTGGCGATCACGGCCACCCGATCATTCGGCGTGGTCACCTCTGCGAAATCCACGCTGACGTCCTCGTCCACCAAGTGCGCGACTGGGAAGGGCGCTCTGCGTTCGACATAGCAAAGCTTGTCGGAGCAGCGAGCGAGCAGCAGTTCCCCGTCGGATAGCAGAAAATTCAGCGTGCCGTGGGCAGCGGTTTGGTCCGCCCAGTGCTGGATCGCCAGAACGAACTGATCGTCCGGCGGGGCGACCAGACCGAATCGTTCGCGAAGGGTTTGCAGCAAATGACAGAAGGCTGACTCGCTGTCGGTGGCGCCGACTGGCTGGTAAGTGCCATCGAGATCGGGGTCGTAGTCGGTCAGCGTCCCATTGTGGGCGAAAATCCAGTATCGACCCCAAAGCTCTCGATTGAACGGGTGGGTGTTTTCAAGGGCGACGGCGCCATGTGTGGCCTTCCGGATATGGGCGATGACGTTTTTCGAGCGTATCGGGTATTCGCGCACGAGGCGTGCAACTGCGGAGGTCGCTGCTGGCTGATGATCTAGGAAGACGCGACAACCCCGGTTCTCGAAGAACGCAATACCCCATCCGTCGGCATGGTGATCCGTTCTACCGCCACGTTGCTGAAATCCCGCGAACGAAAAGCAGATGTCGGTCGGGACGTTGCAGTTCATGCCGAGAAGCTGGCACATTCGGAGCGTCGCAGGTGTTTGGTCAAAGTTGACCAATGATAACGGGCTGCGGCGGTCAGGACGTTATCTCGGGATGGTTTGGCGGCGCGCGGTGCGCGGAGGTGGGATAAGTGTTTTCGTGGGCGCTGCCGCCACCCGGCCCGGGTGTTCATCTGCCCAACTCTGCGGGCAGGCGCTGGGGCGATAAAAAAGGGCGACCGCGGTCGCCCTTTTTGACGGAAAAGGGCCGGTCAGCGCTTGCGCAGCTTGCGGATCGCGGCGAGTTGCGCAGCCAACGACGCGAGCTCAGCTTCGACAGCTGCGATCTCTTCCTTGTCCTGGGTTTTGGCTCGAGCCTCCTCAGCGAGTCTGAGCGCCTCGCTGGCCTTTGCTTCATCGAGATCCCGCCCTCGGATGGCCGTGTCGGCCAGAACGGTGACCATGCTGGGCTGGACTTCCAGGATGCCACCTGCCACGAAAATCAGCTGCTCGTCTCCGCCCCCAGCAGGCTGGATGCGAACCGATCCCGGCTTGATACGGGTGATCAGAGGCGTGTGGCGCGGATAGATGCCAAGCTCTCCGGTTTCACCTGGAAGCACGACAAAGTCCGCCTCCCCCGAGAAGATGGACTCTTCCGCGCTGACGACGTCCACTTGGATGGTGTTTGCCATGTTCCCTCAGAGGCAATGGTGGCGTACAGATGCGGCGTCGGTCATTGCAGGGTCTTGGCCTTTTCAAAGGCTTCTTCGATGGTGCCGACCATGTAGAACGCTTGTTCCGGAAGGTGGTCGCACTCGCCGTTCACGATCATCTGAAAGCCCTTGATCGTGTCCTTCAGGGGGACAATCTTGCCCGGAGAGCCGGTGAAAACTTCGGCGACGTTGAAGGGCTGGGACAGGAAGCGCTGAATGCGCCGGGCACGGGCGACCGCCAGTTTGTCCTCGGGCGCGAGCTCATCCATGCCGAGAATGGCGATGATGTCCCGGAGTTCCTTGTAGCGCTGGAGGGTCGCCTGCACGGCTCGGGTGGTGTTGTAGTGCTCATCGCCGATGACGTTAGGGTCCAGCTGACGGGAAGTCGAATCCAGGGGATCTACAGCAGGGTAGATACCGAGGGCTGCGATGTCCCGGGAAAGCACGACAGTGGCATCCAGGTGCAGGAAGGTGGTGGCAGGCGACGGATCGGTCAGGTCGTCGGCTGGCACGTAGACCGCCTGAATGGATGTGATCGAGCCGACTTTCGTCGAAGTGATCCGCTCCTGCAGACGGCCCATTTCCTCAGCAAGCGTCGGCTGATAACCCACAGCAGAAGGCATCCGGCCCAGAAGGGCGGACACCTCCGTACCGGCGAGGGTGTAACGGTAGATGTTGTCAATGAACAGGAGGATGTCACGACCATCATCGCGGAAACGTTCAGCCATCGTCAGGCCAGTCAGAGCGACGCGCAGGCGGTTGCCAGGCGGTTCGTTCATCTGTCCGAACACCATGGCCACCTTGTCGAGAACCTTGGACTCCTCCATTTCGTGGTAGAAGTCGTTGCCCTCGCGAGTGCGCTCGCCGACGCCGGCAAACACGGAATAACCCCCGTAGGATTTGGCGATGTTGTTGATCAGCTCCATCATGTTGACGGTCTTGCCGACACCGGCGCCGCCGAACAGTCCGATCTTCCCACCCTTCGCGAAGGGGCAGATGAGATCAATCACTTTGATACCTGTCGGCAACAGTTCCACGGAGGGCGAAAGTTCGTCGAATTTCGGAGCAGGCTGATGAATGGCCCGCCGCTCATCGCTTTTGATGGGTCCAGCTTCATCGATCGGTCGACCCAGCACGTCCATGATGCGGCCAAGCGTCCCTTCGCCGACAGGCACGGAAATCGGTGCGCTGGTTCTGGCCACCTTCATGCCTCGACGAAGGCCATCGGATGCGCCGAGGGCGATGCAGCGCACTACGCCATCGCCAAGTTGCTGTTGCACCTCGAAGGTCAGGCCTTCCTCTGCGAGGCCTTTCTCTCCGGTGTTTTCCAGCACCAGTGCTTCGTAGATGCGCGGCATGTGATCACGCGGAAACTCGATGTCGGTAACGGCGCCGATACACTGGACGATGGTGCCTTGAGCTTGTGCCATGTTCTTTCCTCGAAGAGCCTTTTTCCGGCGTCGGCCGGCGAATTCAGTTTGACCGGAGCAGCGGGCGTGTAATCCCGGCGGCACTCACACCGCTGCCGCACCGCCCACGATCTCGGAGAGTTCCTTGGTGATCGCGGCCTGCCGGTTCTTGTTGTAGACAAGGGTGAGCTCGTCTATCAGGGTGGCTGCATTGTCGGAGGCAGCCTTCATGGCGACCATACGCGCTGACTGTTCGGACGCCATGTTTTCCGCGACGGCCTGGAAGACCAGCGCCTCGACGTAGCGTGTCAGCACCTGGTCGAGGA
The DNA here is from genome assembly GCA_044370825.1 of Burkholderiales bacterium. Lineage (GTDB taxonomy): Bacteria > Pseudomonadota > Gammaproteobacteria > Burkholderiales. Next base: position 2,138 of record JBILUV010000001.1, on the reverse strand, counting down.
CGTCCTTTGCCTCAGGTTCGTAGAGGTAGTCCCACGTGCCTTCCGGGGCACCGAGGCGGTCGCCTGAGAGGGGTAATAGCTGCTCCAGGACGGCCTCCTGCTTCATCGTGTTGATGAAGCGGGTATACGCGAGGACGAGCCGGTCGAAACGGTCGTGCATGTAACCGTCGAGCATGACCTTTACGGCGCCGATGAGCTTGTCCATTTGCGGCCGGTCACCCAACTGCACAACATGCGATGAGATGGTGGCTCCAAGGCGCTGCATGAACCCAAACCCCTTGTTGCCGATGCAGCAGACCTCCACCTCCTCACCTTCTGCCTGCCACTGCTTGTATTGGGTCAGCACCTGTCGCAGCAAATTGGTGTTCAGCGCTCCGCACAAACCCTTGTCCGTGGTTACGACGATGATGCCAACACGCTTCACCGTGTCGCGTTCGACGAGGAACGGGTGTTTGTATTCGGCATTTGCATGCGAGATGTGCGCCGCAACGTGGCGGATCTTCTCGGCGTATGGCCGCGCCGCGCGCATGCGTTCCTGCGCTCGCCGCATCTTGGAGGCGGCAACCATTTCCATTGCTTTGGTGATCTTTCGCGTGTTCTGCACGCTCTTGATCTTTACGCGTATCTCTTTCGTGCCGGGCATGGGTGGGAGCCTGTGGTATCAGCGGGCATCGGATCAGTAGCTGCCGTTCTTCTTCCAGTCCTTGAGCGCTTCGGAGAGAGCCTTTTCATCGTCGGCGGGAAGGTCCTTGCGGTCATCTATCCGCTTGATCAGGTCCGCGTACTTGCCTTTGAGGTACTCACGCATCGACTTCTCAGCCGCGAGTGCTTTCTTGACATCGATTTCATCAAAGAAACCGTTGTTCACCGCGAAGAGGGTCAGTGCCATCTCGTAGACTTCCAGCGGCTGATACTGGGGCTGTTTCATCAGCTCGGTCACCATTCGTCCGCGCTCGAGTTGCTTTCGGGTGGCCTCATCGAGATCGGAAGCGAACTGGGCGAAAGCAGCAAGCTCGCGGTACTGCGCCAGGGCAAGCCGAACACCGCCGCCGGTGTCCTTGCGCTTCATGATCTTGGTCTGCGCAGCGCCACCTACCCGAGACACGGAGATGCCCGCGTTGATCGCGGGGCGGATACCTGCATTGAACAGGTCCGTCTCGAGGAAGATCTGGCCGTCAGTGATCGAAATCACGTTCGTGGGAACGAAGGCGGTCACGTCGCCCGCCTGGGTTTCGATCACGGGGAGCGCGGTAAGCGAGCCGGTCTTTCCCTTGACGGCTCCATTGGTGAATTTCTCCACCCACTCTTCGTTGACTCGAGCCGCACGCTCGAGCAGACGGGAGTGAAGGTAGAACACATCACCGGGATAGGCTTCACGGCCCGGGGGACGGCGCAACAACAACGAGATCTGTCGGTACGCCCACGCCTGCTTGGTCAGATCATCGTAGATGATGAGGGCGTCTTGTCCACGATCGCGGAAGTATTCCCCCATTGTGCAGCCCGAATAAGGCGCAATGTACTGCAGGGCAGCGGACTCGGAGGCGGAGGCGGCGACGATAATCGTATAGGACAGGGCGCCGTATTCCTCGAGCTTGCGCACGACGTTCGCTATCGTGGAGGCTTTCTGACCGATGGCGACATACACGCAGAGAAGGTCTTTACCTTTCTGGTTGATGATGGTGTCGATGGCGACCGCTGTCTTGCCGGTCTGGCGGTCGCCGATGATGAGTTCGCGCTGACCGCGACCAACCGGTACCATGGCATCGATCGCCTTGAGTCCTGTCTGCACGGGCTGCGACACCGACTTCCGCCAGATCACCCCAGGCGCAACCTTCTCGATGACGTCTGTTTCCTTGGCGTTCAAAGGACCCTTGCCATCGATTGGTTGGCCCAGAGAGTTGACGACCCGGCCAAGAAGCTCGGGGCCAACCGGAACGGAAAGAATCTGGCCCGTGCACTTGACCGTGTCCCCTTCGGAAATATGTTCATACTCGCCGAGAATGACCGCCCCTACTGAATCGCGTTCCAGGTTCAGAGCGAGCCCGAAGGTATTACCGGGGAACTCCAGCATCTCCCCCTGCATGACGTCGGAGAGGCCGTGGATGCGACAGATGCCGTCTGTGACGGACACCACCGTA
>JBILUV010000073.1:0-14124 GCA_044370825.1 Burkholderiales bacterium | reverse complement strand
ATCGGCCATGGCCGATGCGGCGCGCGTCTGGAGCATCGCCTTGGGCATCGGCGGCATGCCGCCCTCGGGGCTCACCGCCAGTTCGCGCACGCGCCAGGTCTTGCGTCCCAGCGCAGCCGCGGCCACGCCGGCCCGGCGGCGGAACTCGCCGATGGCATTCGTGGTGAGCTCGTCCTCGCTGCGACGCCGCGCCTCGTCGGAAACGAAGAACTCGACCCCGCCCAGATTCATGGTGGTCTGGAGCCGGGACAGCAGCGCCGCCATGGCCTTGAAGTCGGCGCTCTCGAGCAGCACTTCGGCCCGTACCCGCCAGCGCGCGATGCGGTTCTGCTTGTCGTAGACCGGGTAGGTCTGATAACTGCCCGAGCGGACCTTCACACCGGCCTGGGCCTTGGCGACACGCGTTGCCTCGGCGAGCGTGCGATTGGCGGCATCGGCCGCCTTGCCCGGCAGGGCGTCCTCGGTCTCGGTGTAGAGCACGGCCCGCATGGTGTCGTTGTCGATCTCGGCTTCGGCCTGCGCCGTCAGCGAGACCGCCGTGTCGGTGGCGGCACGCTCGCCGTGGGCGGTGGCGGTGCCGGCGCAGGCAAACGCGGCGATGAAGGGCATGATCGCACCGGTCAGTGCACGTGAGAAACCGTTGGCCATGAATCGCTCCTGGGAGGGGTCCCGCTGGGGACGCAGGCTGGCAGTATCACTCATTCGCCGCCGGTGCGTCGTTGCCGTGGCCCACTGGGACAGGAGCGCGGATAATCCGCAGGCTTCGCAACTGCCCCGAGCGCATCCGCCATGAGCGACGAACCGCGCGGCTACCGCCGCAACCTCACGAATTACGGCGATCCCGCCTTCGCGCTGTACCTGCGCCGATCCTTTGCCCAGTCGATGGGACTGTCGCGCACCCTGCTCGACCGCCCGATCGTCGGCATCGCGCAGACCGCGAGCGACTTCAACAACTGCCACCGCAGCGTTCCCGAACTGGTGGAGGCGGCGAAGCGTGGCGTGCTGGCCGCGGGGGGGCTGCCGCTCGCCTTTCCCACGATCTCGCTGGGCGAGGTGTTCCTGAGTCCCACCAGCCTGATGTTCCGCAATCTCATGTCCATGGACACGGAGGAGATGATCCGTGCCCAGCCGATTGACGCGGTGGTGCTGGTGGGCGGCTGCGACAAGACCGTACCGGCGCAGCTGATGGGGGCGGCGTCGGCCAACCTGCCCGCCTTGCAGCTGGTGACCGGACCGATGCTGGCCCTGCCCTTCCAGGGGGAGCGGCTGGGAGCCTGCACCGACTGCAGAAGATTCTGGGCGAAGTACCGCGCGGGCGAGGTGGACGACGAGGGCATCGATCGCATCGAGGGCAACTTGGCCACCACCGCCGGGACGTGCGCAGTGATGGGGACCGCGAGCACCATGGCCTGCATCGCGGAGACGCTTGGCATGATGCTGCCCGGCACGGCGACCATTCCCGCCGTGCACGCCGACCGCATCCGGGCGGCCGAGGCCACCGGCCGGCACGCCGTGGCGATGATCGGGCGCGGGCCTCGGCCCTCCGACCTGATCACGCCGCGCTCGGTCGAGAATGCGCTGCGAGTCCTGCTGGCCCTGGGCGGCTCCACCAACGCCGTGCTGCACCTGACAGCCGTCGCGGGCCGCTGCGGTGTCGCCATCGACCTGCGGCGCCTGAACGCGTTGTCCGACGAAACCCCGGTGCTGGTCGACCTCAAGCCCACCGGCAGCCATTACCTGGCGGATTTCCATGCCGCCGGCGGCATGTCTGCCCTGCTCTGGGAACTGCGCGACCTGCTGCATCTCGACTGCATGACCGTCACGGGCGAGACGCTCGGCCAGCGGCTTGACGGGCCGGCACCCTGGGTGGACCGCGGCGTGATCCGTGCGCGCGACGAGCCCTTCGATCCGGTAGGAGGGCTGGTGGCCCTGTTCGGGTCGCTGGCACCCAAGGGAGCCATCCTCAAGCGCTCCGCGGCCGACCCGCGCCTGTTCGAGCGCGATGGCAGGGCGGTGGTGTTCGACGGTCTGGAGGATCTCTCCCGCCGCATCGACGACCCGGACCTCGATGTCACGCCCGACGACTTCCTGGTACTCAAGAACGCCGGTCCGGCCAGCCCCAGCGGCATGCCGGAAGCGGGCTACCTGCCGATCCCGAAAAAACTTGCCCGTGCCGGCGTCAAGGACATGGTGCGGATTTCCGATGCGCGCATGAGCGGCACCGCCTACGGCTCCGTGGTGCTGCACGTGTCCCCGGACGCGGCCAGCGGTGGCCCCCTGGCGTTTGTGGAGGACGGCGACCGGATCCGTCTTTCGGTGAAGGATCGCAGCCTGGACCTGCTCGTGCCCACGGAAGAACTGGCGCGGCGCGCATCGGGTTGGCGGCCGCCCGCCTTTCCCGACCGTGGCTACCGCCGCCTCTACGCCGAGCAGGTGCGACAGGCCGACGAGGGTGCCGATTTCGCCTTCCTGCAGGCGCAGACCGGGGGAGGCGCCGCCGCCTGAGCGCGGTGCCGGTCCTGGCCGCGACGGTACGGCTGTTCGCTGCGGGACGCGATGGCCGGCCTCGTCGCCGTCGCCGGCGCCAGTGTCCTGAACTCAACCCTGGGACAGGGCCAGCGTTTGTGCGACCTCGGCGCGGCTGGGGGGGTGGCATCCGGCGTGCTCGCAGTTCAGCGCAGCAGCGACTGCCGCCTCGCGGCCCAGCACCCTCAGGTCGCCGTTGCTCAGTGCGTCGAGCTGACCGGTCCGCCGCACGCCGGCACGCAGCAGACAGGCCAGCAAAGCGGCGTGGAAGGCATCGCCGGCGCCGATGGTGTCCACCACCCCCCGAGGCGGATGGGCCGGTACTGCCGCCATGGCATGACGTGTGGCGAGCAAGGCCCCGCGCCCGCCGAGCGTTCCCACCGCCAGCACGGTGCGATCGGCCGACAGCAGACGGCCCATGGCGCGGGCTGTGGTGTCCCCCGGAAACAGCCAGGCGAGGTCCTCGTGGCTCGCCTTGACGATGTCGGCCTCGCCCAGCGCGCGGCAGATGTCCTCGCGGTTGGCATCCTGTCGTTCCATGAGCTGTGGCCGGATGTTCGGGTCGCTCGAGATCAGAGCCCCCCGACGCCGGCTCTCGGCGGCCACGGCGAGCCAGAAATCCCGGTCCGGCTGCACCGCGTAACAGAACGCGCCGACGACATGGATCGCGGGACGGGCGGGTAGCCGTGGCAGCAGGGTGCGGGTGTCCAGGTGACGGTCGGCCACGCCCTCGCGGTACAGCGTGTAGTGCGGTTCGCCCTGCTCAAGGTTGACGAGCGCGAGCGAGGTCGGCCACGGGCTGGTGCCCGCAAGCGGTGTCCCGACCCCGGCTGCTCGCAGCGCATGGGCGAAGGATTGACCGAGCGGATCGCGGGACAGGGGCATCAACAGGGTCGTCGACAGGCCCTGGCGGGCCAGGGCGATGGCGACGTTCACCCCCTGTCCGCCTGGGTGAAACCGGAACAGGCCGGCGTCGGCCTCGTCCGCGACGAGGTCGGCGACGACTTCACCCGAGACCACCACCTCGGGCCTGGAACCTGAATGAGGCTGTTGCTCGAACATGGGTGCTGGCCGACCGGGCCCTCCTGCAGCCACAGCAGGCAATATACGCCTGTTGGGACGCCGAGGTGTTGGCGCCGGCTCCCACCTGGGCGCCTGAGGCGCTTGCGCGACCGCCCGGGTCCAGTAGACTCGTGCGGTGTTGCATCCACCGGTGGCCACGAACGTCGTGATCACGAGTCTGACCAGGCTGCACCCACGCGAATGGCTGATCATCGCCGCGCCCGTGGTGCTGGCCGCCGTTGCCGGCCTCTGGTTTGCGGCCCACTTCCTCGAACCGGCGCCGCCGGATCGCGTCACCATGGCCACCGGCGTTTCCGGAGGGGGGTACGCGGAGTTCGGCGAGCAGTACCGTCAGGCCCTGGCACCGCTGGGCATCGATGTCTTGCTCCGGCCCACCGAAGGTTCGGTGGACAATTTCGAGTTGCTGCGCGGGGATGGCACCGGGGTCGATTTCGCCCTGGTCCAGAGCGGTGTCGGCAGCCCGTCTTTGGCGCCGCACCTGAGGACGCTGGGCAGCGTCGCCTTCGAACCGCTATGGATCTTCTGCCGCGGCGTGGCGCCGGGTTCCGGCATCGCCGGGCTGCGCGGGCGCCGGGTCGCCATCGGCCTGCCCGGCAGCGGAACGCGCCTGCTCGCGCGCGAGATCCTGGAGACCAACAACCTCGGCGAGGATGCAGTCGCCGGCGTGCACGTCACCGGCATCGACGGTGCCGAGGCCCTGCTGGGCGGGGCGGTCGACTGCCTGTTCATCATCGCGGCCGCCGACGCGGGCATCGTCCGCGCCATCATGCACGCGCCGGACATCACGCTGCTCGACATGGAGCGCGCCGACGCCTACGTGCGGCGTCTGCCCTTCCTGTCCAAGGTGGTGCTGCCGCGCGGCGTGTACGACCTCGAGCGCGACCTCCCGTCACGGGACGTCGTGCTCATCGCACCGACCGCCGAGCTGCTGATCCGGGACACGCTGCACCCCGCGATCCAGACCGTGCTGCTGCAGGCCGCCGTGCGCACCCATGGCGGCCCGGGCATGTTCAGCGCCCAGGGGGAGTTCCCGCATGCCAGGAAGAGCGCCTTCCCGGTCTCGCCGAGCGCGCAGCGCTTCTACCAGTCCGGTCCCCCATTCCTGCAACGCTACCTGCCGTTCTGGCTGGCCAACCTGGTGGATCGCCTGCTGGTGATGGCGGTGCCAGTCATCGCCATCCTGCTGCCGCTCACCCGCATCGTCACGCCGCTGTACAAATGGCGCGTGCGCTCACGCATCTACCGATGGTACGGGGAACTCATGTTCATCGAGAACGAGACCCGCAGCCACATGACCGCGGGTGAGCAGAGAGACTTCGAAAAGCGCCTGGATGCCATCGAGCGTGTGGTCAACCAGCAGCACCCGCCCCTGGCCTATGCCGACCAGCTCTACGCCCTGCGGCAGCACATCGAGTTTGTGCGAAGGCGGCTGGAGAACGCCGCCATCGCCGCTACTGGGCGGTCGGATCGAGAGGGAAGCCGATCTTCCTGAGGCCGGCCCGCTGCACCGCAGCCATGATCTGCGCGACCTTCTCGTACTGCACCGTGCGCGCTCCGCGGATGTGGATCTCGGGTTGCGGGTCCTGGGTGGCTGCGGCGTTGATGCGGGCCTGCAGTTCCTCCTGTGAGATCTGCTCGGTGTTCCACCAGAAGGCACCGTTCTCGTCCACCGAGAGGTTGATGTTCTCGGGCTTCGTCTCGTTCGGCTGATTGGTGGCGCGCGGCAGGTCGATTTTCACCGCGTGGTTCATGACCGGGATGGTGATCATGAAGATGATCAGCAGCACCAGCATCACGTCCACCAGCGGGGTGGTGTTGATCTCGGGGTTGAATTCGTCCTCTGAGTCGCCCAGCGAACCCATGGCCATGGCGCTTCTCCCTCAGCTCTTGGCGGCGGACACGGCGGCCACCCGCGCGGTGTCGCGCAGCGGCGTCGCGGGGGCGGCGCCGTCACCCACGCGCGTGCCGGTGAGGAAGAAGGCGTGCAGGTCGAAGCCGAATCGATTCAGTTGCGCCACCAGCGTCTTGTTGCCGCGCACCAGGGTGTTGTAGCCGAGCGCCGCCGGGATGGCAACAGCCAGACCCAGGGCCGTCATGATCAGAGCCTCACCCACCGGCCCGGCCACCTTGTCCAGGGAGGCCTGACCGGCGACGCCGATGGCCACCAGGGCGTGATAGATGCCCCAGACCGTGCCGAACAGACCGACGAAGGGCGCGGTCGAGGACACCGAGGCCAGTACCGACAGGCCGGTCTGCAGCTTCGCATTGCTGTCGTCGATGGACGCGCGCAGTGCGCTCGCGATCCACTCGTTGCGACCCATGCTGCCGCCGAGCGTACCCTCGTTGTGGCGATGGTGGGACGAGGCGTCCATGCCGGCCTGCACCAGCGAGGCGAAGGGGCTGGCCTCCACGTCGCCCAGGGCCTCCAGCCCCTCGGGTACGGAGCGCGACTGCCAGAACGTCTCCCGGGCGTGCTTTGCGAGGCGCTGCAGGCGCAGCAGAGTCATGCCCTTCATCACGATCACGTACCACGACATGGCCGACATGATGACCAGCAGCATGGCCACCGCCTTCTGCACGAGGTCGGCGTTCGACCACAGATGATCCAGCCCGAACTGATCCACGTTTTACAACCTCCGATCAGGAATCGAATTTGAAGGAGAAAGGAACCACCACCCACACCGGCACGGCGCGACCACCGTCCATGTAGGGCTTGAAGGCGGCCCTCAGGGCGGCCTCCTTCGCTGCATTGTCAAGACGCTGATGGCCGCTGCTCTTCTGGACTTCGGCACGTTCCACCTTGCCATGCTCGTTGACCAGCACACGCAGCAGCAGGTCGCCCATCTCGCGCAGGCGCAGGGAGATCGGGGGGTAGGTCGGAGTCGGTGCGCGTGTGTACTCGATGCCAGCGTCGCCGAGGGAGCGTACCACCGGCTGCTGCGCCGGCGGTGCCGGCGGTGCCTGGACCACCGGCGGCGGTGCGGGCGTGGGCGGTGCGGGCGCCACCACCACCGGAGCGGGCTGAGGTGAGGGGGGCGGGGGCTCCGGCGGGCTCTCGGGCAGGGTGATGGCGGTGGGCGCGGGCGGAGCCTCCACCGCCTTGACCGTTTCGCGGGGCGGGGGCGGCGGAGGAGGCGGCTCGAGTACCTTTGGCGGCGGCGGGGGCGGCGGCGGCACCTCGGCTGGTGGATCGGGCAGGATCAGCTGCGCAATCACTTCCTCCTGCACGAAGCGGGAGGCGCTGCGCATGAGCCCGGCCTGAAGGGCGTAGAAGAACCCCACGTGCAGCAGCACGATGACAGCGATGATCATGCCCTGGCGTGTATTGGGCATCGAACGGACTCCCCGGGATCCTTTTTTCTGGCGCGCTGACGGCGGCTGATGCCGCTGCCTTGATGCGGATGCGGGGGGGGGCGACGCGGCTGCGTTCCCGATCTCCCTCGGAGCGCCCACCCTGGACCGGAGAATTTAGCCGAAGCCCCGTCTGGCTGCAAATCATTCTCATTAGCGCGGGGCCCTGCAACAGGTCATGTCCGCATCGGCGCGGTCGGACTACGGTGCCCGTGACGCCTCGCCCCGGGAAGCCAGTCCCGGCCGGTGAGGCCCGTATACTCGCCACCCTGGAAAGGAAAAGGCGCAACCATGATCGATCTCCACTACTGGACTACACCGAACGGTCACAAGGTAACGATCTTCCTGGAGGAGACCGGTGTGCCCTATCGGATCCTGCCAGTCGATATCGGGCGGGGAGAGCAGTTCGATCCGGCATTCCTCGCGATCGCCCCCAACAACCGCATCCCCGCCATCGTCGACCACGAGCCGGGCGATGGCGTCGAGCCCGTGTCGGTGTTCGAATCCGGCGCCATCCTGGTCTACCTGGCGGCCAAGACCGGCCGCTTCCTGCCACGCGAGATGCGCGGCTGGGTCGAGGTCCTGCAGTGGCTGATGTGGCAGATGGCGGGGCTCGGACCCATGGCGGGGCAGAACCACCACTTCGTGCAGTACGCGCCGGAGCGGATTCCGTATGCCATGGAGCGCTACGTCAGGGAGACGGCGCGGCTCTACGGTGTGCTGAACAAGCGTCTCGCGGACCGGGAGTTCGTGGCGGGCGAGTATTCGATCGCCGACATGGCCTGTTATCCATGGGTGGTTCCGCACACCCGGCAGAAGCAGAACCTGGACGATTTCCCTCACCTGAAACGCTGGTTCGAGACCATCGCCGCGCGGCCTGCAGTGGAGCGGGCCTACGTCCTGGCGAAGACCGTAAATGCCAGACCGACCGTCGACGAACAGGCCAGGAAGGTGCTCTTCGGCCAGGATGCCAGCACGGTGAAGTGAGGCCGTGCCCGGCAGTGGCCGGGCAGGCAGGAGCCGGCGACCTCGGCCTCGGACAGGCTCAGGCGGGGTTGCGGTCCCGGTTGCGGTAGAAGCGGATCGGCGCCGCCGGCACCTGACTGGCAATGTTGTGGCGCATCGGGCCGACCACATGCATTTCACAGGGCTTGCAGTCGAAGCGCAGGGTCAGCCGGTCGTTGCCGTGCACCAGGGTGAGCGGCTCGGCGCGCACCTGCCCCTGGACGCCCTGCACCCCCTTGGCCTGCTTCGGGCACAGGCTCAGCGAGAAGCGCACGCAGTGCTTGGTGATCATGAGCGAGACCTCGCCGGTCTCCTCGTGCGCCTCGTAGGCCGCCTCGATCACCTTCACGCCGTGTCTGGCGTAGAAATCCCGGGCCTTGTGGTTGAACACGTTCGCCAGGTACGTGAGCGAGTCCTCGGGGTAGGGCACGGGGGGAACCACTGCAGCAGCCCGTTCCGGTCTGTGCCGGCGGGCTTCTCGTTCGGATTCCAGTGCCGCCACCACTTCCCGGCGCAGGGTGTTCAGCGCCGAGGCCGGCACGAACCATGGCTGGTCCAGCGCGATGTCGATCCGGGTGGCGACGAAGATCGTGTTGCCGAGCCGGTCCAGCTGCCGCCTCGTCGCCTCCACCGCCTGTTCCGGATCCCGCGCGTGCTCGTGGTGCAGGTCGATGCGTGCGCTCGCGCGGTGCCCGTCCTCGTCCGCGCCGTCGAGCACGAAGCCGCGGGCGTCCGAGGCGAGCCGCAGCGCGAGGCCGATGCGGCGCTCGGCCGACTTGCGCTCCAGCGCCTGATCCCAGGCCAGATCGCGATTGCGGTGCATGGCGGTGTCCGCCTTGAGCCCGCGCAGTTGGGCCATGGGCTCGTTGGGAAAGATCCGCCAGCGCCGGCCGCCGTCTGCGTCCAGGGCCTGGGCGATGTTGACGCGCATGCCCTGGAGCTCGCGTTTCGCATCGAACCAGGTGAGGCCATCGCCATTGCGCACCGGGGAGCTGGCGTCCATGTCGAAGCTGTCGCCATCGACCCGCAGGACGTGGCCCAGCGGCAGGCCGACGTGCTTGGGCGAATCGAAGGCGCCGATATCGTCCTTGCGGTCGTTCACGAAGTAGTCCGTGGCGCCGCGGTTGAAGTCGCGCTGCGGATCGGGCGTGAACAGGAAGGTGCAGCGGCCCGAGGATGCGCGCCTGAGCGCAGGTCTGCCCTCCAGCACGGCGTCCAGCAACTGGCGGTAGTGGGCGGTGACGTTCTTGACGTAGCCCATGTCCTTGTAGCGTCCCTCGATCTTGAAGGACCGCACCCCCGCATCCACCAAAACCGCGAGATTGGCGCTCTGGTCGTTGTCCTTGAGCGAGAGCACGTGCCGCTCCCAGGCCACCACCCGTCCCCCGCCATCGGTCACGGTGTAGGGCAGCCTGCACTCCTGGGAGCAATTGCCGCGGTTGGCGCTGCGACCCGTGTGGGCGTGGCTGATGAAGCACTGACCGCTGTAGGCGACGCAGAGCGCGCCATGAACGAAGAATTCCAGCGTGGACCCGGTCACCTCGGCCGCGATGGCACGGATCTGCGGCAGAGACAGCTCGCGGGCCAGCACCATCTGCGAGAACCCCACGTCCTGGAGGAAGCGCGCCTTGGCCGGGGTGCGGATGTCGGTCTGGGTGCTGGCGTGGAGCTGTATCGGGGGCAGGTCGAGTTCCAGCAGCCCCATGTCCTGGATGATCAGCGCGTCGGCACCGGCCTCGTACACCGCGTGCGCAACGCGCCCGGCCTCGAGCAGTTCATCGTCGCGGAAGATGGTGTTCAGGGCGACGAAAACGCGGGCCCCGAAACGGTGGGCGTGACGCGCAAGACGCTCGATGTCGCGCACCTCGTTGGCCGCGTTGACCCGTGCGCCGAAGGCCGGGCCGCCGATGTAGACGGCGTCGGCGCCGTGGTTGACGGCCTCGATGCCGATGTCGGCATCGCGCGCCGGGGCGAGCAGTTCCAGTTCGGGGACGGGCATGGTGGGGGCTGGCTGGAGAAGTCCTTCGATTCTACCGGTCCGGCCGGATCCCTGGCCTGCTGCGGTGTCCGAGAAACATCACCTCTGATCGGGCGCAAGGTTTCCCGGTGCCGCGAGGTGTTAGGCTTCCCGACAGGTTGAATCGCACTTCCAGGAGACACCCATGACCATCGCCCATCTGCGCAAGGAATACACGCGGGAGCGCTTCGACGAGGCCGACGCGGCCGCCGATCCCTTCCTGCAGTTCCAGAGATGGTTCGACGAGGCCTTGTCGGCCCACCTGCCTGAGCCCAACGCCATGACCCTCGCGACGGCGACGCCCCAGGGCGTGCCCTCGGCGCGCATCGTCCTGCTCAAGGAGGTCAGTGGAACGGGCTTCGTTTTCTACACCAACTATCAGAGCCGCAAGGGCCACGAACTGGCCGCCAACCGGCATGCCGCCCTGCTGTTCCACTGGGTGGAACTGGAGCGTCAGGTGCGCATCGAGGGCGTGGTGGACAAGGTCGCGCCGCAGGAGTCCGACGACTACTACCGCGTGCGGCCCCTCGGCAGCCGCATCGGTGCCTGGGCCTCTGTCCAGAGTTCGGTCATCCCGAGCCGCGATGCGCTGGAGCGCAAGGTGGAGGAGAGCGCCTCGCTGCTGGGGGAGGATCCGCCCCGTCCGCCCTACTGGGGGGGCTACCGCCTCAAGCCGCACGCCGTGGAGTTCTGGCAGGGCCGGCCGAGCAGACTGCACGACCGGCTGGCCTACCGGCTGCAGACGGATGGCGGCTGGAGCCTGGAGCGGCTGTCGCCCTGAGGTCTGTGGCGGGGGGGGGGCTGGATCAGTCCCCGTGTAGCAGGTCTTCGAGTTCCTCGGGGTCCAGCGCCCCCAGGGTGTGGTGGAAAAACGCCTCCAGACCGTCCGCACCAAGCGGTGAATCGACGTTGGAGGCGGATCCGCTCTCCCATTGGCACTGCATCTCGGCAAGATCCTCGTGAGCCGGCCAGGCTAGCCGGCCTGCCGGGGTCAGGGTGTTGCTGCGCTGACGGGTGGTGTTCATCACGGCTCCGCGCTGTGGCCGGCGGAGATGCCGTCGAATCGGTCTCTCCTCCGTAGGTCCCCGGCTGCCTGTCCGATCGTGGTGCCGGCCGCATCTCATCCGGCCGTGCCCGCCCGCCACACGGCTGAAGGTATCCCGCCGCGGGAGTGGACTGTTGTTGCGCCTGCAATATGCAACTACCGGGCCTGCGACAGGCCGGGCGGGGCCTGGGGCCGCGGACGGCGCGGCTGGTGCTCTGTCGTACTTTGTGCCGGCGCCCCAAGCCTGGCCGCCCCCCAGCCCGGCGCATGGGTCCGAAGTCTCCCATCGGGACCTGCGGGTGTCGGGAATTCGTCGGCGATTGCAGCGGATTCCGACCTTCCGCGCCGCCGACCGGTGCGCGGACTGGCCTGGAAATTTCCCCAGGTCGGCCCCGAAAATGAGGTGCGCACTGATGCTCACCGGGTTTGCCGGAAATTTGGCTGTCGGTACGATCTGGTTTGCCGGCCTCCACGGGCGCTGGCGGGCGCCTTGCGGTCATGCCGCACCCCCGCTTCGCACCAAAAGGCCTCGCCATCGGCTTGGCGCGGGATGCACGGCCTGCCTCGCAACACGCCTCGCCATCATCCCGTGACCTGATGAAACATCCAGGCTTGGCACCTGGCCTCTGGCGCGGTGCGACTGCCTGTGCCATTGTCGCGTCGCAAGTGCCTGAACGCAGCAGTGCCGCCTACAACAAGATGGAGACCACACCATGAGCCGTCCCTCAGGACTGTCGGCCATCATTGCCATCCTTGCCATCGCCTGGGGCACCAGCGAGGCCGCAGTCGTCGTCGATGCGCTTCCCTACGAGGGGGTTCCAGAGTGGACCGATGTCGTCTTCTCCGGCACTGCCATGGTCCTCGAGGACACCGACCCCGACCGCCCCGGATACGAGTCCACCAGGCTTGTCACCGAGCAGTCGCGGGGGGTGTGGTTCGGCTGGTCGGTCTACGCCCACGCCTTCAATGAGCCGGTGTGGAGCCCGGGGTCCTCGCTGCAGGGCAACTACCTGCGCCTGGATGCGCAGTTCGGCCCCTCGTCCACCGACTGGAGCAGCTATTTCTACGACGATACCTTCGTCGCCGCCATCACCTTCGGCCCCACCATCGGCTGCGATGCATTCGTGGCGAACAATGGTGGCTGCTACGGTCTTCCGCGGTTCGAGGGCATCATCGTCGGGCTGGCCCGGGACGACGATCCGCGGCAGATCAGGGATGTGTTCGTTCCCCTGGATCTCGCGCAAACCCATACTTTCGAGACCCTGCTCAAGAACGGCGTGGTCACCTACCACGTGGACGGCAATCTGGTGGCCTCTGGCGCGGCCGTGCGAGCGGAGCGGGGCACTCCCCTGGCAGTGATCGGGGACAGCAGCGGTTCCACCCTCACCGGCGAGGGCTACATGCGGGTCAGCCGGGCCGTGTGGGACAACGCGCCCACCTTCGACACGCTGGCGGGCCAGGCGCGAGCGAACGTCGGCGACACCACCAATCCCGCCGGGACCACCATCGAAGTGGCGGGCCGCCTCCAGAACGCCGCGGGCGCCACCTTCGTGAACCGGGGCGGCGTTTCTGTCCTTGGGGCCGGCAGTGTCGAAAACTCTGCCGGAGCGCGGCTCGACAACGAGGGCAGCGTGTTCGGGTTGCCGCTGTCGATGTTTCGCAACCTGGGGCAGATGAACAATGCTGCCGGCGCAATGTTCAGCAGCGGCGGCGGGTTCCTGGGTGCCGCGGGCTCGGTATTCACCAACGCCGGGACGGTCGAGAACCTGGTGGGCGGAGCTTTCGGCCTGCCCGGCAGTTTCCTGGGGCTCGCCGGTTCGCAGTTCACCAACCGCGGCGTGCTGGAACTCACGGCCGGGGGGCTGCTCTCCACCGCTGGACGCTTCGACAACGAGGGCAGCGTGTTCGGGTTGCCGCTGTCGATGTTTCGCAACCTGGGGCAGATGAACAATGCGGCTGGCGCAACGTTCAGCAACGGCGGGAGCTTCCGCGGGGCGGCGGGTTCGGTCTTCACCAACTCGGGCGTGTACGAAAACCTCGTGGGCGGCGCGTTCGGCCTGGGCGGTACCGTGCTCGGCATCGCCGGTTCGCAACTCCTGAACCGGGGGAACATGGAGATCGAATCCGGCGGGGTGTTGTCGAACGCCGGGATGTTCTCGAACGACGGGGTGACCAGGCTCCGCAGCGGTGGAACGATCTTCGGCCTGGGCGGCGCGCATCTCGTGAACTCCGGTCTTTTCCAGACCGACGCCGGCAGCCAGTTCAGCAACTCGGGCACCTTCCGCAACCTGTTCGGCGGCATGGCGATGCTCGGCGGCAACACCATCAACTACAGCCCCAACACCACCGACAACCAGGGCGAGATGCACGTCAGCGGCAGCCTCACCAACGCCGCGACCGGTGTGATGCACAACAGCGGTCTTCTGGTGATCGAGACGGGTGGCAGTCTGGTGAACGAAGGCCTGGTCAACAACTCGGGGCAGGTGACGAACGCCGGCACGGTGGAACTGGCCGTTGGCAGCAACTGGACCGGTTCCGGCAGTTTCGTCCAGTCCGCCGGGCTGACCCGTGTCGATGGGCTCATGGAGGGGGGTGATCTGCGCTTCGACGGCGGGCGCGTGACCGGCACCGGCACCCTGCGCTCTGCAGCCCCGGTCATCATCGGCGCGGGCGCGGTGCTCGGCGGGGTGGCGGGTGTGCCCCTGATCGATGCCGACCTTGCACTGTCCGGAGTGCTGGAATTCACTTCTCCGGCGTCATTCCTCGCCATGGGGCCGCACGCCCTTGGTTTGCTGGCGGGTTCCGAGATCCGGATCACCCTGAGCGGCCTGCCGGCGGCGGGGGACGACTTCCTGCTGGTGGACGCGGGCAGCGTGAGCGGTCTGGAACTGGTCACGCTGCATGTCGATGGCGGGGGTGCCCTCGGCTTCGCCCTGGAGAATCGGTCGGGCGATCTCTACCTGAACGCGCTCGCACCCGTGCCGGAACCCAGCGGTCTTGCGCTCGCCGGAGCCGGGCTGGCGCTTCTTTGGTGGCGGCGGGGCCGCGCCGGTCGCGTGTCGCGCCAGCCGGGCTGATCCGGCTGCTTCGCCGGCCG
>JBILUV010000307.1:0-4004 GCA_044370825.1 Burkholderiales bacterium | reverse complement strand
ATTGCCGTCGCTGAACGTCCAGTCGATCTGCACGCTGGCCGGCGGCGCGTCGCTCGTGTTCCCATACACGATATTCCGCAGCAGGGTATTCACCCGGGCTTGCGTCGCACTCGCGCCGAAGCTCACCGCCAACTCGCCGCCGGTGAACGTGTACGTGCCCACCTGCACGCCGCCCACCGACACGTTGGCACCGCTGGTGGTGACGTTGACACCGTCGAAGGCCAGCGTGTCCTGCGCGTTCGGCCCGCCGTTGCGAGACAGCGTCAGCGTCGCCCCGCTGAAGTTGTCGGCGGCGGTCAGTTCCGCATCGAAGACCTGCGCGTTGGGAGCCAGCACCGCCGACGTACCGCCCTCGGTGAAGGCGGCTGCGCGGAGGAGGCGGAAAGCGGCATCCTTGCCGGATTCGGCCACGCCGTCCTTGTTGATCAGATCGCCGCCGCCGTAGGCGCCCGGGTCGGCCGCGCCGAGATAGAGCTTGGAGGGGCCGTCGCTCTCCACCCGGATGAAGTAGGTCTGCCCATCGTTCAGCGTCGCCGCAGCGGATAGCGGCACGCTCACCCAGGCTTCGGACGTGCTCAACGTGTTGCCGGCGACCGTTCCGCTGGCGATCACCGCGCCGTTCCAGCTCGATCGCAGGCTGACGGTGAGCGTCTGGCCGGGCGGCGCATCGCTCGCCCGATACAGGACGAGCCCGATGCCGCCCACGGTGTAGGTGGGGCCTGTGCTGTCGAACACGAAGCTCTGGCCCCACGACTGATCGCTTTTCAGTTCGTACGATTGGTCCGGCATCGCGGCCAAGGTCGGGGAATGCTCTGCAAGCAACGTCGGCAACGTCAGCACCGGCGCCTCGTTCGTTGCCGCGACCGAGATGTTGCGAGTCGCCGCAGCGCTGTTGGCGGTGCCGTCGTTGACGACGAAGGACACCGTACGCGTGGCCGTGCTCGGTGCCTCGCTCGAGTTGACGTAGGTGATGCTGCGCAGTGCGGTCTGGTAGTCGGCCAGCGTGGCCGAACCGCTGAGCGTCAGCACGCCCGTGCCTGAATTCCAGCTGCCGGTGATGCCGTTCTGATTGCTGAAGGCGAGCACGTCCTCGCCGCTCGCGTAGTTGGCGCTGATGCTCACCGTGGCGCCGCTCAGATTGGCGCTGTCGGCATCGCTCACGGTCAGCGTGGCGGAAATGGTCGTCGCCGCGTCGTTCTCGGTGTAGGCCAGAGCGGAACCCTCCACCGTGGCGACCACGGGTGCGGCAGCGGCCGGCCCGGCGATGGTGATCCGGGAGCTCGCCGCGCTGCTCGAGTTGCTGCCATCGTTGGCCACCACATCGATGCGCCGCTCGCCGGCCGAGGGCGTGCCGCTGGCGTGCTGGTAGGTCACTGAGCGCAGCACCTGCTGGTAGTTGGCCACGGTGTCGCTGCCGCTCAGCGTGAGCACGCCGCCGGACCAGCTGGCGCTGATCGAGGTGCCGGTGGTGGTGGCGGCCAACGTTTCCGCGACGCCATCCAGCGCGCCCACCAGCGTCAACGTCATCGACGACAGCGTGGAGCCGTCGAGCGAAATCACCGTCGCGTCGCTGTCGGCCACGTTGACCGCCGGTCCGCCCGACGTGTAGCTGACCGCGGCATCCTGGCCCACCGCGGTGCTGTCGTTGGCATCCAGGTCGACCAGCGGTGCCGTGTTCGACGACATGTCGTACTGGATGACGAAGGTTGCCGAAGCCCCGTCCGCCAGCGTGCTGACCTTGCGCACGAGCGTGATGGCTTCGTCCATGTAATTGGGCGTGGAGGGATTGATGGCGACTTGATACGCGGTGCCCGCGTGCGCAGTGACGGGGTTGATGCCCGCGCTGCCTCCGTGGGCCACCCGCGCGTCGCTCCCGGTGCTGGAGAGCTTCAGCACCATCGAGGAATAGCTGGCGCCCGCTGCCGAGACCACGGCCGTCCCGTTGGGGCTGCTGCCTTGCGAGTCCACCCAGTTCAGGGTGGCGTAGTCGGTGGTCCAGGCCTCTTCCTGGTTGGGATCGACGGAGCGGTAGAAGTAGACATCGTTGAGCGTGCCGCCGCTCACGTTGGTCAGCGTCACGGTAATCGTGAAGTGCAGTTGGCTCTCGCCGAGCGTGAACAGCTGCCTGACCGCGACGCCAGCCGTGCCACCAGTCCACTCCACCTGCTGCGTCGGGCCGGTGTCGACCGTGGCCGACAGCGATCCGGCGATGCCATTGCCCGCAATCGTCGAGTTTCAGTAGGTGGTGCCGCCGACGTTGATA
The DNA here is from genome assembly GCA_044370825.1 of Burkholderiales bacterium. Classification (GTDB taxonomy): domain Bacteria; phylum Pseudomonadota; class Gammaproteobacteria; order Burkholderiales. Next base: position 1,741 of record JBILUV010000307.1, on the reverse strand, counting down.
CCCCACTCCTGTGCGTAGCTCGCGAAGTCGCCGGTATGGGGCGGAGTCCCGACCGACCACCCGTTGCGGTCATAGTCGGCATAGATGCCGAAGGTGCCGGACGGATAGGTGGAGACCGGCGTGAAGAAGCCCGGCGGCGGTGCCGTGTCGGCCCCGAAGTTCCCGGTCTGCCGCACCCCCATCTCGACATACTGGCCCTGCAGGAACGAGTGGGTACCGACGCTGATGGCCACCGTTTCCGTGTCGCTCAACGCACCGCCCGAGCCGGTGTTGCCCTGGTCGCTGACCGTTATCGCCAGGGCATCGCTGCCCACGTAGCCCGCCGTCGGCGTATACACCAGACCGTCGAGGGCGGCATTGATCGCCGCAGCCGTGCCGGTGAAGACGAGCGTGGCATCCGCGGTGCCGTCGCCGGTGGTGAAGCTGAGGCCGGTGGTCTGCGCCAGCGTCAGGGTGCCCTGGGTCACGCTGAGGGTTGCCTGCGCCTGACCGCTGGCGATGTCGCTGTCGCTGAAGCTTAGCTCGCGGCCGAGCGCCCGGCTGAAAGTGAAGCTCGTGTTCCGCACCATCCCGGCGCTGGCGAGGGCCGTGATCACCGGCGCCACGTTGACCCCCGTGATGGTGACGGTGGTGCTGCCCGTGGCGGACAGCGCGCCGCCGGCACCTTGCGCGCCGCTGTTGCCATCGCTGAAGGTCCAGGCGATCTGCACGCTGGCGGGCGGGCTGTCGCTGGTGTTCCAGTACACGATGTTCTGCATCAGGGTGTTGACGCGGGCATTCGTGGCACTGCTGTTGAACGTGATGTCCAGCTGCCCGCCGGTGAAGCTGTAGCTCCCCACCTGCACGCCGCTCACCAGAACGTTGGCCCCGCTGGTGGTGACCACGGTGCCGTCGAAGGCCAGCGCATCCTCCGCGCTCGCTCCACCCTGGCGGACAAGGGTCAGCGTCGCGCCACTGAAGTGGCCGGCGCCCGACAGTTCGGTGTCGCTGACCGTGACATTGCTGTCCAGCACGACGGCGGCGCCACTCGCCACATAGGTGGGCGTGCCGTCGAGCCCGCTGAAGGCCGGCGCACTGTTGATGCTGCCCACCGTTGCCTGCACGTTGGCGGCGAACTCCGAGGTATCGGTGAAGGCCGTGTAGCCGGCATTGCTGCGCGTGGCAGTGGCGCTGATGGTGCTACCCGCCACCACGCTGGCGGACAGCACGGTGTCGAAGGTGGCATCGCCACTGCTGTCCGTGGTGATGTTGGCGTGGCCGAGATAGGTTTGCCCTTCGCCATAGCCTGAGGGGTCCGGGCTGGTGCTGGCAAAGAACTCGATGCGGAACTGGGTGCTGGCCAGCGAGTTCAACGTGCCGCTGACGGCCAGCAGGCTGGTCCCGTTGGTGACGGCCGAGGTCAGCACAGGATAGTTCTGCAGGTTGTTGGCGCCGGTGTCGGCATCCAGCGCGTCGTTCGTCTCCACGCCCTGGACGCCTAGGTCGATGCCTAGCCCGCTCCAGAAGCCTACGGTGTTGGCATGAATGGCGTTGCCGAGAAAAGCATTGCCGGTGCCGCTGCCGACGTAGATGCCGACGAGGTTGTTGTAGGCGATGGTATTGGCCGCCGCGGTGCTCGTGCCCCCGACGAGGTTGTTGCTCGATCCGCTGTCGATGCGCAGACCGTCGGCCACGTTGCTGCTGACCACGCCCGAAGGCTGCGCGTTGCCGGCGGCATTGGTGCCGATCCGGTTGCCCTGGA
>JBILUV010000306.1:0-4005 GCA_044370825.1 Burkholderiales bacterium | reverse complement strand
CCCTCGATCCGGAGCGCCTCTCCCGGACCCACCGCGAAACTCAGGCTTTCGAACAGGGTCTCGTCGCCCCGCACGCAGGCGAGGTCGCAGGCTTCGAGCATCGGTACCGGGCGGTGGGTGGACGGTCGTCAATTATAGCGGCGCCAGCCTGGCCGGCCGGCTCTCCGATCGGTGGGATAATCATGACCATGCCATTCCCGTTGCAACGCCGCACCGCGCCGCGACGCGACCCCGGCCGGCGCGCCCGGCTCGCCGCACCCGGCATGGTCACGAGAGGCTGAGCATGCGCCACGTCGCCATCTCGGGCCTGTTGCTGTGCCTCGCCGCCTCCGGATCGCTGTCGCGACCCGGGCCGGTGCTGATACCCGACGTGCCGCGGGTGGATCCTGCCAGCTTCCGCCAGGAACTGGTGGTGCTCACCCGGCCGGCCCCGACCACCCGCTTCCCGGTGACCGACGGCGGCTTCGCCGGGCTGGAGGAGGACCTGGTCGACCTGTTCCGCCGGGAGCTCGACGTGCCCGTGCGCATGATCGAGGCGCCCGACTACGGCGAGGTGCTGGCGCGTCTCGGCCGGGGCGAGGCCCATCTCGCCGCGGCCGCGCTGACGGCCGCCCCGGGCACCCCGGACGGCATGCGCTTCGGACCGGGCTACATGACGGTGCGGCAGGTGCTGGTATGGCGCCCCCCGGATCCCGGGGCCAGCCGCTGGAACCTGGCGGACGACGCCCGCGTCGCCCTGGCCCCCGGGTCTTCCGCGCTCGACCAGCTGGACCGCAGCCTCGGCAGCCGCCTCCCGCCCGGCCTGCGCTTCCTCCGGGCAGGCAGTCCAGAGGACGTGGGTGCCTTGCTGTCGGCCGGCTCGGCGGAATACGCGGTCACCGGCTCGCACGTGTCCGGCCTTCTGCGCGCCGCCGACCCCGCGATCCGTGAAGCCCGTCCCCTCGGCGAGCCCGAGCAGCTGGCATGGGCCTTCCCCGCCGACACCGACCCGGACCTGCTGCGGGCGGCGTCGCGTTTCTTCCGGCGCATCCGCATCGACGGCACCCTGGCCCGGCTCATCGACCGCTACCACGGCCACGTTGACCGCCTGACCGATGCCGATCGCAGCCGCTTCCTGGCGCGACGCGACGAAGCCCTGGCGGGGTACCGCCACGCCTTCCACGCCGCGCAGCGCGACACCGGGATCGACTGGCGACTGATCGCCGCCCTCGGATATCAGGAGTCGCGCTGGGATCCGCTGGCGGTTTCGCCCACCGGAGTGCGTGGATTCATGATGCTGACAGAGGACACCGCCAGCCGGCTGGGGCTGCGCAACAAGCTCGACGCCCGGGCCAGCATCCTCGCCGGCGCGCGCTATCTCCGGACCCTCCGCGACGCCCTGCCCGCGCGCATCCCGGAGCCGGACCGCACCTGGATGGCGCTGGCCGCCTACAACCAGGGACTCGGCCACCTGGAGGATGCGCGTGTGCTTGCCCAGCGCCAGGGCGGCAACCCGGATTCCTGGATCGACGTCAGGCGCGCCCTGCCGCTCCTGGCCGACGAGGCGTTCCAGTGGGACCTCAGGCATGGCCCGGCTCGGGGTGGCGAGGCGCTGGCGCTGACCGAGAACGTGCGCGCCTATCACCAGATGCTGCGGCGCCTCGAACCGGCCCTGGACCAGACGGTGCCGCTCGAGGCGAGCGCCGAGCCCCGCGCCGAGCCGGAAGCCCTCGCGACCGCGGGTTTCCTGCTGTGAAACGCCAGCCGTCCGCCCTGGGCGCAGCCGGGCGGACCCGTCACCCTCAGGCTGGCGCCGCGATGCGTTCGAGGCCGCCCATGTAGGACCGGAGCGCCCCCGGGACGCAGACGCTGCCGTCGGCCTGCTGGTAGTTCTCCAGTATCGCCACCAGGGTGCGGCCCACGGCCAGGCCGGAGCCGTTGAGCGTGTGAACGGTCTCGGGCCGGCCCTTCTCGCCACGGAACCGCGCCTGCATCCGGCGCGCCTGGAAGCCCTCGAAGTTGGAGCAGGACGAGATCTCGCGATACGCCTGCTGGGCCGGCAGCCAGACCTCGATGTCGTAGGTCTTGGCACTGGAGAAGCCCATGTCCCCGGTGCACAGGGTCACGGTCCGGTAGGGCAGCTCCAGCCGCTGCAGGATGACTTCGGCGTGCCCCATCAGGGCCTCCAGCGCCTGCTCGCTCTCGGCCGGATGGACGATCTGCACCAGCTCGACCTTGTCGAACTGATGCTGCCGGATCATGCCACGCGTGTCCTTGCCATAGGAGCCGGCCTCGCTGCGGAAGCAGGGGGAATGGCAGACGAACTTCAGCGGCAGCGCCTCGGGCGCGAGGATCTCGTCGCGTACGATGTTGGTCACCGGTACCTCGGCTGTGGGAATCAGATAGAACTTGCCCTCCTCGCCACGCGGCACGGCGAACAGGTCGGCCTCGAACTTGGGTAGCTGGCCGGTGCCACGCATGCTGGCGGCGTTCACAAGATAAGGAACGTAGACCTCGGTGTAGCCGTGCTCCGCGGTGTGGACGTCCAGCATGAACTGGGCGAGGGCGCGGTGCAGCCGCGCCACCGGCCCCTTCATGAGACTGAAACGGGCGCCGGAGATCTTCGCCGCCGTGGCGAAGTCGAGCAGCCCGAGGCCCTCGCCGATGTCCACGTGGTCGCGCACCGGGAAGTCGAACACCCGCGGAGCGCCGACGCGCCGCACCTCGACATTGTCGTCGGCCGAGCGCCCGACCGGCACATCGGCCCGCGGCACGTTCGGGATCCCCGCCAGGAGATCGTCGAGCGCCTCGCGCACGGTCTCGAGCTCGCGCTCATTGCGCCCCAGGGCATCACCGAGCCCCGCGACCTCCGCCATGACCGCGGAAACATCCTCGCCACGCGCCTTGAGCTGACCGATCTGCTTCGACAGCGCATTGCGCTTCGCCTGCAGGTCCTGGGTCGCGGTCTGGCAGGTCTTGCGCTGCGCCTCGAGTGCCTGGAAGGCGGCGACGGGAAACTCGAATCCGCGATCGGCCAGGCGACGGGCCACGGCATCGAGGTCGGTGCGAAGCAGTTGGATATCCAGCATGTCGGTGGTGGTTCTATGGGTTGGGATCGTTGAGGGTGACGGCGCCCCGACCTCAGCCCCGGCGCCGGCGCGCCGTGGCGTCGAGGTCGAGCGCCTGCAGGTGGGCGAGCTTGTCCGCGATGCGCTGTTCCAGCCCGCGAGGCGTCGGCTCGTAGAAGCGCTGCGGCTCCATGTCGTCGGGGAAATAGCTCTCGCCGGCCGCGTACGCCTCCGGCTCGTCGTGCGCGTAGCGGTACCCGCGCCCATGGCCGAGCGACTTCATGAGCCGCGTGGGCGCATTGCGCAGATGCATCGGCACTGCCCGGGAGCCGTCACGCTTCACGAATTCGCGCGCCGCATTATATGCAAGGTAGGCAGCATTGCTCTTGGCAGCGCAGGATAGATAGAGCACCGCCTGCGCCAGTGCCAGCTCGCCCTCGGGGCTGCCAAGGCGCTCGTAGGTCTCGCAGGCATCCAGCGCCAGCCTCAGGGCGCGCGGATCGGCCAGGCCGATGTCCTCCGAGGCCATGCGCACGATGCGCCGCCCCAGGTAGAGGGGATCGGCACCACCGTCCAGCATGCGGCAGAACCAGTAGAGCGCAGCGTCGGGATTCGAGCCGCGCACCGACTTGTGCAGCGCCGAGATCTGGTCGTGGAAGGCATCGCCTCCCTTGTCGAAGCGCCGCATCACCTGCGCCAGCGTCTTCTCCAGAAACCCTTCGTCGACCTCCGTCACGCCTGCCGCCGCCGCGGCGGCGCCAAGCGTCTCGAGCACGTTGAGCATGCGCCGCGCATCGCCGTCCGCCACCCCCACGACCATGTCGCGCGCACCCGGCGTGAAGGACAAGGCGCTCAGGCGGCGCGCCCGGGCGCGCTCGAACAAGGCCTCCAGGTCCTCGCGTCCGAGGGGCTGCAGGACATACACCGCGGCGCGCGACAGCAGGGCACCGTTGACTTC
>JBILUV010000083.1:0-13408 GCA_044370825.1 Burkholderiales bacterium | reverse complement strand
GGGCGTCAAGGCGCGCGAGAAGAGCATCGGCCTGGCCTTTGAGTGCACCACCCGGGTGCCGGAGAACATCGCCACCGATCCGACGCGGCTGCGCCAGATAGTCACCAACCTGGTGGGCAACGCCATCAAGTTCACGCGCGAGGGCGAGGTTCGGGTGTGCCTGGCCATGCGCCGCGTGGACCAGCGCATCCTGATGGAGGTGCAGGTGCGCGACACCGGTGCCGGCATCCCCGAGGACCGTCTGGAGGCGATCTTCGAGCCCTTCACCCAGGCGTCGGCATCGACTGCGCGCACCCACGGTGGCACCGGTCTGGGCCTCACAATCAGCCGCCGCTTCGCGCGCGGCCTGGGCGGGGATATCGTCGCGACCAGCCGCCCGGGCGAAGGCAGCACCTTCACCCTCACGATCGACCCGGGCCCGCTCACCGGTGCGCGCTGGATCGAGCCCGAGGCTGCGATGCGCAGTGCCGATTTCGGCAGCCGCCCGGGCGAGGAGTCGACCTGGTCCTTCCCGCCGCTCAAGGTGCTGGTGGTGGACGACGGCCAGCCGAACCGCGAACTGGTGCGTCTGGTGCTCGAACCCGCCGGACTGCAGGTCGAGGAGGCCGAGGACGGACTGCAGGGCGTCGAGAAGGCCATGTCGGGCGGGTTCAGCCTGATCCTCATGGACATGCAGATGCCGGTCATGGATGGCTACGAGGCCACCGCGACCCTGCGCGAGCGTGGCTGCGAAACGCCGGTTTACGCGCTGACCGCCGATGCCATGAAGGGCTTCGAGTCCCGTCTGACAGAGGTGGGCTGCAAGGGCTTCCTCACCAAGCCGGTGGACGTGGACCTGCTCATGCGCACGATCGCCCCGGTCCTGGGCGGCCGGATGGTGCCGGCAGCGCCACGTGTGGCCGTGGAGAGCGTCGCAGCCCCGCGTGCCGCAACGGGCGCGGTGGTGTCGCGGCTTCAGGATCACCCGAAGTTGCGGGTGGTGGCGCAATCCTTCGCCCGCCAGCTGCCGGACCGCACGCTGACCATCCGCCAGGCCTGGGCCAAGCGCGACTACGAGGCGCTGGCCGCGCTGGGCCACTGGCTGAAGGGCACCGGCGGCACGGCAGGCTTCGACGCCTTCACCGCGCCTGCCCAGGCCATGGAAAAGCTCGCCAAGGCCGGCGATGAGGCCGGCCTGTCGAAGACGATCGACGAACTGCTATCCCTGGCCGACCGCGTGGTCGCGCCACCCGAACTGCAACTCCAGGAGGAGGGACGACGTGCCTGATCCCGACAACATGACAGCGCCCCCGACCGGCGGGGAACCCATCTTCGGCGCAGCCCCGGGCACATCGGACGCGGCCGCACCCGGCTGGAGCGGCTTCGCCGTATCGCAACACGCCACCATCATGATGGTGGACGACGACGAGGTGATTGTCACCGCGGTCCAGGCGTTCCTGGAGTCCGTCGGCTACAGCCAGTTCGCGTCCACCACCCACCCGGCCGAGGCACCGGCCATGGTGGAACGCGTCAGACCCGACCTGCTGCTGCTCGACCTGCGCATGCCGGAGATCGACGGCTTCGAGGTGATGCGACGTGTGCGCTCGACCGAGACCGGGCGCTATCTGCCGATCATCATTCTGACCGGCGACACCGACCACTCGACACGGCTGCGGGCCCTGGAAAGCGGCGCGACCGACTTCCTCACCAAGCCGGTGGATCCCAGCGAACTGCAGCTGCGGGTGCGCAACACGCTCGCCTTCAAGGCCTATCAGGACAAGCTCGCGGACATGGACCCGGTCACGGGTCTGCGCAACCGGCGCCGCTTCGAGCTCGACCTGTGCAGGAACCTGACCGAGCTGACTGCGCCGGCCAACCAGTGCGCCCTGCTGCACATCGATCTGAGCCGCTTCAAGCAGATCAACGACACCTTCGGATATCGCGTTGGCGACAAGCTCCTGGCGCTGGTGGCGCGGCGCCTCGAGCTCGTCTCCGGAGACGTGGAACTCGGCCTGACGTCGACGATGGGCGAGACCTCGGCGCGCGTCAACATCTCGCATGTCGCCGGCAACGGCTTCGCCATGCTGCTCACCGGCCTGCGCGACCCGGAACACGCGCAGCGCGTCGTGCGCGCTGTGCTCAAGGGGTTCACCCTGCCCTTCTCGGTGGACGACAAGCACCCGCCGCTGCGCCTGTCGGCATGCGTCGGGGTGGCGATGTACCCGGTGGACGCGGCCGATGCGGCCACGCTGCTCAAGCATGCCGAGATCGCGATGTACCAGGCGAAGAAGCGCGGGCCGGACAGCCACGCCTTCTTCTCCGCCGACTTCAACGCCCGCGCCATGGAGCGCGTCGCCCTCGAGACCGACCTGCGTCAGGCCATCGAGCGCCGCGAACTCGAGTTGTACTACCAGCCCAAGATCGAGGTCAGCAGCGGCTTCCTCACAGGCGCCGAAGCCCTGCTGCGCTGGCGCCATCCGGAGCGCGGCATGGTGAGCCCGGCCCAGTTCATCCCGCTGGCCGAGGAGACCGGCATGATCGGCGACATCGGGCGGTGGGTGCTGTTCGAGGCCGGGCGCCAGATACGCCGCTGGCACGACGCCGGGCTGCCGCCGGTGTCGGTGTCGGTGAACGTTTCGGCCGCCCAGTTCAAGCGCTCGGCCATCCTGCGCGACGTCAAGCAGGTGGTGGCGCTGATGCGTACCGACCCGTCGATGCTGGTGCTGGAGCTCACCGAGAGCCAGTTGATGGAGGACCTCGACGGGACCCTGGCCCTGCTCAACGCCCTGCGCGGCCTCGGCGTGCGGCTGTCGATCGACGACTTCGGCACCGGCTATTCCTCGCTCGCCTACCTGCGCCGCCTGCCCATCGACGAACTCAAGATCGACCGCAGCTTCGTGATGCAGCTGCCGGGCGGCAAGGACTCGCTCGCCATCGTCGGCGCCGTGATCGCCATGGGACGCGCCCTGAACCTGAAGGTGGTGGCCGAGGGCGTGGAGACCGAGGGCCAGCTCGCCGAGCTGCGCCGGCTGCGCTGCAATATCTACCAGGGCTTCCTCTACAGCAAGCCGGTCCCGGTGGCGGAATTCGAGGCCTTGCTGGTACGGGACGGCCGCATGGCCTCGAACGACCGACGCCAGGACATGCAGGCGCTGTACTGACAGGGAGACGGCGGCAGAATCCGGCCCGGCGCCAGGGAGGGTCGCGGTGCAGGCACGCAGCGCCTCGCCCGCGACCAGCTGGAACAGCCGGGCTATGCCGCCTGGGTCAGCTGGAAGCCCGCCGGATCGAGGACAGGCATCGCCCGGGCGCCGGGCAACGCGGCGTCCCACTTTGCGGCCCAGTCGATGAAGTCCTCGGCCGGCATGGGTCTGGCGATGCCGTACCCCTGCACGATGTCACAGGCGTTGCGCGCCAGCCAGGCGACTTCTTCCTGCGTCTCCGCGCCTTCGGCGACCACACTCAGCCCCAGCTCTCGGCACAGCAGGATGGTCGATCGCACGATCGCGGCGTTCTTCGGCCGCTGATCGACCTTGTCGACGAAGACGCGATCGATCTTCAGCTCGTGTACCGGCAGTTGCTGTACGTAGGCCAGCGATGCCTGACCGGAGCCATAGTCGTCGATCGACAGTCGCACGCCGAGGGCGGCGAGTTCACCGAGATGGCGCAGGGCCGCCTCGGGATCGTCCATCAGCGCGCTCTCGGTGATTTCGAGACACAGCAGGTGTGCGGGCAGACCCCGCTCCTCGAGCAGACGACCGACGTAGCTCACCAGCGTCGGGCCGGAAAGATCGAGGGTGGACAGATTCACCGACGCAACGATATCCAGCCCGGCGCGGTGCCACTCGGCCGCCTTGTGCACCACATGGCGGAGCAGCCAGGGGGTGATCTCGCGGATGAAGCCGGTCTGCTCGGCAAACGGGATGAAGCGGCCGGGCGGCACCAGCCCCCTGGTCGGATGCCGCCAGCGCAGCAAGGCCTCGACCCCCTTGATGCGGCCGCTGGCCAGGTCGACCTTCGGCTGAAGGAACGCGACGAACTCTTCGCGGGCGAGCGCCTCGCGCATCTCTCCGATCAGGGCGAGCTGCTCATGGGCGGGCTCGTCGGAGACGTCTGCGCCGAAGGCATGCCCGTCATGGCGGCGCTTGGCGAGCGTCATGGCAAGATCGGCGCGACGCAAAAGCGCGGTCACCGATGCGCCGTCGTCGGGAAACAGCACGATGGCGAAGCTGGTCTCGACGTCGAGCCGCTGCCCGTCGATGTGCATCGGTTCGCGCATCCGGGCCAGCGTCTTCCCGACCAGCTCGCAGGCCGCGGGCCGGTCGATGCCCTGCGCCAGAACGGCGAATACGTCGCCACCGAGCCGGGCGACAAAGCTGCCATCTGGAATCACCATGCACAGGCGCTGGCCGATTTCACGCAGCATCCGGTCGCCGATCCCCGGCCCCAGGGCATTGTTGATAGCCGCGAACCGGTCGACATCCATCACCATCAGCGCCCCCCCACCTGCGCCGATGGTCTCGGCGAACACCTCAAGGAAGCGCGTGCGATTGGGCAGCCCCGTGAGCGTGTCGGTGTAGGCCAGCTCGAGAATGCGTTTCTCGCGGTAGGCGATGCTCCCCCGCATCGTGTCGAGCGCGCTCATCAGCACGCCGATCTCGGGGCCCTTGCCCGGCGGGACGGGGATTGCGTAGTTGCCTTTCGCGATGGTCCTGGCCACCTCTGCCGCCAGGCTCACCCGCCGCGCGATGCTGCGCGCGATCAGCACCGCGAGCGTGCCGCCCAAAAGCAGGGCGCCCAGCGCCAGTCCGATCACCAGCCATCGCGCCTGCGCCGCATCGGACTCGAGACGCGCCACCTCGGCGTGCAGGCTTTCCTGCTGCTGACGGGCAATCGCGAGTGTCGCACCCAACAGACGGGTCAGCGAAGCATCGGTCTCGGTCTCGAAATGACGGCGTGCCGCCGCCAGGCCTTCCAGTTCGATCAACTCGACGGTCTGCTGGAACGACGCCTCGTAGGCGGTGCGCGCTTTCACCAGGTTCACGATCTCCGCACTGCCGACGTTCATCGAAGCGTCGCGCTCGAGAGCGCGGACGGCGGCATCGGAATCGGCGAGTGCCTGGTCCATGGTCAGGTACAGCGGCACGCGCTGTTCGCGATCCGGTGTTTGCAGCAGCCGCAGCAGATTCAGGGTGGCATGCTGGGCATGCTGGTTGGCCCGCTGGGCGAGGAAGGCGATGCGGGCGTGGTGGTCCACGAACTGATTGATTCTCAGCTCGAGCGTATCGAAACGTACCAGCGCCACCACCGACACGGGCAGCAGCAAGGTGAGCAGCAGGCCGAATGCCAGAATCAGCCGAATGCGTATCGACAGGTGTGCCATGGCGCTCAGTGCTCCGGAATCCAGCGGTCAGCCGCGACCGGTCGAGATGTCACCGTCCGTCCTCCGCGGCCCGGATGCCCGACAGGGCGTCATGTCGGATCAGCAGGGCCAGTGCCGCCGGCAGGTCGAACGCCTCTGCGTCGATGGCCGCGCCAAGAGGCAGACCAGCCTGCAAGCGGGCGATGAACGCGGCGGCCCCCGGTTCCACCGGAATGACATCCACTGCGAGCGCAGGTCGCACCAGCACGGCGGCTTCGCCACACGCGAGGTCGATGCGCTGCAGCGCGGCCGCCGGATCGTCGGTCTGGTGCGCAGCCCACAGCGAGACCACCGGATGGATCGAACGCAGCGTGCGCAGCGCAGGGTGCAAGACGAATAACGTGCCCGGCAGGCGTTCCGCCCGGGCCAGCAGGGTGGCCAGTTCCGCCGGCGGCAGGGGCGCGGCGTCCGCCGCATGCAGGGCCTCGACGCGCATCCACTCGAGACGCGCGAGGTCGGCGAGGTAGGGCAGCGCCGCCACGGGCGGAAAAGCGGCCACGAATTCGGCGAAGTCCGCGCCGTACTCGGCCAGCACCGGGGATCGCGGCGGCGACAGAGGGACGAATTCGCGCGCCATGGCCTGGAAGAAATCCGCGCCGACCAGTGACTGCACGACTGGAAACGTGTCCGCCAGCGCCTCCACCCGCGAGACGATGACGTTGTTGCGATGGATGCCGAAGCGCCTGGCGGGATCGGAACCGTTCCAGGTCCTGAGGCCGGCGGGGCACGCACCAGCCGGCGCAGACAGCGCGGCGGCAAAGTCGGCCTGGACGCTCATGCGACCTGCCGCGCGTGGCGGTCCATGAGGGCTTCGGCCTGGCGCGCCTCGGCAATCAGCACCGGCAGTGACGGTATGTCGTTGTCGCGCTCGATCAGCGTCGGCTTCGCACCCACGAGGGACAGGGCATCGTCGTAGAACGCCCAGACCTCGTCGGCCACGGGCGCACCATGGCTGTCGAGCAGCAGCGGGGCACCAGCCGCGTCCACGTCCTCGGAGAAGCCCGCCAGGTGGATCTCGCCGACAGCCGCGAGCGGCAGGGCGCGCAGGTATTCACGGGCGTCGCGATGGTGATTGACGCAGGAGATGTGGGCGTTGCTCACGTCGAGCAGCAGACCGCAACCGGTCCGCTTTACGACCTCCGAGATGAAGTCGGCCTCGGCCAGCGTCGAGTCCTCGAATTCGAAGTAGGTCGCCGGGTTCTCGAGCAGCATGCGCCGGCCGAGGCGCTCATGCACCCGGTCGATGTGCTCGCACACGCGCCGCAGCGTGCCCGGGTGGTACGGCGCCGGCAGCAGGTCGTTGAAGAAGACGCCGTCATGGCCGGACCAGGCGAGATGCTCGGAGAAGGATTCCGGCTGGTAGCGGTCGAGAAGCATCGCGAGCCGGTCGAGATGGCATTCATCCAGAGCGCCCTCTCCACCAATGGACAGGCCGACGCCATGGATCGAGAGGGGATAGTCGGCCCGGATGCGTTCGAGGTGATGGTGCAGCGGGCCGCCGGGCACCATGTAGTTCTCGGCATGGATCTCGAAAAAGCCGACCGTCGGCCTCGTCTCGAGGATCGTCCGGAAGAACGCCGGCTTCAGCCCGACGCCACAGGCCTCAGGCAGCATGGACCGGACCGGCGAAGGCCTGGCGGAAACGCATCAGCCCTTTTCCTGGAACTCCGTCCGCTGGCCCATGCCCGTGGGCGAGGTCCTGGAGACCGTTGCCTCGCAGGTGCCTTGGGGCACTTTGGACCACGCGTTGCCCTGATGGTCGCGCACCGAGGTTCCGGCGCAGGAGGTGCCGGGGCCGGCCTTGCAGTCGTTCTTGCCCTTGAGGGCGACGCCGTAGCACTTCTCCTTGCCATTCGCCCAAGCGGCGACAGGTACTGCGGCGAGGGTCATGGCGGTACCGAGGGCCAGAGCGAGCGAGGCGGCGGTCGTGGTTTTGCTCATTCGAATCTCCTTGGGGCGGGACTGCCCCGACGTCGATAGGCGCGAATGCAAAGTTCGCATCTTTGGGTGTTTACGGTCCCCGCTTTGGCCACTTGAGGCCGTCACGGCGGTGCCGGACGCGCCCGTTCGATTTTGGGGTCGAAAATGGCCTTTTAAGCTTCAAAACACCCCGTTTTCGGCCGCATCTTTCCATTAGTTTCATACAGTTAACTTGGTCTGACCCCGAATGGGGGTAGACTCGCCGGCATTTGGGGGGGCTGCATGAGTTGGATCAGCGGCGTCGGGCTGACGCCTTTCGGGAAGCATCCGGGGCGGAGCACGCTGGACCTGATGAGTCTGGCGGCGACGGCGGCGCTGGAGGATGCGGGGCTGGTGCGGGCGGAGGTCGATGGCCTGCTGACGGGCTACTCGACCACCTTTCCGCACCTGATGCTGTCGACGCTGTTCGCCGAGCACTTCGGGCTGCGACCGGCGTATGCGCATGCCATCCAGCTCGGCGGGGCCACCGGCTTCGCCATGGCGATGCTGGGGCACCACGTGGTCGAGGCCGGGCTCGCGCGGCACGTGCTCGTGGTGGCGGGCGAGAACCGCCTGACCGGACAGAGCCGGGACAGCGCGGTGCAGACCCTGGCCCAGGTCGGGCATCCGGTGTACGAGGTGCCGCTGGGCGCGACCATCCCGGCCTACTACGGGCTGGTGGCGTCGCGCTACATGCACGAGCACGGCACCACCGAGGCCGACTTCGCGGCGCTGGCGGTGCTGATGCGCGCACACGCCGCGACTCATCCGGGCGCCCAGTTCCGCGAACCGGTGACGGAGGCCGACGTGCTGGCCTCGAAGCCGGTGGCCTCTCCGCTCAAGCTGCTCGATTGCTGCCCGGTGTCCGATGGTGGCGCCGCCTTCGTGGTGAGCCGCGAACCCGTCAGCCGGCACGCGGTGTGCATCCGCGGCACCGCGCAGGCCCACACCCACCAGCACGTGAGCGCCGCGCCCAGCCTGACACGCTTCGGCGCCGCCGAGTCCAGCCGTCGCGCGCTGGAGACGGCAGGCGTGGCGCTGGCCGATGTCGGCTATGCCGCGATCTACGACAGCTTCACCATCACCCTGACCATCCTGCTCGAGGAGATCGGCCTGGCGCCGCGCGGCGCTGCCGGTGCCCTGGCGCGCGCCGGTCACTTTTCGCGCGCCGGCGCCGTGCCGCTCAACACCCACGGCGGCCTGCTCTCCTACGGCCATTGCGGGGTCGGCGGTGCGATGGCACATCTGGTGGAGACGCAGTTGCAGATGACCGGGCGCGCCGGCGACCGTCAGGTCGCGCAGCCGGCCCTGGCGCTGTTGCACGGCGACGGCGGCGTGCTGTCGTCGCATGTGAGTCTGGTCCTGGAGAACCGCCCATGACCCCGAACGAGACGCTACCGGACTGGACCGAGGGCACTGCCGGGATCACCTACCAGCGCTGCGGCGCCTGCCGGCACGTCTGGGCCTTTCGCCGCGGCTTCTGCCCGGCCTGCGGCGCGGCAGACCCGGCGCTGCTGCCCGCCGCCGGCACCGGCGCGCTGCACGCCGTGACGCGCGTGGCCCGCGCCCCGAGCGAGGCCCTGCGCGCCCACGCGCCCTGGTGCATCGGATTGGTGGACCTCGACGAGGGTGTGCGGGTGATGGCACACGTGGACGAGGGCGTCGCCATCGGCGAGCGGGTTCGGGTCAATTTCGTCGCCTTCGGCGAGCGCCTGGTGCCGCGCTTCTCGCGCGCCTGAGCCACGGCACCTCCCCGCCGGCGCCGGGCCGCTTCGCGGCGGCGCCGTCTGCGGCTACTCTCCCAGCCCTCCACATTCCCGAGCAACATCATGAGCACCCCGCTGCGCGCCGCCCACGCCCCTGAATCCGTCGTCGTGTTCGGCGCCTCCGACAACCCGGACAAGATCGGCGGACGGCCGCTGCACTATCTGGCGAAGCACGGGTTTCGTGGCCGTGTGTACGGCATCAACCCCAAGCGCACCGAGACCCAGGGCTTCCTCACCGCACCGTCTCTGGAGGCGCTCCCGGAAGTCCCGGAAGCGGCCATCGTCGCAGTGCCTGGCGAGGCGGCCGTGGCGGCAGTGCAGACCTGCGCCGCCGCGGGCGTGAAGCTGTGTGTGGTGATGAGTTCCGGCTTCGGCGAGACCGGCACCGAGGACGGCCGCCGTGGCGAGCAGCGCATGCGCGAACTGGCGCGCGCCGCCGGCATGCGGGTGGTGGGTCCGAACTCCCAGGGGCTGGCCAATTTCGGCACCGGCGCGGTGCTGTCGTTCTCGTCCATGTTCCTCGAGGTGCCGCCGATGGACGGTCCGGTCGGCGTGGTGAGCCAGAGCGGCGCCATGAGCGTGGTGCCCTACTGCATGCTGCGCCGGCGCGGCATCGGCGTGCGCTACGCCCACGCCACGGGCAACGACTGCGACGTCACGGTGGCGGAGCTGGCGGCCGAAATGGCGCGCGACCCGGAACTGCAGCTGATCCTGATGTACCTGGAGAGCATCCCGGACGCCGCCGCCCTGGCCGAGGCGGCGCGCATCGCCCGGGAGCGCAATCTGCCCATCGTGGCGCTCAAGTCCGGGCGCACCAGCGCCGGCCAGCAGGCGGCGCGGTCCCACACCGGCGCGCTCGCCAACGAGGACCGGGTGGTGGACGCCTTCCTCGAGCGCCACGGCATCTGGCGCGCCAACGACCTGCGCGAGCTGGCCCACGCCACCGAGCTCTACCTGAAAGGCTGGACCCCCGGCGGGCGCCGCCTGGTGGCGATCAGCAACTCGGGGGCGGTGTGCGTGATGGCCGCCGACGCCGCCACCCGCGCAGGCATGCCCATCGCCACCCTGGCCACGGAGACGAAGGCCGAGCTGGCCGCGATCCTCCCTTCCTTCGCCACCAGCACCAATCCGATCGACCTGACCGCCGCCCTGCTGACCAACAGCGGCCTGTTCGGCGCCATCCTGCCCGTGGTGGCGCGCGACCCGGCCGCGGACGCCTTTCTGATCGGCATCCCGGTGGCCGGCGCCGCCTACGACGTCGAGGCCTTTGCGCGCGACACGGCCGCCTTCGCCGAGACCACAGGCAAGCCCACGGTGGCCGCCATCACCCAGGACGAGGTGGCGGCGCCGTTCAAGGCCCGTGGGCTGCCGGTGTTCCAGACCGAGGCCGAGGCGGTCCAGGCGCTGGTGCAGTTCGTCGCCCACCACGAGCGCATGGGCAACGCGCGGCCCACGCTGCCGGTGCGCGCCGCCAACACGGAGGCTCCCGCGCGGATGCTCAACGAGGCCGACAGCCTCGCGCGGCTGCAGGCCGCCGGCGTGCCGGTGGTGGCGCACCGGCTGTGCCGCAGCGCCGAGGAGGCGGTCGCGGCGCTCGCGGCCCTGGGCGCACCGGTGGCGGTGAAGGGCTGCTCTCGCGACGTGGCGCACAAGTCGGAGTTCGGGCTGGTCGCCCTGGGGCTGCGCACTGCGGGCGAGGTGGGCGAGGCCTTCGCGCGAATGGCCGGAACCCTGGCCACCCACGGCCACGCCTTCGACGGCGTTCTGGTGGCGGCCATGGCAAGCGGCCGGCGCGAGCTGATGATCGGGGCGCACGTCGATCCGGTGTTCGGCCCAGTGGTGGTGGTGGGGGACGGTGGCAAATACGTCGAGGCACTGCCCGACACGGCCCTGCTGCTGCCGCCCTTCGACGAGGACGACGTGGTCCGCGCGCTGTCGCGCCTGCGGCTGGCGCCCCTGCTCGGCGGGGTGCGGGGCGAAGCGCCCCTGGACTCGGAGGCCTTCTGCCGCGCGGCCGCCGCCGTCGGCCATCTGATGGCGGCGCCGGGCTGCGCCATTGCCAGCCTGGACCTGAATCCGGTGCTGGTGGGCAGCCTGGGGGCAGGCTGCGTCGCCCTGGACGCGGTGGTGTTCGAACGGGTCTGACCGGCCCGGCGCCGGATCAGCCGCCCGCCGGTCGGGCACGCAGCCGCAACTGGTCGCGGGTCTGCACCACCTCGAAGCGCCGCAGCACGTTCTGCCCGAGCAGACCCACGGGGCCGAGCCCCGGATTGACCGCGACCACCACCTCCGGCAATTGCAGGCAACCCAGGCGCAGCCGCTGGCCGCGCACCACCAGACCTTCTACCTGACCGGCCGCGGTGTTGAACAGCGCTGGCTGGCCGCCGCGCACACCGGCCTGCGCGGCGACGTCGCGGTCGACGGCGACGTAGCTGGCGCCGGTGTCGACCATGAAACGCAGCGGCGTGCCGTTGAGCTCGCCGTCGATGTAGAAATGCCCGTCTCGCGAGGCCCCGACCACGATCTCCGCGCCATCCCGGCCCTGCTGGCAGTCGACCAACTCCGCCTGCGGCGCCGACAACCGCTCGAAGGCGACGTAACCGACGCCCACCAGACCGAGCCAGACCGCGGCCGCAATCATGTGACCTTTCACGATACCCCCTTGAAATCCCTCCGCCGGGCCCCATTTACGCGAGGTTTGCCTATCCAACGCCAGGAAATCCGATGTCGGAACAACACGATCCCGCCGGCGCAGCGGCCAGCAGCCCGGCCACCGCCGCAGACCCGCAACCCGAGATCATGCCCAGCTTCGAGGAGTTGCTGCGCCAGGCCGAGCTCCAGGCCGCCGAGCACCACGACGCCTGGCTGCGCGCCAAGGCCGAGACGGAGAACATCCGCCGCCGCGCCCAGGAAGACGTCGCCAAGGCCCACAAGTTCGCCGTCGAGGGCTTCTCCACCGAACTGCTGGCCGTGCGCGACAGCCTGGAAGCCGCGCTCGGCGTCGGAAGTGCCACCCTGGAGAACGTGCGCGAGGGCGTCGAGATCACCCTGCGCCAGCTCACCTCGGTGTTCGAGAAATTCGGCGTCAGGGAGGTCAACCCGGTGCAGGAGAAGTTCGACCCCCATCGCCACCAGGCCATGAGCCTGGTCGAGTCCGAGCTGCCACCCAACACCGTCGCCCAGGTCTTCCAGAAAGGCTATCTGCTGCACGACCGCGTGCTGCGCCCGGCGATGGTTGCCGTGGCGAAGGCCCGCGAGGCTTGAATCGCCGTCGCCCATCCTCATCTAGCCTACATCCGAACACCAACCATTCCAGCGGAAACACATCATGGCAAAGATCATCGGCATCGACCTCGGCACTACGAATTCCTGCGTGGCCATCATGGAGAACGGCCAGGCCAAGGTGATCGAGAACTCCGAAGGAACACGCACCACCCCGTCCATCGTCGCCTACGCCGAGGATGGCGAGATCCTCACCGGCGCTCCAGCCAAGCGCCAGGCCGTCACCAACCCGCGCAACACGCTGTACGCGGTCAAGCGCCTGATCGGCCGCCGCTTCAAGGAAGGCGAGGTGCAAAAGGCGCTCAAGCTCATGCCCTACGCCATCGTCGAGAACAAGAACGGTGACGCCTGGGTGAGCGTGCGCGACAAGCCGATCGCCCCGCCCGAAGTATCGGCCCAGGTGCTTATGAAGATGAAGAAGACCGCCGAGGACTACCTCGGCGAACCGGTCACCGAGGCAGTCATCACGGTGCCGGCCTACTTCAACGACTCGCAGCGCCAGGCGACCAAGGACGCCGGCCGCATCGCCGGCCTCGAGGTGAAGCGGATCATCAACGAACCGACCGCGGCGGCGCTCGCCTTCGGCATGGACAAGGCCGGTGGGAAAGATCGCAAGATCGCGGTCTACGACCTCGGCGGCGGCACCTTCGACGTGTCGATCATCGAGATCGCGGACGTCGATGGCGAGAAGCAGTTCGAGGTGCTGGCCACCAACGGGGACACCTTCCTCGGTGGCGAGGACTTCGACCACCGCATCATCGAGTACATCATCGGGGAGTTCAGGAAGGAGCAGGGGGTCGACCTGTCCAAGGACGTGCTCGCCCTGCAGCGGCTGAAGGAGGCTGCGGAGAAGGCGAAGATCGAGCTTTCCTCGTCGCAGCAGACGGAGGTCAATCTGCCCTACATCACCGCCGATGCCAGCGGGCCGAAGCACCTGGCGCTGAAGATCACCCGCGCCAAGCTCGAGAGTCTGGTGGAGGATCTGATCGAGAAGTCCATC
>JBILUV010000305.1:0-4026 GCA_044370825.1 Burkholderiales bacterium | reverse complement strand
CATGCCGCGTCGAGCCCGAGGGCCGGGAGACGCTTTGTGAATACTGCGTGCTGCGGTGTGGGCGGCCCCTGCAGGGAGATGATGGCGAGATCGGGCCGCTGGCAGAAGGCGAGGCATTCCGGGCTGTCGTCGACATGCAGCACCATGGGGAATCCGGCCTCCCGGGACAGCGCCTGGCGCAGCGCCAGCAGGCGCAAGGCCTGCGGCCAGGTCCGTGCTGGTGGCTCGGCGCGGGGCAGGTCCCAGGCGTCCTGTTCGCGGAGGTACTCGCGCGCCATCCCGGCCAGCCGGTAGAGCCGCTCGAAGGACTGCCGGGCGGAGTCTCCGAAGGCCACCACGCCGTGGAAGGCGAGCAGCAGGCCGATGGTGTGATCGGAGTGCTGGCGTCGCCACACGTCGGCGCAGGCCGCGGCGAGTGCAAAACCGGAGTGCCGGAAAGGCACCAGCGGGGCGACGTCGCCGAACACCTCGCGCGCCAGTCGCCCTCCATCCGAAGTGTTGATCACCGCCAGCACGTCGTCGGCGTGGGTGTGCTCCACGTGTCGGTGGGGCAGGGCTGCGTGCATCAGGGTCTCGATGGACGGGCGGGGCGAGGTCGCCTCCAGCATCAGTGGGGCGAGCGCCTGCGCCAGCGCCTCGTTGTCGAGGTCGGTGCCTGCATCCAGCACGGCCCGCGCTCCCGTCAGGTCGACGGTGGCGAAGTCCCGCACCGTGACCTCCGCGAGATCGGCGCCGCTACCCTTGACGTGCAGGCAGGGCCGGCCATCGCGCCAGTGCGACTTCAGCGAGGTGTTGCCGCCGCCGTGCAACGCCATGGCGGGGTCGGCGCCGATCCAGCGCGACACCAGGGCACGAAGCTCGAGTTCGGAGCTACAGTCGGCGGCCGTGACGTCGTTCCAGGATCCCGGGGGAACGCTGCGGGTTGCCGGGTCGGATGCGAGGAGGCTTGTCATGCGCTCAGGAGGGGGTTTCGCGGTGGGTGTCGGGGACTGGACGTGGGCTGCGCCTGGTGCCGCGCTGGTGCGCCGCCGTGTCTTCATCGAGGAGCAGGGGGTGCCCGAGAATCTCGAGTGGGATGCGGAGGATGGCAGCAGTCTGCACGCACTCGCCAGCGATTGCGAGCAGCGGCCGGTCGGTACCGCACGCCTGTTGGCCGACAGTCACATCGGCCGTGTGGCCGTGCTGCCGTCGTGGCGTCGTGCCGGGGTGGGCAGCGCCCTGGTGATGCGCCTCGTGGGGGAGGCGCGGCGACGTGGGTACGCCATGGTGCACCTCAACGCCCAGGTGGCCGTGCTCGGGTTCTACGCGAGGCTCGGTTTCGTCGCTTACGGGCCGGAATTCGACGACGCGGGAATACGCCATCGCGCGATGAGTCTCGGCCTGGCGGGATGAGGGCCAGCCCTTGGCCAGCCGTTGCGGGATGCCGCTGCACCAGTATCGGGCGCGCCGGTACATCGGGTCTGCCCGGTGATTCATGCCGCCGTCGGCCACGGCCCGGGCGCCCGTTCAAGCTGGATGGACAGTTCCACGGTCGCCGTGAGGCTCCCCTGCGGATCGAAGCTGTGCTCGATCAGCGTTAGCAGGCCGTCGTGATCGATCAGGACGATGCTGCTGCAACGGGTGCCGTAGTCCGGAGAGATGATGAATGGCGGGCCCAGGCGACGTTCCCATTCGAGTGGCACGCCGGTCGCCGGCAACTGCTCGTCGGGCACGGCCGCGCGGTCCGCCAGCGCCAGCATCAGAGCTCCGCCCGGTGACGGATGACACGCTTCGAGCACCTGGCACATCGCCGCCCGCAGCCGCCGGACCTTGGGCCAGTCGGTGTCGAGCAGGTGGTTGCTCAGACCGTGCACGCCCGCGTGCAGTTGGCGCAAGTCGCCCCGGTTGGATCCGTACCACGCGCCGCTGTGGTCGACAGCGATGAGGTTGAAACCGTCATAGCCCAGAGAAGGGGCGCAACGACCGGGCACGTAGCGTGCCGCCAGGGCGGCATCGTCGCCAAGGAAATCGCTCACGAGGTCGCCGCGGGAGGGACCACCGCTGACGCGTCTGGCGGGATCGCGCACATTGGTGACCACGGCCAGTGCGCCGCGACGTGCCGCGGCAAGCCACGAACCACCCTTCTCGAGATCACGGCCGCCGAGGATGCCAGGCTTGTCAGACCAGGCGTGCAGCGCTGCACTCGGTCTGGCGTGGTACTCGTCCCGGTTGGCGGCAAGGATCAGCGAGTAGCGCGGGTGCTGTCCCAGGGCAAGCATCACGAGGCACACGGTTGCTCAGTCCTGGAAGCATTCGAGATGACGGCGGGACGCGGGCGCCAGCCAGCGTTCCAGGTGATGTTCGCTGACCAGGGCGCCGAGGCAGTCCTCGAAGGAGCGGCGGTCTGCGATGTTCTCGTAGATCTCCATCCAGGTCGTGGTGTCGTCAGCACGGCGCAGGCGGCGCCCGACCACGCCGGTACGCCGCCGAAGATCCTCCTGGGCGCCCTTCACTGCCTCTGCAGCCTCGATCGCTTGTGCCGGGTCGATACGGTAGTAAACGTAACAGTGGGTCGCCATTTCAGCCTGCCGGATACAGGCGCTGGACCTCGGCGAGCACGCGGCCGTCCCCGAGACACAGGATCTCTCTGGCCGCGAGGGAGACATCCAGCACTGCCAGGCCGATGATGCTGCCGGAGGGATGGACAGCACCGTACAGCATGCTGCCCACGGCGGCATCCCCGGCGCGGGTGCGCACCGCCTGACCGGGCGTGGGGGGCAACCCGTCGCCCATGCGGACGCGATGCAGGCGGCGACGCACTTCGCCAAGGTGTTGGGAGCGTGCCACCACCTCCTGCCCGGGATAGCAGCCCTTGGTGAAACTCACCCCGCCGATGCGCTCGAGATCGACCATCTGGGGAACGAAGGATTCCTCAGCCCCGGGGAGGATCCAGGGCGCCGCCGCCTGCACGTCGGACAGCCAGTCTTCCCGGCCGGGCGGGAGGTCTGAATCCGGCTGGCCGTGAGTCACAAGACTGCCATCTGCGAGCGCAAAAACTGCCTTGTCGGCATCCATCGTGAACCCGCCCGCTCGCAGGGCGGCGGACGCGTGCGGCTGCAACCGCCCCGGCGGGTACTCGATGCAGGCGCGTGCCTCGGAGGCAGACGCCACAGTGACTTTCGCGCGCAGCACGAAGCGGCGCAGTCTCGCCGCCAGATCCGTGGCGATCGCTGCGGGCGCCTGCAGTGCCCAGTCGGCGCCCTGGCGCCCGGCCCGCACCGTGGCGAGCAGCCTGCCCTTGGGCGAGCAGTATCCGGCCCATGACCATGCCTCATCCGGCAGGGAAGCGAGGTCGCTCGTGAACTGGCCGTTCAGGAAGGTGGTCGCGTCCGCACCGGAAAGGAGGATGCAGCCGAGTTCGGGGCGGAGGCGGGCCGCGGGTGGGGGCGTTGTCACGGCGGGCAGGGTCTGTTCCTCAGGCTTTTGGGATGCGAGCATTGTGGTGCCATGAAACGTGAACGAGTCCGGCATTATAGGAACACGGCGTGCGCGCGGGGGCGCCGACCGCTGGTGTTCGCCAGGGAGGGCGGATGGCTCCGGTGAATGCGCCGGTCTGCGGGGTCGTCCCTGGTGTCTCCCGACGCTTCATCTGGTTGATGCTGGCCGTTCATGGCACCGCTGCCCTGGTGCCATGGGTGCTCGGGCTTGAGCTAGCCCTGGCAGCGGCTATGTGCGCCGGCATGCTGGGCTGGGGAGGGTGGCACATCGCCACGCATCGGAGCGGACGGGGGCGTAACCGCGTCGCCAGCGTGGAACTGGCGGCCGATGGCCGGGCGCGACTGCACATGGGTGACGGCCACGCTCCGAACGCCACCCTTCGGGGTGTCCCTCTCACCAACAGGATGATGACCTTGCTGGTGTTCCGGACCGAGGCTCGGCAACGCCTGGTCACGGTGGTCTGGTCAGACGCATGTGCGCCTGGCGATTACCGCCGCCTGCGCGTCTACGTCAGGTGGGCCGAGTGGCACCAGGGAGCGGAGCGCAGTT
>JBILUV010000071.1:0-14196 GCA_044370825.1 Burkholderiales bacterium | reverse complement strand
CGAGCTGGGCGCGAGCTACCTTCAGATCGGGCGGCTCGGCGTGGCGCTGCAGGAACTCGAGGAGGCCATCAAGGCCGATCCCACCAACGTCCCGGCCCATACCACCCTGGGTCTGGTGCACATGCAGTTGCGCGAGGACGCGAAGGCCAAGGCCAGCTTCGAGCGCGCACTGAAGCTGGACCCCAAGGATCCGGATGCGAACAACAACTACGGGCTGTTCCTCTGCGATCGCAAGCTCGAGCGCGAGGGCATCCGCTATTTCCTGGCCGCGCTGCGCAATCCGCTCTACGAAACGCCGGAGGATGCCTACGTCAACGCCGGCATCTGTTCCAGGCGGGCGGGGGACGATGCCGCGGCGCTCGACTACTTCGAGCGCGCGCTGCGGGCGCGGCCGGGTGAGGCACGGGCTCTGGTCAACCTCGCATCGCTGCAGTTCGACCGTGGCCAGCCGTCGGTGGCAAGGACATACATGAATCGTTTCATGAAGGCCAATCCAGACCCGGATGCGGCGTCGCTGTGGCTCGCAGCCCGCATCGAGCACGCGCTCGGCGACCGTGCCGGTCTGTCATCCTACGGCGCGCAACTGCGCTCCCGTTTTCCCGAGGCTCGCGAAACCGGCCTTTACAACGAGGGTCGCTTCAGGTGAGTCAGGATGTCGTGAGCACTGAACTGCAGGAGACGCCGGACCCGGAGCGTCCCTTCGAGGGTGTCCCGGTTTCCATCGATCTGGCCATGTCCGCCGCGACCGCCGAATCCGAGCCCGGGGAGCGCCTTAAGGCGGCGCGGCTCGGCATGGGTATGTCCGTGTCCGATGTGGCCCGCCAGCTCAAGCTGCGGCCGCGGCAGGTGGAGGCGCTCGAGTGCGGCGACCACCAGGCGCTTCCGGGGCCGGTGTTCGTGCGCGGTTTCGCACGCAACTACGCCCGCCTCGTCGGGCTGGACGCCGACACCCTGGCGGTGGCCGCGGCGCGACCCGTGATGCCGGGTTCGGGGGCAGCCGAGGCAGAGAAGGGGCGTGCCGCTGTCTGGACCTCGGGGACACAGGGTCCGGTATTCGAGGAGGGTGCGGCGCGCGCCAGGAAGAGCTGGTGGCCGGTCACGGTCGGGCTCATCATCGTCGCTGCCGTGCTGCTCTACCTTGGCCGCGAACGCCTTTACCCTGATACGCCAGGAGAAGCTGCGACGGTGCCGGCCGGTGACGTCATGGGCGAGCAGACACAGGGCGGCGCGTCGGGAGCGGACGCGGGTGAAACGACGACCGGCACGCCGGTTGATCTCGCCATCGCGCCCCCGCCAGTGGCCGCACCTGCCCGGGCTGACGTCGCGCCACCCGATGCCGGACCGTCTGCCAGTGCTGCCATCGCCAACCCTGTCCCGGCCTCGCAGGGGCAGGATGGCGTCGGACGTCCCCCTTTCCCGGAGTCGGCGCCGGCCGCGTCCACCAGCGGTGCCGCGCTTGCGTCCCGCCCGGGAGAGGTGGCCGCCGGCGCCGGTCCGGTCCTGCGGATCGCCTTCACCCAGGACTCCTGGGTCGAGGTGCGCGACGGTTCCGGCGCCGTGGTGTTTTCCCAGATGGGGCCGGCCGGTAGCGAACGCGTGGTGCGTGGTCAGCCGCCGCTGCGTCTCACCGTCGGCAATTCCTCGGGGGTGCGGGTGAACTTCCGCTCGCGCGATGTCGATCTGGCGCCCCACACGCAGAGCGAGGTGGCGCACGTGACGCTGGAGTGAGCATGGAGGCGAACCCGGTGATGCGGCGGTGTTCCCGCCAGGTCCGTGTCGGTCATGTGCTGGTTGGTGGCGACGCCCCGGTGAGGGTGCAGTCCATGACCAATACCGATACGGCGGATGTCGAGGCGACCGTCAGGCAGGTGTCCGAACTCGCGCGGGCCGGATCGGAGGTCGTGCGCGTCACGGTCAACAGCCTCGAGGCTGCGGCCGCGGTGCCGTTGATACGCACCCGGCTCGACGCGATGGGCTGCGATGTGCCACTCGTGGGGGATTTCCATTTCAACGGCCACCGGCTGCTTACGGAGGTGCCGGAGTGTGCCCAGGTTCTGGACAAGTACCGCATCAATCCCGGTAACGTCGGCAAGGGCTCCAAGCGTGACGAGCAGTTCTCCACCATGATCGAGATGGCCTGCCGTTACGGCAAACCGGTGCGCATCGGTGTCAACTGGGGCAGTCTGGATCAGTCTGTGCTCGCCAGGCTCATGGACGACAACGCGCGCCTGCCGGAGCCGCGCACCGCGCGGGAAGTCACGCGGGAGGCGCTGATCGTCTCCGCGCTGGAGAGCGCAGCCGAGGCCGAGGCCTGGGGCCTGCCCGGCGACCGCATCGTGCTGTCGGCGAAGGTGAGTGGTGTGCAGGACCTGATCCGTGTGTACCGGGATCTGGCGGCGCGTTGCGATTACCCGCTGCACCTCGGTCTTACCGAGGCCGGGATGGGGTCCAAGGGTATCGTGGCGTCGACGGCCGCCATGGCGGTGCTGCTTCAGGAAGGCATCGGTGACACCATCCGGGTGTCGCTGACGCCCGAGCCCGGCGGTGATCGCACGCGCGAGGTAGTGGTCGCCCAGGAGATCCTCCAGACCATGGGCCTGCGAAGCTTTGCCCCAATGGTCATCGCCTGTCCGGGCTGCGGACGCACCACCAGCACCTACTTCCAGGAACTGGCCTCGCGCATCCAGACCTTCCTGCGCGACCAGATGCCGGTCTGGCGTGACCGTCATCCCGGAGTCGAGACGATGCACGTGGCAGTCATGGGTTGCGTGGTCAACGGGCCTGGAGAGAGCAAGCACGCCAACATCGGCATCAGCCTGCCGGGCTCGGGCGAGACGCCCGTGGCCCCGGTGTTCGTCGACGGCCGCAAGACCGTGACGTTGAAGGGCGAGCGCATCGCCGAGGAGTTCCAGGCGATCGTCGAACAGTACGTGCGTGATCGCTACGGGCTGCCAGCCTCTGCGGCCTCCGCCGGCGCGGACGGCCGGAACTGACCAACTTTGGAAGCGACGATGACTGTTGCCCCGAGCCGCACGGTCTGCCCGGGAGCCGGTAGGCCGCGGCGACAGCGCCGCCGCCTACCGGGCGCCAACATGCGGAAACCGTGATGAGTGAACCGATCCAGTCCGTGAAGGGCATGAACGACGTCCTCCCGCAGGAGGCGCCGCTGTGGGAGTTGTTCGAGGAGACGGTGCGTGGCTGGCTGCGCAGCTACGGTTACCGGCAGGTACGCATGCCCATCCTGGAGCGGACGGAACTGTTCGTGCGCTCCATCGGCGAGGTCACCGATATCGTCGAGAAGGAGATGTTCACCTTCACGGACCGGCTCAACGGCGACGTGCTGACGCTGCGTCCGGAGGGTACAGCCTCCTGCGTCCGCGCCGCGGTTCAGCACAACCTGCTCTACGGCGGACCGCAGAGGGTCTGGTACGCGGGCCCGATGTTCAGACACGAGCGCCCGCAGAAGGGACGTTATCGCCAGTTTCACCAGGTCGGCGTCGAGGCCCTGGGGCTCGCCGGGCCTGACGTCGATGCCGAACTGATCGTCATGGGCGCGCGCCTGTGGCATGAGCTCGGTCTCGGAGGAATCGAGCTGGAACTGAACACCCTGGGGGAGCCCGAGTCCCGCGCCCGCTACCGGGCCCGGCTTGTGTCCTACCTGGAGCAACGGCAGGACGAGCTCGATCAGGACGCATGCCGCAGGCTTCATACCAATCCGTTGCGCATCCTCGACAGCAAGAACCCGGCGATGCAGGCGCTGATCGAGGCGGCCCCCCGGCTGATGGACGACCTGGACGAGGAATCACTCAGACATTTCGAGGCGGTCCAGCGCTTGCTGCGCCACGCCGGGATCG
Source organism: Burkholderiales bacterium (assembly GCA_044370825.1). GTDB lineage: Bacteria > Pseudomonadota > Gammaproteobacteria > Burkholderiales. The sequence continues at coordinate 10,342 of JBILUV010000071.1, read as the reverse complement.
AATACCGCATCAACACCCGGCTGGTTCGCGGTCTCGACTATTACAATCGAACCGTTTTCGAGTGGGTGACCTCCGAACTCGGAGCCCAGGGCACGGTCTGCGCTGGCGGGCGTTACGACGGGCTGGTGGCCCAGGTCGGGGGCAAGTCGGCCGCGGCGGCGGGGTTCGCGATGGGGGTGGAGCGATTGCTCGCGTTGCTGGCGGCGAGTGGACGGGCCATTCCGTCGGGCGCGCCGGACGTCTATCTGGTCTGGGCCGGCGAGGCGGCGGAGCTGCACGCCTGGACGGTGTCGGAGATGCTGCGCGGCGCAGGTGTCTCGGTGGCCATGCACATGGGCGGCGGCAGTTTCAAATCGCAGATGAAGCGTGCCGACGCGAGCGGCGCGCGCTTTGCGATCATGGTTGGCGAGGATGAAGTGGCGGCGGGGCTGGTGACGCTCAAGCCGCTGCGCGATCAACGGGAACAGGCGAGGGTGGCCCCGGCCGACCTGCCCTCCCTCATCGGTAACGCAAGGGACTGACTTTCATGGCTGTGTACGATCTCGAAGAGCAGGAAAACATCGATGCCCTGAAGGCCTGGTGGCAGGACAACGGCCGGCTGGTGATCGCCGCGGTGATCGTCTTCGTGCTGGCCATCGGCGGCATCCAGGGCTGGCGACACCACAAGAACGAACAGTCCATGAAGTCCGCTGTCCTGTTCTACGACCTCGAGGAGGCGATGCGCACCGGGGACAAGGGTAAGGTCGAGGAACTGGCGAAACGTCTCATCACCGATTTCCCCGGGACGAGCCATGCCGCGCGCGGGGCGTTGCTGGCCGCTCGTGTGGCTGCGGAAGCTGGCGACCGCGACCAGGCTGCCAAGTCTCTGCAGTGGGTGGCCGGCAATGCGAAGGACGAGTCCCTCAAGGCGCTGGGTAATCTCAGGTTGTCGGCGGTGCTGCTCGACCAGGGTCGTCTCGACGACGCATCGAAGGCAGTGGCGTCCCCGCCTGGCGAGGCCTTTGCCGCACTGTTTGCCGATGCCCGCGCCGACGTCCTGGTGGCGCAGGGCAAGATCGAGGAGGCCAGGGCGGCCTACCAGATCGCGCTCGACAAACTGCCCAAGTCGGCGGCGTATCGCAACGTCGTCGAGATCAAGCGCGACGCGCTGGGGATCAGGTGATCCGCGTCCTGCGCGGCGCGCTGGCGGCCCTGGTGTCGGCCGCCCTGGTCGGGGGGTGCTCGTCCAGCGGGCTCCAACCTGCCGAGCTCAAGGCCTTCAAGGCGCGGGTCACGCCCAAGGTTGCCTGGAAAGCCTCGGTCGGTGAGTCCGGACCCTATGTGTTTTCTCCTGCCCTCCACGACGGCGATTTCTTCGTCGCAGGTGTCGAGGGCACGCTGCAGCGTCTGTCGGGTCAGAAGGGCCGGGTGGTCTGGAAGCGCGACATCAGCAAGGACGTCATGCTCTCCGGGGGGGTCGCTGCCGGACCCGGCCTCGTGCTGGTGGCCACCAGCAAGGGCGAGGTGCTGGCGTTCGATACCTCAGACGGCAGGCCGAAGTGGTCGGCCCGGGTGAGTACGGAAGTGCTGGCGCGCCCAGTGATCACGGAAAGGATCGTGGTGGTGCGCAGCGGCGACAGCCGCATCGTAGGGCTCGATGCGGCCGATGGAACTCGGCGATGGGAGTACATCCCCACGCAGCAGTCGGCGCTGCTTATCCGTGGCGCTTTCAGCGTTACCGTCGAGGGCGATGCGGTCTACGCCGGTCTGCCGGGCGGCAAACTGGTGGCGCTGCGTCTGGAGAACGGCAGCACGCTCTGGGAGATTCCCATTGCAACGCCCAAGGGCGACACCGAGCTCGAGCGCGTCATCGACGTCGTCACGGAACCCGTAGCCCGCGAAGGGCAGGTGTGCGCCGTCGCCTACCAGGGGCGGGTGGGATGCTTCGATGCCGGACGTGGCACGACAGCCTGGGCACGGGATGGCTCGAGCGTGACGGACATGGCGCAGTCAGCCACCGCCTTCTTCTTCGCGGACGATGCCGGCACCCTGTACGCCGTTGACCGGACAGCAGGCGCCAGCCTCTGGAAACAGAGCCTTTTGCGCAACCGACGCCTCGGGAACCCGGCAGTGGTTGGGCGCTACGTGGTGGTCGGAGACTTCGAGGGCCAGGTGCATCTGTTTGACCAGGAGGACGGACAGATCGTCGGGCGCATTGCGACCGACGGTGGCCCGATCACCGCCGCGCCGCTCGCCGTCGGCGACAGAAATTTCGTGGTGCAGACGCGTGAAGGATCCCTCTACGCGCTCACGCTGCGATAGCGCAGCCCCCGGCCTGGTTGCCCATGTGCGGGACCGACGCACTTCTTCCGGCCTCGATGGCAGGATCCGCCCTGCGTCACTCCGCTCCAGCCGGGGAGCGCCGTCGCCGGATGGCGACCCGGGACGCCGGATTGCGCCTATGCCACACCGAATGAGCTACAGCTGCCTGCCATGAAGCCCACCGTGGTCCTGGTCGGACGCCCGAATGTCGGCAAGTCGACCCTGTTCAACCGTCTCACGAAGACCCGAGACGCGATCGTCCACGACATGCCGGGCTTGACGCGGGACCGTCACTACGGCCAGGGTCGCGTGGGAGGCAAGCCCTATATCGTGGTCGATACGGGTGGCCTGGAGCCGGTGGCCAAGACCGGAATCATGCACGAGATGGCGCGTCAGACCCTGCAGGCAGTCGACGAGGCGGACGCAGTGATCATGCTGGTGGATGCCCGAAACGGGCTGTCGCCTCAGGACCGCGTGGTGGCCGAGCGACTGCGCCGCAGCGGCCGCCGTCTCTGGCTCGCCGTGAACAAGTCGGAGGGCATGTCGCGCGATGCCGCGGCTGCCGACTTCCACGAACTCGGGGTTGGCGAGCCTCTGGCGATCTCCGCCGCCCATGGTGAGGGTGTGCGCGAGTTGATGGAACTCGTGCTCGCCGGATTCCAGGTCGAGGAGGAGGCGCCTCCGCCGCCAAATCCCAGGATCGCCGTGGTCGGGCGGCCCAACGTGGGCAAGTCGACTCTGGTCAACGCCCTTCTGGGCGAGGAGCGGGTCATTGCCTTCGATGAGCCCGGCACCACTCGTGACAGCATCCACATCGAGTTCGAGCGTGGCGGCAGGCCCTACACCATCATCGATACCGCCGGTGTCCGGCGCCGCGGTCGGGTGGAGGCGGCGGTCGAGAAGTTCTCGGTGCTCAAGACACTGCAGTCCATCGAGGATGCCAACGTCGTCGTCCTCGTGCTGGATGCGCGCACCGAGGTGACCGAGCAGGATGCACACCTGGCAGGGTTCATCCTCGAAGCCGGTCGTGCGCTGGTGGTCGCGATCAACAAATGGGAAGGGCTGGACGAGGCGATACGGGAGCGCGTGAAGCGCGACTATGCCCGCAAGCTGAACTTCCTCGGCTTTGCAAAGGTCCACTTCATCTCAGCGCTGCGCGGGCAGGGTGTTGGCGCCTTGTTCCGTTCGGTGGACCTCGCGTATGCGGCAGCCATGGCGAAACTGCCGACGCCCCGGCTGACACGCGCCTTGCAGGATGCAGTGATGCGGCAGGCACCACCAAGAACGGGCTTCTCCCGTCCCAAGCTGCGCTACGCCCATCAGGGTGGCATGAATCCGCCGAAGATCATCATCCACGGCAATTCGCTCGGCCAGGTGCCTGACAGTTACCGACGCTATCTGGAACGGGCCTTTGTGGACTTCTTCGAGTTGCAGGGCACGCCGCTGAAGGTGGAATTCAAGCTAAGCAGCAACCCGTATTCCGGGGGGCGGGGCGGGTAGGGGGCCCGCGGGCGGCTGCGACGGCCACCAGGCCGATTGCCGGTACGACCAGCCGGGGCTGTCTGGAAGGTGGGCGTGCGGCTTGCCAGGAATGTCCGGGTTAACTTGGCGTGGCGATTGCAGTACATTCGGACGTGGTGGCGTCCGGATCCATCGGGATCCGCGTCGGGCGAGGGTGGTGAAGTCCGCCGGCAGAAACTAGGAGGCATTGATGAGTGGTAAAGGGCAGTTGCTACAAGACCCATTCCTGAACGCACTGCGCAAGGAGCATGTGCCGGTGTCGATCTATCTGGTCAACGGCATCAAGCTCCAGGGTCAGATCGAGTCCTTCGACCAATACGTGGTGCTGTTGAAGAACACCGTCACCCAGATGGTGTACAAGCATGCCATATCCACTGTGGTGCCCGCGAGGCCGGTCAACTTCTCGGTCGATCCGGCGGCCGAGTGAGAGCGGGTCGGAAGCTTCATCTGGCCGCGGTGGTCCCTGGGCTGCCGCAAGCCATTGGCTGGTCGGGTCACTGAAGCGTGTTCGATCGTCCGGTCGGTGGAGATTCGGCAATCCTGGTGAGTCTGTTGCGCGGCCAGTCGGATGCGGAGGCGTCTGCTGCAGAGCTGCGTGAACTTGCGCGCAGCGCCGGCCTGGTCGTGGTTGGGGAAGTGTCCGGCCGATTTCAGCCTCCCCACCCTGCCACCTACGCCGGATCCGGAAAGGTGCAGGAGATTGCGGCGGCGGTGTCGGAGACAGGCGCGGAGCTGGTGATCTTCGACAACGAACTCTCGCCAGGTCAGGAGCGCAACCTCGAGAAGACGCTGTCCTGCCGGGTGCTGGACCGCACCAGCCTGATACTCGACATCTTCGCCCAGCGTGCCAAGAGTCATGAAGGCAAGCTCCAGGTCGAACTCGCCCAGTTGGAACATCTCTCGACCCGGCTGGTCCGGGGTTGGACCCACCTGGAGCGCCAGAAGGGCGGCATCGGCCTCAGGGGTCCGGGTGAGACGCAGTTGGAGACCGACCGGCGCTTGCTGGGCAAGCGCGTCAAATATCTCAAGGACCGCCTGGAGCGTCTGGGGCGCCAACGGCAGGTGCAGCGGCGTGCCCGCGAGCGCCATGAGGTACCGTCCGTATCGCTGGTCGGGTACACCAACGCCGGCAAGTCCACCCTCTTCAACGCTCTGACCCATACTGGCGCCTACGCGGCAGACCAGCTCTTCGCCACCCTGGACACGACCTCTCGCCGTGTCCACACCGCCAACGGGCCGGTGGTGCTGTCAGACACTGTCGGGTTCATCCGTCACCTGCCGCACACGCTGGTCGAGGCTTTCCGGGCCACGCTGGACGAGACCGCACGCGCGGACCTTCTGTTGCACGTTGTGGACGCCTCCAGCGATGACCGCGTGGTCCAGATGACGGAGGTGCAGAAGGTGTTAAATGAGGTTGGGGCCGATCAGGTTCGCCAGATCATCGTCTACAACAAGATCGACCAGACTGGGCTGGAGCCCGGTGTCGAGAGGGATGAGTGTGGTACGATCCAGGCGATTCGCCTGAGCGCGCTAACGGGCGCCGGACTGGATCACCTCAGAGCTGTCTTCGATCAGCTCACCGTACCCAGGGGCGATGCGTCGCCCGACGGTCGTCTGGTCGCTGCCTGAGCTGGCCTCGCCGGCCCGATGCAGCGCTAAGGATTCACCAAGGAAAACGACACCGACATGGCACTGAACGATCCCCAATGGGGGCGCCGTCGCGGCGAAGGGCCGCCCGATCTGGATGAGATCCTCAGCCGCTTCAACAAGGTGCTCGCCGGCATGTTCGGTAAGAAGGGCGATTCCGGCCCACCCGGTGGGGAGGGCGGCAAGCGACCCTTCGGAGGTGGGCTCGGGGTTCTTGCAGGTCTGGTAGTGCTGGTATGGCTGGCGAGCGGGTTTTATATCGTCGATGCCGGTCGGAAAGGCGTGGTGCTCCGATTTGGCAAGTTTGTCGAGGTGACTGATCCCGGCCTGCACTGGCGCCTGCCTTATCCGATCGAGACGGCCGAGGTGGTAAACATCGCGGGCGTGAGGACGGTCGAGGTGGGCTACCGCAATGACGTGCGCAGCAAGGTGCCCAAGGAATCCCTGATGCTCACCGATGACGAGAACATCGTCGATCTGCAGTTTGCGGTCCAGTACGTGCTGAAAGACCCGACCGCGTTCCTGTTCAAGAACCGCCACCCCGAGGACGCGGTGCGTCAGGTCTCCGAGTCGGCTATTCGGGAGATCGTGGGAAAAAGCAAGATGGACTTCGTGCTCTATGAAGGCCGTGAGCAGATTGCCGTGAACGCGCGTCGTCTGATGCAGGAGACCCTCGACCGCTATGAGGCCGGCGTCACCGTGAGTCAGGTCACGATGCAGAACGCGCAGCCGCCGGAGCAGGTGCAGGCCGCTTTCGCCGACGCGGTGAAGGCCAACCAGGACCGGGAGCGTCAGAAGAACGAAGGTGAGGCCTACGCCAACGACGTGGTACCCAAGGCGCGCGGCACGGCGGCGCGCCTGATGCAGGAGGCGGAGGGTTACAGGCAGCGCATCATCGCTTCGGCGCAGGGTGAGGCCGCCCGCTTCAAGGACGTCCTGGCTGAGTACAAGAAGGCGCCGGGCGTCACCCGCGACCGGCTCTACATCGACACGATGCAGCAGGTTTTGTCATCCACCAGCAAGGTGGTGGTGGATCAGCGCTCGGGCGGCAACATGCTGTTCCTGCCGCTGGACAAGATACTGCAGATGAGCGCAGCGGGAGTGCCAGAAGTGATGGGCAAGGGTCAGGTGGTCCCCGAGCAGCAGACGCCCGCGCCCGTGGCGCCGCCGGAGGCGGCGGCACGCACCCGTGACGCTTTCCGCAGCCGTGAAAGGGAGATGCGCTGATGAACCGTACCATTGGCGCCGTGCTGATCGGTGTGATCGTGATCCTCGTCGGGCTGAGCCTGACGATGTTCACAGTGGACGAGCGCCAGAGCGCGCTGGTGCGCAGGCTTGGCGAGATCGTCAGCGTCAAGGAAAAGCCGGGCCTGTACTTCAAGCTGCCACTGGTGGATGAAGTGCGCTATTTCGACACCCGCATCCTGACCATCGATACCGACGACCCGGACCTTTTCCTGACGTCGGAGAAGAAGAACGTGCTGGTCGATTCCTTCGTCAAGTGGCGGATTGTCGACGTCAAGCAGTATTACGTCAGTGTCCAGGGCGATGAGGAGCGCGCTCGCGTCCGGCTTATGCAGACGGTCAATGACAGTCTCAGGGCCGAGTTCGGCAAGCGCACGATTCACGATGTCGTCTCGGGCGAGCGTGAGGTCATCATCAATGTGATGCGCGAGCGGGCGGACTCTGACGCTCGCAAGATCGGCGTCGAAGTGATGGACGTGCGCCTGAAGCGGGTCGATCTACCCCAGGAAGTCAGCGAGTCGGTCTACGGCCGCATGCAGGCCGAACGGCAGAGGGTTGCGAAGCAGTTGCGTTCGCTGGGTTATGAGGAGTCCGAGAAGATTCGCGCCGATGCCGACCGGCAGCGGGAGGTCATCGTGGCTGAAGCCTACCGTGACGCCCAGCGCATCAAGGGCGAGGGCGACGCAAAGGCTTCGGCGATCTATGCGGCCGCGTTCAAGGACAGTCCGGAGTTCTTCAGCTTCTATCGGAGTCTGGAGGCTTACCGCCAGAGCTTCCGGAACAAGAGCGACGTTCTCGTGCTGGAGCCATCCTCGGAATTCTTCAGGTACATGAGGGGTGCCGGCGGCGCGAAGCGCTAGTGCGCAACCGTCCGGCAGACCCGGCTTGTTCGAAGGACGGTGGCGCCGGTCGTGCGGTGGGTTCGATTGCTCTGGAGGATGAGTGACGGGAACGGTGCTGTTCGCGCTCTCGTTGATGCTGGTGCTGGAGGGCGCGTTGCCGTTTCTGGCGCCCTCGACGTGGCGACGCACGTTCCGCCGTCTGGTGGAGCTGTCCGATGGGCAACTTCGATTCGTCGGATTGAGCGCGATGATCGTCGGTCTTGTTCTCATGGTGCTGGTGCTGGTGCATGGTGACTGACCCGCTGTCCGACCTGACGCGCAACTGGGTTCTCCCCGAGTACGTGGAGGACGTCCTGCCGGCAGAGGCTACGCGGGTGGAGCGGCTCAGGCGTCTGTTGTTCGATCACTTCGTGGTCCATGGCTACGAACTCGTCATGCCGCCCATGATCGAGTACACCGAGTCGCTTCTCACCGGGACCGGCCATGACCTCGACCTCCGCACCTTCAAGCTGGTGGACCAGCTGAGCGGCCGCATGCTGGGTGTGCGCGCGGATATCACGCCGCAGGTGGCGCGCATCGACGCCCACCTGCTGAACCGTGCCGGTGTTACCCGCCTGGCTTACTGCGGCACGGTGTTGCACGCCCTGCCGCCCCCGATGTCGAGTTCGCGCGAGCTGTTGCAGATGGGCGCGGAACTGTTCGGTCATGCAGGGGTGGAGAGCGACATCGAGATACAGCGCCTGATGCTGGATGCGCTTCGACTCGCCGGTGTCAGCGGTGTTCATCTCGATCTTGGCCACGTCGGGTTGTTCCGGGCGCTCTGTCGATACGGTGGCGTCGATGCCGCACTCGAGGGGGCGTTGTTCCATGCCCTGCAGGGCAAGGACCTGCCGACACTGCGCGCCCTCACCCGGGGGCTGGCTCCGGTGACGCGGGAGGCGGTGCTGCGCCTGCCGGAACTGTTCGGCGGCATCGAGGTGATCGATCTGGGGCGGGAGGTGCTGCCGGCCTACCCTGAGGTGGTCGCCTGCCTTGCCCAGTTGCGCCGCATCGGGGAGGCGCTGGCATCGCGGGTCGACGCGCTGCTCATCGATCTCGCGGAGCTGCGCGGTTATCACTACCACAGCGGCGTTGTGTTCGCCGCCTACGTGCCCGGCAGCGCCAATGCGCTGGCCCGCGGCGGGCGTTACGACGAGGTGGGGCGGGCCTTTGGGCGTGCGCGGCCTGCGACCGGCTTCAGCCTCGATCTGCGCGAACTCGCGGCTGCTGTGGCTGGCGGAGCAACGCCAACGCCCATCCACGCGCCGTACCCGGAGGATGCCGGGCTGGTGCGTGTCATCGATGAACTGCGCGGGCGTGGCGAGGTCGTCATCGTGGCCTTGCCCGGCGAACTGGTGCAGGCGAATACAGGGGGGGGGGCCGCGCGTCGGCTATGCCTCCACGACGGTGAATGGCGTATCGTGTCCAGAGACGCGTCAGCCTCTGGAAGGTCTGATTGAATCGCGCAGTCGCGACGGTGGTCCAGCGGGCGGCTGACTTTGACTGACGGACGGAACATGGCGAGAAATGTGGTGGTGGTGGGCACCCAGTGGGGTGACGAGGGCAAGGGCAAGATCGTCGACTGGCTGACCGATCACGCCCAGGGCGTCGTGCGCTTCCAGGGTGGGCACAATGCCGGGCATACCCTCGTCATCGGCGGTGCCAAGACGGTGCTGCACCTGATCCCGTCAGGAATCCTGCGGCCGGGCGTGCGCTGCTACATCGGCAATGGCGTGGTCGTGTCGCCCCAGGCGCTGTTGAACGAGATCGACACGCTGGGCAAGGCCGGGGTTGAGGTGCTGGGGAGACTCACCATCAGCGAGGCCTGTCCCGTGATCCTGCCGCATCACGTGGCCCTCGATCTGGCCCGCGAGCGCGCCAAGGGCGACGGCAAGATCGGCACCACCGGAAGAGGTATCGGTCCCTGCTACGAGGACAAGGTGGCTCGCAGGGCGGTGCGGCTGCAGGACCTGTTCCATCGCGAGCGCTTCGCGGCCAAGCTCGGCGAACTGCTGGATTTCCACAACTTCGTCCTGAAGCACTATTTTCAGGCCGAGACCGTCGATTTCCAGCGGACGCTGGACGAGACACTGCTGCTGGCGGAGCGCATCAAGCCCATGATTGGCGATGTGCCGCGGCTGCTGTTCGAGGCATCGCGCCGTGGTGAGCATCTGCTGTTCGAGGGTGCACAGGGCACGCTCCTCGACGTCGACCACGGGACCTATCCTTTCGTGACCTCGAGCAACTGTGTCGCCGGCGCAGCTGCCGCTGGGGCGGGAGTTGCCCCGCAGATGCTCGATTTCGTGCTTGGAATCACCAAGGCCTACACCACCCGCGTTGGTTCGGGCCCTTTCCCCACGGAACTCGAGGATGACGTCGGCAGGCGCATCGCCAGCCGCGGGAACGAGTTCGGCGCCACTACTGGACGTCCGCGCCGCTGCGGCTGGTTCGACGCTGCCGCACTGCGCCGGTCGGTGCAGATCAACGGTGTATCGGGGCTTTGCGTCACCAAGCTCGATGTGCTCGACGGGATGGAAAGCCTGCAGATCGGCGTCGGCTACCGAGTGGACGGTGAGCAGTTCGACATCCTGCCCGTCGGCGCCGAGACACTCGCCCGCTGCGAGCCAGTCTACGAGGAGATGCCCGGTTGGAGCGAGAGCACGGTCGGAGTGAAGCATCACGACGCGCTGCCAGAGGCGGCGCGTCGTTATCTCAAGCGGGTGGAGGAGGTCTGCGGCGTGCCGGTG